>CAZPMB010000014.1:0-29489 GCA_964587735.1 uncultured Candidatus Bathyarchaeia archaeon | reverse complement strand
GAGAGGTTTGTGGAGGCTGTTAGGGAGAAGAAGCCCGCCGTACTTGGTCTATCGGCCCTCCTGACGTCGACGATGGAGGAGATGAAGGCCGTAGTTGAAGCCCTGGAAAGGAGCGGCCTGAGAAAAAAGGTAAAGGTGATCGTTGGGGGAAGGCCGATCTCCAGGGAGTTCGCGGAGGAGATACGGGCCGATGGGTACGCGGAGGACTCAGTGAAGGCCATTAAAGCCGTCAGTGAGCTGACTGGCCATGGGAGGCGAGGGGCCTGAATAGCAGGGACAGGGTGCTCAAAACCCTGGAGATCGCGGAGCCCGACAGGGTGCCGATCACGGAGGTTGACATCGACATCCCCCTCATGGAGGCCATCACGGGGGAGACCTTCCCGGCCGCCGTTTCGCTGCAGACCCCCATCATCACCGATAGGGGCATGGAGAGGAGAAGGGTAGACCTCAAGCTGAAGTGCTACAGGAAGATCGGCTTCGACATGTTCTCCATAGATCTCTCCACGCCCGAGGACTGGAGACCACACACGAACCCAGACGGCACAATCGTCGACCTATGGGGGAGGATCCTGAAGCTCGACAAGTGGACGAAGGCCTGGGTCCCGTACTCCACGATCTTCGCCAAACCCGAGGACTTCGAGGAATTTGAGCTGCCAGACCCCGATGCGCCGGGTTGGACCTTCGCCCTGGAGCACGCCAAGGAGGAGATAGGCGGAGGGATGGCTCTGGCTACGTTCATAAGGGACCCCTTCGCCCACGCATGGGAGATATTTACCCCCATGAAGTTTGTTCTTTGGATGCATCGCGAGCCGGACTTCATCAAGAGGGCCATCAAACAGATTGCCGACTTCAATATCGGCGTCATAAAGCACGTGGCAGAGGTAGGGGTGGACCTCATCATAAGCGGCGGCGATTACTGTGAGGCAAAGGGCCCCATGGTCCCCACGGCCTTCTTCAGGGACGTCGTCTTTCCCCATCTGCGAAGGCAGGCCGAGACATCCCACAAAGAGGGGGTCAAGTTCATCAAACACACGGATGGTAACATCAATCCGCTACTGAATGACCTCGCCAAGATAGTCGATGGGCTCCACTCCCTCGACCCATCGGCGGGCGTGGACATAGGGAAGGTAAAGGATGAATATGGCAAGGAACTGGTACTCATCGGCAACGTCTCGGTGGACAACCTAGCCAGAAAGAGCAGGAGAGAGGTGGTGGACGAGGTAAAAAACTGCATAAAAAGGGCTTCTCCAGGCGGGGGCCACATACTGTCCTCCAGCAACTCATGGGCCGCAGGGGTCAAGATGGAGAACTGCTTGGCTATGGTGGAAACGGGGAGAAGGTACGGTGCATACCCCATAAGAATCAGTAACTGAAGTCTTATCGAGATCAACTGTTTGCCTGGGAGTACAAAATCTATCAGGTTCGCAAAGGATGCAATTTTATTAAAACAAGCTTAAAACGAACCCATCGTTCATAGACCACTGTTCTGTATACCTAACCTATATTGTGTGTCGGTAATCAGGGCATACATACCAATATGAGCCTAAAATATGGATGACTGGTCGAGGTCTCTTGTTCCTGGTCGATAGGACCGAGAGTGGAAGGGGTCTCTCCCAGGTCGTCACCACACTGATCCTGCTTGTGGTCTCTGTCCTTTTGTCCGGCGTGATGGTCTACTACTCGGTGAACGTCATCTCGACGCGGCTGCAGACCGAGGAGGTCCGTCTCTACAAGGAGGAGATCTGGGTGAACAGCACCGGGGCTGTCGCGGCCCTAAAGGTCCAGAACCTCGGCGGCAGGGACATCCTGATCGACAAGATCGAGGTCAGGACGGTCGAGTCGAGCTGGTCCAACGTATACTACTATAGGATACCGCGGGGTACCTCGATCACCGGTGACCTGAACGTCACGAGCTATGCGAGGCTAACGGGCAGCAGCGTATCAATCGACGGCCACGCTTACTCTCAGGCCACATCCGACATTCCCCTCGTATCCGGTGGAGAGCTCCTGATCTACATCAAGGGGCCAGACAGCGTACAGGTCGACGACATTGGTACGACGGTCAGCTTCTCGGTTTTCACGTCTCTATCCCATTACGTAACCGAGTGCAATGTCGAGTCCGCAAGCCAGCAGTAAAGCGCCCGGCTCGATTAGAACAGGGTTCCTGTAGTCCCATAAGGCATGGTGGGTTCTTGCCCCGTCACCGGGGCTTGCAGATTATCTCGAGTACATGCATGTCGAAGAAGGTGTGGGTGTTGCTGGGTTTTACGACGATGGCCGTGTCTGCCCCTACTCCGGTTCCCCCTATCGCGATCGCCTCCTCGTCTGTCCTGATGAGCCCCGCGTCTGCGGCCATACAGGCGATCTCGCACCCGACCTTCACTCCCTGCCCGAAGAGCCGCAGGACGTTGGCTATTATCTCGTCTACCTGAATAGCGCCGAACTTCCTGTGCACGGCCCTGCCTAGCGTCCCGAAGGCGTGGGTCGCGAAGAATACCCTCCCCCCATTCTCCTCTATTGTCTCCCTGTTCTCGGGCGTCATGCGATGCACGTTGGGCTCAGAGAAGCCGACGACGCCCGCCGCCACGAACAAGTTGTAACCCTTGAAAACCTTCGAGGCTTTAGCCCCTGTCTCCCCGGTGTAGGATGCGACGACGATATTCCTGATCCCGAGGGCTTCGGCCCTCTCCTTCGCGAGCCGGAGGGCCTCATCGGTGTTCTCCCGACCAGGCCTCTCGAAGTACACAGTCCTTGCTTCCCCGCTCATGACAGGCGCCGTCACGACGATGATTCTGTATAAGTTCTTAAAATTATTTAGCAAACCGCATGGCGTAGGCGATTGCGCTCTATTTCTTCATCTTACGACGATTCACTCATGGCCTCAAACGATTTGGAGAAAAATCAATTGGACATTGATTCTCTCCTAGCCAGCCTCGCTATATCTAGTTTTTACTTCTGCTTCGACATCTGCTTTGACACGTCCACGAACTCGCCTCCCAGCTGGCCTCTCAGCGCATCGACACCGATCTTCATCACAGAGTTGGGGGTCCCCGCCGCCGTCCAGACCTCTTTGAACCTGGCGAGGGATGCGTCAAGCACGACCCTCACGCCCTCTTCGTGGGGGAACGGCGGCACGCCACCGATGACGTAGCCGGTGCCTCTCCTAACGGTATCCGCGTCGGCGATCTCGACCTCCTCCTCCAGCAGGAGGGAGAGCTTCCTCTGGTCCACCCTCATGTCCCCTGAAACAACAACCACGACGGGACGCGTACCTATGAATACAATAGATTTGGCTATCTGGGCGACGCTGCAACCAAGTGCGTCCGCGGCCATCTGAGACGTCCTGGTGGAATCGGACAGGGTGACTATTTGAGCGTCTATTCCCCTCTCCGCGAGGAACTGGTTGACCCTCCTAGAACCGCGGGCCATCACGACACGACCAGAAGTCTGAAATCATCACATTAATAACTGGATCGGTGCCCTCAGAGGGATCTAGTTGCCCTAGAGTTCCTCCCATCTCCTCAACATCTCCTCGAGCTCCTCCTCCGTTGGCCCGCCCCGCGTCTCCATCCTGGTCGCCTTGAAAGAGCCGGCGGCACACCCCCTTCGTAGGGCGTCGATGTCGCTCATCCCCTCCACTTTTGCAGCGGCGAAGGCGCCGATGAAGGCGTCGCCGCACCCGACGGTGTTCACGACCTGAAGGCCAAGGCGCTCAAGGGGGACGGCGCCGATGTGGATCGTCGCCCCCTTGCCGCCTCCACACAGCGTGCACCCGTCGCCGCCCCTCTTTATGATGGCCTTGATACCCCTTTTCTCCGCCGACAGCAGCCTTCCGACCTGCTCGGGGTCGGATGTTCCTAGGAGGTTCTCGAACTCGAGGTGGTTTAGGATGAAGTAGTCGACGTCTTTCATGACGTGGGAGAGCGCCTCGACTCCGAGCTCGGCGTAGACCCCGGGGTCCCACAGCACCGTCACGTCGTTAGCCCTGCAGAGCCCAGCGAAGCCCTCGGCCGCCTCGAGGGGAGGGTCCATGAGGACGGCGACCCTCGCCCCCCTGATCAGACTCAGCCTAGCCGGCTCCTCGAGTCTCTGGCGGGTAAGGCGCATGTTCGCCCCAAAGTACGTGTGGATCTCGTTCTCCCCCCTGGAGCCTATAGTTATGTAGGCCTGACCCGACTCCAAGCCCTTTGCCCTAACCACCCCAGAGGCGTCAACCCCTTCCCCCTCGAGGATGTCCAGCTGCCTCTCCGCGATGTCGTCGTCACCGAGGGCGCCGATGAAGGCGACCCTGCCTGGGCCGAGGATCCGCGCCGCCGCGACCGCCACGTTCGCCGCCGTCCCGCCGGAGACCCTCCGAATCTCGTGGACAGTAACTTCCTCACCAGTTCGGGGAAGCCTCTCGGAGAAGAGGTTGATGTCCCAGTTTATCGCGCCGCAGCAAACGAGCTCCGCCACGATCATCTCACCCCCTTGACGACCCTCTCCATGAACATCTCCAGGAACCTTCCGCTGTCGACTGAGATGCAGACCTCGACATTGGCCTCACTTCCAGTTACCGGACGCGAATGTCTCCTATCAACGAGCGTCATCCCCCTGGTCAGCTCACCGGCGGTCTCGACATCCACCTTGAACCTCCCAGTGTCCACGATGCTGGGGTCGACGGTCGCCGCAACGGTCAAGGGATCATGGAGGCTGATGCTTCCGCGCCTTCTGACGAGATCCCTGCACAGGTCGGAGACAAACTTGGCCCTTCTGGTCCCAAACTCATCTACTGTCTCGAACAACTCCCTAGACAGGCGGTTCGCCGGGTCCATTGTGACGTCTAGACCAACAGCCTTGATCGGGATCCCGGAGTTGAACACGATCTTCGCCGCCTCCGGGTCGTGCCAGACGTTGAACTCCGCAACAGCATTTACGTTCCCGTGGCCGTAGGGCGTCAGGTTGTAAGCGCCCCCCATAATCACCAGTCCTGCGATCTTGTCTACAATCTGGGGACGCGCGAGGATCGCGGAGGCGATGTTCGTCAGCGGCCCGATGGCGACGATCGTGAGCTCCCTTCCAAGCTCCTCGGCCTTCTCGACGATGAGTTGGGCGGCTGCCCTCGAGTCGGGGGCCGTCCTCGGCTCTGGGAGCAGGGCCTCGCCCATGCCCGTACCCCCGTGGATGCTAGATGCATCAGAGGCTTCGCGGATGAGCGGCTTCACCGCACCGGCTGCGACGGGGACGCCGGAGACCCCGAGGAACTCCAGCATCTTGAGGGAGTTCTGGACGGTCAGCCTGAGACTCACGTTGCCAACGACTGCGGTCAGGGCCTCGACCCTCAGCTCGGGAGATCCGAAGGCGAGCATCAGTGCGAGGGCGTCATCAACGCCCGGGTCAGTGTCGATTATCACCCGCTTCAATGGTACAATCCCCTATCGTGAACACATTTAGGCAATTATCTATTGAGTAAAAAAGACTACCACTGAAAATGTAGAGGAAAACAAAACCTTGTACTCAGGATGAAGAGGGGTCTCCAATATATCGCAATAACCATCGGACCTCAGGCTGCTATTTGCCGCACCTCATGCACTTGACGACGATGCTTATCATTCCGTTCATTTTCGTGCCCCAGACGTTGAAGTTCCCGAAGCCACATTCGGGGCATTCTCTAGGGATGGCGATCGTTACCTTCATCACATCCGGCGCCTGAGCCCTTTCCATGCTATGCTCCGCAGTTTTATTCTGGATGGTCGTGTTGGCTAAAGCTTCACGAGTCATATTCGACACCGAGTCGCTACTTTGTATTTATTAGAATAGTGAATTGGAGGTCCATCATCCTCAGGGATTAGAAAGGCCGTCTGGTAAGTTGTCGTCTACCTTTGTTCTAGCTGACCTATTCCTAGTATGATCGGGTTTTGCGTGCTTAGATAAATAAGCCTGTAAGGGTTGAGGATGGTATGCAATGGAACTCAAGGACTTCTACTCCGTCCGCCGCCGCATCGGGAGGCTGATAAGGGAGACCCCCCTCGAGCGCTCCCCCTTCCTGAGCGACCACTCCGGCGGCGAGATATGGCTGAAGCTCGAGAACCAGCAGATCACGGGCTCCTTCAAGGCGAGGGGTGCCCTGAACAAGCTCCTCCAGCTCTCGGAAGAGGAGAGGGGAAGGGGGATCGTCGCCGCCTCGTCTGGGAACCATGCCCAGGGCGTCGGCTACGCGGCCAGGATGCTGGGGATCGTGGCGACCATCGTGGTGCCATCGAACACGCCGAAGGTAAAGCTGGAAGCGATTAGGCGCTTCGGCGTCGAGCTTGTGGTCCGCGGTGATGAGTACATGGAGGCGGAGAGGCTCGCCAGGCGGATCGAGAGGGAAGAGGGCAAGCCCTTCATCTCGGGCTACAACGACCTCGACGTCGTCGCTGGGCAGGGGACAGTCGGCCTTGAGATGATGGAGGCGATGCCGGATCTAGATGTCGTCTTGGTGCCGGTGGGGGGCGGGGGCCTCATCTCCGGAGTCGGTTGCGCCGTCAAGTCCATCGACCCAGGAGTCGAGGTGGTCGGCGTTCAGTCCGTGGCGTCGCCGGTCATGTGCGAGAGCGTGAGACAGGGACGCATCGTCGACATCGAGCTATGGGAGTCCGTGGCCGAGGGCCTACACGGCGGCATCGAGGAGGGCGCCATCACGTTTGAGATGTGCCAGCGCTACGTCGACGAATTCATGCTTGTTCAGGAGGAGACCATAGTCAGGTCTATGGGGCTGATGCTTTCGAGGCAGCACCAGGTCGTCGAAGGGTCCGGCGCCGTCGGGGTAGCGGCGATCATGGAGAACCCCGATAAATTCTCCGACCGCGTCGTCGGCGTGGTCATCAGCGGAGGGAACGTCGACACAGAGCTGGTCAAGCGGGCGCTAAACACAATTTAGGCCCAAAACAGGTACAGGGCAATCCGACGTCAATCGAGGGGACGCGCTCTTGGCATTGGCTTACGAGACGGTCTGCTTTTAAGGCTCACTGTAAAATTGAGCCGAGGGTTTAGGGCTCTCCTTTTGCCTTTGTCCGCTGTCAACAACCTTTATTAAGGAACAGTTTTCCCCCCTTACAAATCGAGGGACAGCCTAGAGTGCCTTTCTGCGAGATATGCGGGATGGAGGTTGTCGAACTCTACGAGTGCTCGGAGTGCGAGTCGAGGTTCTGCGCCGAGTGCGGAGACGTTGAGCACAGGCTCTGCTACGACTGCATCGGATGGGAGGACGACGAGCTTGAGGAGACATTGGACGACGTCGAGGACTGGGACAACGGATGGAACGACGACGAACCACACTAGCCCATAGCCAAGACAATGTGGAAGTAGAGTGTTCCTGAGAGCAGCTGAGGACAGGGTTTTTTCCGCCTTCTCGATCAAATTCCTGTGGCTCAGCCCGTCGATCGCATGAAAAGCTTCATAATCTCCCACAATTTGATAGATCCGATTAAATGAGCGGACGCGTGACTGAAGGTAGGGTGCATTTCACATTCAGAGACGCGCTCTGGCTGGGGGTCGGGTACATAAAACGGCGCATCGACAGGGCGACAATCACCATCGCCTCAATCGCCCTCGGGATCGCCTTCCTCTCGACTCTCACGATGACGGATGCCCTCTACAGGGCTTACGCGCTAGCCGGCGGGGCGCGCCTAAGCGTAGAGACTTACCAGTACTGGCTGATGCTCGTGGCCCTGGTCGTCTCCGTCGTCGGGATAACCAACGCGATGCTCATCGCAGTCTACGAGCGTTACAAGGAGATAGGGACGATGAAGTGCCTCGGGGCCATGGACGAGCACATCCTGCTCCTCTTCCTCGTCGAGTCCCTCGTCCAGGGTGCCGTTGGGGGGATAGCGGGTTTCGTAGCCGGAATATTCGGGGCGCTTCTCTCGGTGGGCTTCACCATCGGCTTTGGGACAATACTCAAGGTGCCCGCGAGCGACGTGCTCCTCCTCTTCGTAGGCTCGACCCTGCTCTCGATATTCATCTCCGTCGTGGCGACCCTGTACCCAGCCTTCAGGGCCGCCAAGCTAAACCCCGTGGAGGCTCTGAGCTATGAGCTTTGACACGATCATAGAGCTCGAAGGCCTGGCCCGCTACTACGAGACTGGAGGGGTGACAATCAAGGCCCTCGACGGCGTCGACCTCCAGATCGGGAGGAGCGAGTACGTTTCCATCGTCGGGCCATCCGGATCCGGTAAGACGACCCTCTTCAACATGATCGGCGGCCTAGACAGGCCGACTAAGGGCAGGGTCTACATCGACGGCGTTGACATCTCGAAGCTCGACGCCTACGAGCTCGCATGGCTGAGGTGCAGGAAGATCGGTTACATCTTCCAGACTTTCAACCTGATACCAGTGCTGACGGCCGTGGAGAACGTTTCTCTGCCGACGGTCTTCGCCGGCGTTCCCAGGGACGAGGGGCTCGAGAGGGCCGAGAAGCTCCTGACGTCAGTGGGCCTAGGGGAGAGGCTTCACCACAGGCCGACAGAGCTCTCGGCCGGGCAGCAGCAGAGGGTGGCGATCGCGCGGGCCATGGCCAACGACCCGGCCATAATCCTCGCCGACGAGCCCACCGGGAACCTCGACCTCAACACAGGGATGGAGGTCATCGACCTCCTTCACGGGCTGAACAAGACCAGGGGAATGACCTTGATAGCCGCCACCCACGACCTCAAGATGATAAAGGCGAGCGATCGCATCGTCTGGATGAGGGACGGCAGGATAGAGAAGATCGAGAGGGGATGACGAGCACAGTCACTGGCCCGCCTCTGAAGCCTTTCCCTGGGAGACGCTCCACCTCATCGCGATCATCCTGACCATCGAGCCCGTCACGTGGACCCAACCGATCTCTCCGTAGGACCTCAGAATCACGACGACTGCTCCATCGGCCCTTTTCTCCACGAGGAGGTGGTTCTTCGTGTAGAAGTTGCTCCCGATCGCGCCGACGGCCTTGTAGACGAATTCAACCCTCCTCTCGGCCCCCCCTGATTCCCCGTAGACCTTTATCGAGGCCGTGGTCCTGACCGGATCCCCCTCAAGCCCGCGGAGCTCCCTGACCAGGTAGTCGAAGAATCCCTCAGTCTCCTCGGGGAGCAGTCTGACTGGGATGATTATCTCGTAGGGCTCCCCGATGGACTTCCAGACGTCCTCTATCCTCCACCTCCTCATCAGGGAGGGGGTTATGATGACGGAGCTCCTCAGGGCTGCGAAGGCCCCCATGAGCACTGCCGTCATCGCGATCCCTATGGACGCGATGCTCCAGATGGCGGAGACCTTCTGCCGCACCTCGAGGGTTAAACCGAGGGCGGCCATGCCTTTGAAGATACCGAGGCCGGCGAGGTAGCCGACTCCCCCGGCTGTCACGCCTATGATGGTGGCCTCCGCGACGAAGATCGCTGAGATCTGGGCGGGGTTGAGGCCGACTGACGAGAGTATGTGGATTTCCCTCCTCCTCTCGTACATGGAGTTCAGCATAGTGACCACCACATTCAGGATGACAATCCCCCAGGGGACGATCAAGGGCAGCCCCTTGCCCTCTAGGTAGCTTCCCAGACGGGCGAACTTCACGCCTTCTGATGACCCGGACCAGGCCCAGTAGCCTCTCTCCAGGGCGAGCCGTTCGGCGAAGGTATAGGCGTTATATCCATCCTTGACTGCGATGGCAGATCTGATAACCCCAACCAGAGACATCTTCAGGGCATTGGAAATGTGGAGGACAACAACTTCAGATGGTCTACACTGTTCTAGGATAAATTCGGGCATCTCCCCCTCCGGAGCGATGTTCACCAGCTTTCCTGGCAAGTAAGATGATCCATCGAGCTCTGTCAACGTAGTAAAAGCCCGATCGTCGAGGACGCCAACGAGCCTGAGTTCTAAACCGTCGAGCGAGAGGATTTCGCCCAGCTCAACCCCCAGATCTCCCATGAGCTCCTCGCTGATCGCGATCTCACCCTCTGAAGGCAGCTCTCCCCCCATGAGGGCGCTGGCTATCCCCGTTACCTGGATCTCTGGGGTCGGGTCGAACCCCAGGACTCCCCATATCGTCGCACCATTTAGACTGTGGAGGGGGCGTCTTATTGGGATGTTCTCGGCCTTGTGGGAGACGAAGGCGCTCTCGGCCTGCCTCCCCAGCCAGCCCGATTCCACATCCCTTCGGGAGAGAAAAATTGGCTCCTCTTCGGCGTAGCCAGCCACCCTCAACAGAACCGCTTCGATCGGTGTGGCACGGCTTGTCAACCGATTGACAATGAGGCCGTAGCCCTCGGAGAAGGAGGTGAGGCTGACGAAGCTCATCACGAGGACGGTGATTGAGACGAGCGTAAGAGCAAATCGAAGCCGCCTCCGCTTAATGCTCCTCTTCGCCATCGAGAAGATAGGGACGACGATGTTGCGAACTGGCACATGACCGTCCCCGCCGCGCGCCCTCATGAATCGGGGAAAGACCGCAGCAACCGTTATGGAGAGCACGATGGAAATGACGCTTATCAAAGCGAAGCGTTCCGGCGGGATCATGATGCTCCCCGGATAGGAGATGTAAAGGACGACAAGGGTGCAGGCGTAGACGACGATGCCCCCCAACACCTTGGTTGAGCCCTTGTTCGAGACGAGGAACGAGATCGTGATCGAAGAAAGGGCGAGGAAAACGATGATCGTGTAAACGGAGAAGGATGCGTCGCTTAGCATGGCAGTTATCCGTCCCTGCGTCTGCTTTAGCTCTATGAATCCCCTCTTGCAGGCGTCGAAGCCGTCGACTAGCTTCCCCTCATCAAGTAGAAAGCTGGCCTCAGTTAGCTTCCTCTCTGCGTCCGCCGTCGCCCCCCTTTCCGTCGCCGTGTAGAATCCGAACCCCTCCAGCCTATCGAGGCTACTCTCCACGGCCTCCAGGATGGAACCCGAGACGACAAGGTTGAACTGGATCGAGTATGGCCGTATGTCTAGGTTTACCCTCTCTCCTTGTGCGATGAGGGGCAGGTCGTCTGAGCCGACCCCGAAGTAGCGGGTCCTGATGTTCGACCCGATGAGAACCGTGCAGTTGACGCCCACCTCGAAGGACTCATTCGCCGGAACGATCAGGTGCTGAGCCTCGATGTCTACTAGATAATGTTGACTCCCCTGCGTGGAAGGGTATACCAAAGGAAACCCGTTGCGCTCAACGACCTCTCCGGAGACGGGGTCGATGACCGAGAAGAGAATGGAGGATGGCAGCTCCTCCGACTCGACGAACTGGACGTCGCCCTCAAAGAAGAGGGAGGCGCCCGGCTCGAGTATGAAGACAATTTCGCTGTCTGATGGCCCGGCCTCGATGCGGGCTGGCAGGTAGTCCACTCCAGGCGTTGATTCCTCATCGGCGAAGGCGATGACATCGTAGGTTTTTCCAGGCTCGGCATCGATGCTGAACCCCCCATCCGAACCCGTCACGTAGGAGGCGACTGAAGTCATTTTGTACCAGATGGAGACCTTCGCGCCCGCGATGGGGATGCCTCGGTCGTCGACGACCTCCCCCCTGATCGAGGAGGCTGAGGAAGCTGAGCCATCAAATGTCATGGCTATTATTAGCGTTATACCAAGCGCCGTCAGAAGGGCGCATTTCATTGTTCTGTACAGCGTGGCTCGACCTCGGGTCAAATTCCCTTTGCCTCCCCTAAAGTCGTGAACGACGAGATTTATCCTTTCCCAGTTCTAATGGATCAACCGGTCGATGTAAATAAAGCGGTGGCTAAAGCCAGAAATTCCAACGGCCTCGGATTGGTAAAATGTTTAAGCAGATCCAGCTGTGTTAGACTGTGAATGTCTATGAAGGTTGAGAAAAGGGTTCTGTACTTGAAGCCCGGAGCGGAGAGCACAGCCCACCTCATCGGGGCCATCGCCGAGAGGGTGGGCGAGGGCGGTTTGGCCTCAGTGGTTGTGGCGAGCACGAAGGGGGAGACGGCCATAAAACTGGCTGAGGCTGTAAAGGGTGCCGTAGGGGTCGTGAGCGTTACTGAGTTCACCTACGACGATGAGACCAAGAAGAGCATGAAGAAGCTCAACGTCTCGCCAGTGGAGAGGGCTGACCTGCCCATCCAGGATAGGAGGGAGATGAGTGAAGCCCTGCTACTGTTCGGCACTGGTGTGAAGGCAGCCCTCGAGGTCGCCGCGATAGCTGCCGAGAAGGGACTTGCCAAGGGGAACGTGGTTGCCGTCGCAGGGAGCAGGGGCGGGCTCGACACGGCGCTGGTGGTGAAGCCCTCCGCTCCTTCAAACTTCTCGAACCCGGATCCTGAGAAGCGGATGTCCGTACTCGAGATCATCGCGATGCCATTGAAGGCGTAGTAGGCATCGCCCCATGAGGATCACGATATCGACGTCCTCGGTTGGGAAGGTCAGCGCGGAGCTCTCAGACGGGAGCCCCAAGACCTCAAGGGCCATCTGGAACGCCCTCCCGATCGAGGCGAGGGCCAACACGTGGGGCGAGGAGATATACTTCTCCATCCCCGTGGAGGAAGAGTCCGAGAACCCGAGGGAGGTCGTTGAGAAGGGCGACCTCGGCTACTGGCCACCAGGGAATGCTTTCTGCATTTTCTTCGGGCCCACGCCGATGAGCAAGGGGAACGAGATTCGGCCGGCGAGCCCGGTAAACATCGTGGGCAAGGCCCTCGGCGACCCCCTTGTCTTCAAGAAGGTCAGAAGCGGCGAGAGGATAACGCTGGAGAGGGCTTAACCCTTCTCCGCGAGCCTGATCTTCGTCTGCAGGTGTCTATATAGGTCATCGATGATGCTTGGGTCCGTCGAGATGGCGATGAGGGGCCCGTGCTCCTTTGACCAGAAGTCCATGTTCACAGGTCTCCTGAAGTCCGGCTCAGGGTGGTCAGGCGTCTCCTTGAGGAGGAGCCCCAGGACGCCCCTCATCCCTTCCTCCGTTATCATTCCGCCCTTTGCACAGCGGGCGTAGATCGATGGGAAGAGCTTGTTGAGGGAGAAGATGCCGGGGGTCCCAAGCAGCGTGTAAGGCCGTGGGTCCTCGAAGGCGGCGGGGAATGTGTGCGACAGGGAGTTCCAATAGTCGATGAGCAGGTCGGCTACCTCGCTCACCTGCATCCCCTCGAAGACCCTGTCCTTGAGCATGTCCGCAACCGAGCGGATGATCACCTTGTCCTGAACGATGTGGTCATCCATCTTCGGCTCGGCGACACGCCTGATTCTACCGTACCAAGGTGAACGCCTGTCCTCGCAGAGGTAGTCTACGACCTCGGTGGCCAGGCCGAGTTGGACCCCCCTCCGCCCCTCGATCTCGTACAGCCAGTCGGTCCCCTTCTCCCATATCATCCGCTGAAGGTGCCTGTAGGCGAGGTCGGTCGGCACACCCCTCTGCCTACGGTTCACGATGTAGAAAAGCATCAGTTCGTCGAACCTCTTGGCGAGCTGGAGGATGGAGACTATGACCGGGTACCTCTCGAATTCGGCGTTCCTCTCAACTGCCCGCTTCAGCGCCTCCACCCTGTGCTGGCCGTCTATGAGCCAGAGCCTCTCCTCGCCGATGTCGAGGTCACCCAGGACGCACCATCCGAGGTCTTCACTCTCCTCAAACTCCAACTCCCCCCGGACGTTGAGCAGCACCGACGTCGGGAAGCAGCCGATCTCCTTCATAAGGTACCTCACGATGGACCCCTTCCCCTCGCTGAATCGCTTCTCCTCCGGGATGCGCTGGTACCCCTTGGTGTTGTCGATCGTCCAGCGGTCGATGGAGCAGCGCTCCATGAGCTCGATTGCGGAGATCGTGGAGACGTACACCTTAACGTCCTCGAGGCCCCCCCTCTGCCTGATTGAGAACGCCTTCAACCTCATACCGCGCCCACCGATAAGGTGTTATGATGCATCTGAAAATAAAACTAACTAAATCGTGTGATGGGGTAAGAACAACATTAATTTCATCATCCCATGTGAGCTTGAAAGGTTCTCTCCGACAGGCTTAATATCTCTCGTCTCAAATGATGCGGTGTCAAAATGGGTGACCCAGTGGCCCTTCTACGCCTCATGCGCCCCATTAACTGCGTCATGGTAGGTTTCGCCGTGATAGTCGGAGCCGTGATAGGAGGCGGCGTGGGTATTCTCCGATCGCCCCTTGGCCTTTTACTCGCCTTCGTAACCGGGTTCACGCTCACGGGCAGCTCAATGGCGATAAACGACTACTACGACAGGGAGATAGACGCGATCAACGAGCCGAGGAGGCCAATACCGAGCGGCGCCGTGAAGCCAAAGGAAGCCTTGATAGCCTCGTCGATCCTGGGCGCGGTCGGCCTGGGCGCTTCATGGATGATAGGCCCAGCCAATCTGGCCATTGCTGTGCTGGCGTGGTTGGCAATGATGGGCTACTCCATTAGGGGGAAGAGGACGGGTCTTCCGGGAAGCCTGATGGTCAGTGCCTGTGTATCAATTCCATTTGTGTACGGAGGGTTTATGGCGGGCGGGGCATCCATCGGCTCCCCTCTGATCTTCTCTCTCATCGCGTTTATGGCCAACACCGGCAGGGAGGTGACGAAGGGCATCGTCGATGTAGAGGGCGACAGGTCAGCCGGTGTCAGGACGATCGCTGTGTCTAAGGGTGCGAAGCCTGCAGCACAGCTATCGGCCTTGTTTTATCTATCTGCAGTCGCCCTCTCTCTTCTTCCACCCTACCTAAACTTGGTCTCGATGTTGTACGTGCCCTTCGTTGCCTTGACGGACCTCGGGTTGATCTACCTCTCCGCCTCGCTCGTCCGGGACCCAAGCCGTGAGAACAGCAGAAGGGTGAAGAACAGGGTTCTGCCGATGATGATGAGCGGGCTACTCGGCTTCCTCGCCGGAGGCCTGTTTTAGGACGGTTTCCCCTGACCGGGGTTACCTTGAGGAAAGGGCTACCCTCTCGACCTCCAGCTTACGGCGGATGGCAAACGCGTTTCCGTCGTTGTTCGCCGCCCCGATGAGCCCGTCTGCGAGGTTCTCCTCGAGGGTCCTCCGGTTGCTGAAAGAGGCCTCCTTCGCTCCCCTCACGATGTACCTGATGGCTAGGTCGATCCTCCTCTGGGGGGAGATGTCGACGGCGAGCCTGTAGACGACGCCGCCGTAGCCGATCCTGGTCGTGTCCTCGTTCGGAGCAGCGTTCTCGATTGCCCTGACGAGGATCTCGATCGGGTTGCGGCCGGTCCTGAGGTTGACTATCTTGAAGGCGTTCCTTACGACGCTCACGATCCTGGTCTTGTCCCCGCCGCTCCTACCGGGGCGCATGAGGCAGTTGATGAGCCGCTCGACCACGTTCATCTCAGACTTCCTGAACCTGCGGGCCTCGTGTCTTCCGCCGGAGTGCGGCATATAGATGGGGTTCAGGTTGAGGTACCTCTGGAGCCCCATGTCCCTGACCGCGATCCCCTCGAAACCCCACTCCCCGAACAGCTTCGGGGCCTCGGCGCTCTCCACCTCTTGGCTGTGGCTCATCCTACCACTTCTTCCAGCGAATCAGAGATGCAGATAAAGGTACCCAAATAAAAGGCTTTGTGACCGCGGGTCAGATTTGGCAAATGGTTGCACGATAAAGTCGTTTTTGAGTTGCGGCTTTTTTCGTTATTCTCGGCTCTCGTACCATAGCCTTATGAGGAAATATGTGCCGGCGGCCATCAGGACAATTAGTCCTATGGCCAGCACGACGTGGATTGTTGACATTTAATTAACATTTACTTTAAGATGTTTATCAAATTGCCCCATGCGATGGGCCTCGAGACGTGTATCGGGGCTTTTTTGTGCTGGTCATATACCGAGAGCAATTATCCAGAACCGGCTTTCATGCGGGCCTTCAAGTCATTGACTGTAGATCCGTATGATAATTATTCCTGAGAAAGAGTTAAACCAGGACGCCTTTTGAGCTCCACTGCTTTTTGTCCGACTCAATACGGACTCGGCGCCAGTGAGGTTGAGCCTAGCTCGCTGCCGCCTGTGGCCCTTCCCCTCCATCGTCTATCCTTCTTGGAGCTCCCTGATCGCCCTGCTCATCAGCCGTAAATCCGAGCGAAGTAGGGGCCCGCTCCTCCTGAACTGCGTGAACAGCTTCCGGGTCTCGCCGGTCTCCGCCCTGTTCTCCAGCCACCTCTCCAGCAGCCCCCTATCCCCCTCGGTGAAGACAGCTCTCATGCGGATAACTCCTTGTTCCTTGTAGGCGGAACAACGATTTTTCACCATCAATCTCGCGGCCCTTGGTCCGTACCGACTTTCTCCAACTGGCGTCGGTTAAGGGCTAAAATTTAAATTAAAAGCAGGTTTTTCAACCAGCGGGTTAGGCGAAAGTGTTCTATATGGTTTAGCGTTATTTCAGCGCATCGGCTTCTTGACCTTGCCCAGGACAAGGCGCTCGAGGGGCACGCCGTTCACCGCGCTCACCTTGTAGCGTACGCCCGGGATGTCGCCCATAGACCTCGACCTCGGGCCGCTGATGCCCTCGAGCATGACCTCGTCGTGCTCGTCGACGTAGTTCAGGGCGCCGTCGCCTGGCAGGAAGGCCGTGACGAGGCGGCCGTTCTTTATGAGCTGAACCCTGACGCACTTCCTGATCGCCGAGTTAGGCTGCTTCGACTCGACGCCCACCTTCTGCAGTACGATCCCCCGGCCCATGGGGGCGCCCTCGAGCAGCCCCTTCTTGTCCGTCCTCCGCTTGAGTCGGAGCACGTAGTCCTTGCTCTTGAGGCGCATTCTCCTGCGGATCTTGTTCAGCCTGCGCGCGGCGTACATGCCGTTGGCCATGCGATTCTCCGCTAAGGCGTCCGCGGTGCCATGTTTAAACTTTGCGCATCACGAATCATCCTGGTTGACGAACCCGGAACGACGACAAAGAAACGATATCTTTGGGCGTACGCCATTTTTGGGCATAAACCTAAACTTTTTAAATGGCATTCTGTGCTTTTGTGTGTAGGAGATTCAGAAAATGAGTGGTAAAGAAAAGCCACACCTCAACCTGATCATCATCGGCCACGTGGATCACGGAAAGAGCACCAGCATAGGCCATCTCTTCTACGACGCCGGAGCCGTCAGCGAGAAACAGATCAAGGACTTCGAGGCCGAGGCGAAGGCCATGGGGAAGGAGTCCTTCAAGTACGCATGGGTCCTGGACAGGCTCAAGGAGGAGCGCGAGAGGGGTCTGACCATAGACCTTGCATTCTACAAGTTCGAGACGCCGAAGTACTTCTACACCGTCATCGACGCCCCAGGCCACAGGGACTTCGTCAAGAACATGGTCACCGGGGCCAGCCAGGCCGACGGCGCGGTCCTCTTCATCTCCGCAAAGAGGGGCGAGTACGAGGCCGGCACGAACCCGGGCGGCCAGACGAGGGAGCACGCCTTCCTCGCGAAGACCCTCGGGGTCGACCAGATCGTCGTCGCTGTCAACAAGATGGACGACCCCACGGTGAACTGGAGCCAGCAGAGGTACGACGAGGTCAAGGATGGCGTCTCCAGGCTCCTCAAGATGGTTGGCTACGACGTCAGTAAAATTCACTTCGTCCCAACATCGGGGTGGGTCGGCGACAACCTGTACAACAAGAGCAAGAACATGCCGTGGTACAAGGGCCCGACAATCTTCCAGGCCCTCGACGAGTTCAAAGTCCCGTCCAAGCCAGTTGAAAAGCCCCTGAGGATCCCCGTTCAGGAGGTGTACTCAATAAGGGGCGTCGGCACCGTGCCGGTCGGCAAGGTGGAGACGGGCGTCCTCAAGGTCGACTCCCATATCGTCTTCATGCCGAGCAAGGAGGAAGGCGACGTCAAGAGCATAGAGACCCACTACACGAGGATGAACGAGGCAGGTCCAGGCGACAACATCGGCTTCAACGTCAAGGGCATTGAGAGGGACAAAATAAAGCGAGGCGACGTCGCTGGCTACCCTAACAACCCACCAAAGGTTGCCAAGGCCTTCAAGGGAAGGATCTTCATCATCCACCACCCCACGGCCATCGCCCAGGGATACACACCCGTCCTCCACCTCCACACAGCACAAGTCGCCGTCCGCTTCGACCAGCTCCTGTCCAAGATCGACCCGAGGAGCGGGCAGGTGGTCGAGCAGAACCCCAGCTACCTGAGAACCGGGGAGGCGGCCATCGTCAGGTTTGTGCCGATGAACCCTGTCGCCGCAGAGGTCTACACCGACTTTCCGCAACTAGGCCGGTTCGCCCTGCGGGACATGGGCACGACCATTGGGGCAGGAATAATTCTAGAGGTCGAGTCTTAGCCTCCAGGGGAGGAGCCTCCTCCCAATTCGCAAGACTTAAGTTCGACTATCTGGGACACTGGGATGCGTCTGAGATGGTGAAGCGGGCGAGGATCAAGCTGACGAGCACCGATACAGGGAAGCTTAACACCGTGTGCGAGGAGATCAAGGGCATCGCGAAGAAGATCGGCGTCAAGATGGTGGGGCCGATCCCGCTGCCGACGAAGAAGCTCGTCGTGCCGACGAGGAGGACGCCCTGCGGAGACGGCAGCAACACGTGGGACAGGTTCGAGATGCGGGTCCACAAGAGACTCATAGAGGTCGACGCCCGAGAGCGGGTCATGAGGAGCATCATGAGGATCAGGGTGCCAAACGAAGTCTACATAGAGATGGAGATCCGCTGATTCATCTCGGCACGCTGGCTCTCTAATGAGCAACTGACTTAATGAGTTATAGTGTAGCAGCCTAAAGGATAGAAAAAACTGCCCATTTTCTTTAAATCCTACTTCCTTGGATTCAATTCGAAGCTAGATGATCATCGATTTTCACAGCCACTTCTACCCCAAAGCATACCTAGACGAACTCAAGAGGCCCGGAGGATACGCTAGGGTCGAGAGAGATACCCAAGGTAGACTTCTCATCCACTACGAAGGCGACTACAACATCGTGGTCGGCCCCCACATAGACATAAACAACAGGCTAACCGACATGGATCGAAATGGCGTAAAGATGCACGTTCTTACACTCACGACACCTAGCGTTGAGAGAGAAATCCGGGAGAGAGGGGTTAAGCTCGCGAGGCTCGCTAACGATGGCTTTGCTGAGATATGTGAGAGCTACCCGGAAAGGTTCGTTGCGCTGGCTGCGCTACCCCTTCAGGATCCTGAAGCGTCCGCTGAGGAACTTGAGCGCGGAGTTAGGGACCTAGGGCTTAAGGGAGGCACCCTCATGTCGAATGTCGCTGGGAAGCCGCTCGACCTCGACCTTCAACCAGTCTTCGAAAAAGCCGTTCAGCTGGATGTCCCACTAATGATACACCCCACCTCGCCGATCAACACCAAATATATGAGCGATTATCGGCTCGTGCCTATAATGGGATTTGGGGTCGACACCAGCCTCTCTGTTCTAAGAATGGTCTTCAGCGGGCTTTTTAAAAAACTACCAAAACTAAAGATTATAGCATCTCATCTAGGCGGAGTCTACCCTTATCTCAGAGGTAGAATAGACACTGGGTATAGAGCCTACCCAGAGTGTAAGGAGATGATTAGCAAGTCACCTACAGAATACCTGAAGGGCGTGTGGGTCGACTCGTTGATCTATGACCATGAAGTGTTCACGTCTACATTAGCCTTCCTAGGTTCGCGGAAGATTGTGCTAGGGAGCGACCATCCCCACCAGATAGGGGACATCGAAAAAGCCATCAGCAGGGTAAAGAGGCTTGATGTGACTGAGTCGGTAAAAGAGAGAATCCTAATTAAGAATGCAAAGGAGCTTCTAAAACTATAGACTGATCTTAAAACGAATGTATATACCCCCCGAGTTCTTTAACTCCCATGAAGGTTACCTAATCCCAATTTTTCAACGTCGTTGAATATTCTTACAGCCTATTCCTGGTAAAGGTTTGTTTCTAGATGATGACCGACCTTGTCGGTGTCCTCTCCTTCTTCCTCATATCCATGTTAAAAGGTCGAGATCATCCTACTATTTTATTTATTCTTGAGGAGTTTTCCTCAATCTGTGAAAGGTGTTCTGGGCGATGGTCCCCGTATCAATCATCATGGGAAGCGAGTCAGACCGGGAGCTGGGGGAAAAGGCAGCTAAAGTCCTCGAAGACTTCGGCGTGGGCCACGAGCTCGTGGTGTACTCCGCCCATCGGAGTCCGGGGGCATTAAGGAAATATATAGAATCCTCCAGCGCATCTATCTACATCGCCATAGCCGGGCTCTCGGCCGCCCTCCCGGGCTTCATCGCGGCTCACACGTTAAAGCCTGTCATCGGCGTCCCCAGGGAGGTGAAGCTGGGCGGCCTCGACTCCCTCCTCTCCATCGTCCAGATGCCCCATGGGGTACCCATCGCGTCTGTAGGCATCGATAACGCACAGAACGCCGCCCTTCTAGCAGTGGAAATCCTAGCCATCTCGGATGAACAAATCAGAAAGAAACTGTCTGATTACAGGGTGAAAATTGGGGGTTAGAAACGCCTCTCGATGTACTTGACCACAGACTCAAAGAATACCCTACCATCCCCGTATTGTGTAAGCCCCTCCCTTGCCCAGTAGGGAGTCTGCCACCCGAAGTACGCCCTCTCGGGGTGTGGCATGAGTCCGAGGACGTTGCCCTCTGGGTTGCAGATGCCCGCTATGTCGTGCCACGCCCCGTTGGGGTTGTCCCACAGTTCCATCTCAGCGAAAGAGCCGTCGGCCTTGACGTACCTGAAGACGAGCTGGTCGTTGTCATAAAGTCTCTTCAGGAGCTCATCCTCCCCTTCCCGGGGGAAGACGAACCTCCCTTCGCCGTGGGCTACGGGCACCCTCATCACGAAGCCCCTCGGCATCTCGCCCGTGATAGCGCAGCAACCGTTGTTGACGTTCTTCATCCTGATCCAGCGGCACTGGTAGCCCCCAGCGTTATTGGCCAAAGCAGCCTGGGGGGAGATCGCCTTCCCCTCGAAGCCTGGCAGGAATCCCGCCTCGACCAGGAGCTGAAACCCGTTGCATATGCCTATTACTGGTCGGCCGTCGTCGACGAACCTCTCCAGCTCGAGGCCGATCCTATACTCGCACTCCTTCGCCCATATGGCTCCGCTCCTCACGTAGTCACCGTAGCTGAAGCCTCCGGGGAAGACGATGGCGTCGTATTTTAGAAGGTCCCTCTCCCTGAAGATCCTCTGAGTGTGAACGACCTCGACCCCGATCCCGAGGTCGCAGAGCGACCTGGCCGTCTCGGCGTCGCAGTTTGTCCCGGGCGCCCTCATAAGCAGGACCTTTATATCGGATCGCCTCATCTCGGCCCTCCCAAAGGTGTCTTCCACGCCGCAATCAGCTCGTCCAAGGGCTCGTCTATGACCAAGCCTATTCTACTGGAGACGGACAACCGATAATCGCTTGTGACGGATCCCACTCTTTTGAATCGGGCTCCCTTCATCGTAGCCTCGAAGGCGTCTTTCCGACCGTCAGGAACCTCGACCAACAATCGTCCATTCGACTCAGAGAACAGGATGAGATCGTCCCTCATCCCGGCAACTGCCGGAACAGAAGAGAGATCGACCTCCAGACCTAGATCTCCCGTGAACGCCATCTCTGCAGCCGCCACGCCCAAGCCACCTTCCGACAAGTCGTGACAAGCCCTCACAAGACCTGCATCGATGGCAGAGGTCAGATGCCTGTACGCATCGGCCGTCCTCTCGGCCTCCAGCCTCGGCACAGAGGCTCCGAGGAATCCGCCGAGTCGGTAGTACTCTGAACCTCCCAGCTCTGGTCTTGTCACGCCTATAAGATATACTGCGTTCCCATCCTTCTTCAGGTCCATTGTAACCGCATTCCTTACATCGGGCAAGACGCCGAGGGCCGTAACGAGGAGGGTCGGGGCAACTGGGCCCAGGGGTGACTCGTTGTAGAGGCTGTCCTTCCCTGAGATGAAAGGCGTCCCGTAAACCCGAGCGACATCGTAGCACGCCTTACTGGCGAGGACTAGGCCTCCTAGCCTGTCTTCGTATTCTGGGTTGCCCCAAGTGAAGTTGTCGAGGAGCGCGATCCGTCGTCCTCCAAGCGCCACGTTATTCCTGACCGCCTCATCTAGGGCCGACGCGGCCATCCAGTACGGATCTATCTTCCCATATCTCGGGTTCATGCCGCATGATATCGAAATCCCCTTCCACGAACGCTCAAGGGGTTTGATGACGGCGCCGTTGCTTGGTCCGGCGTTCCAGCCCTGCAGGGGCTTGACGACCGTTCCCCCCTTGACTTCATGGTCGTACCTCCTGACCACGGCTTCCTTGCTAGCAATGTTTGGCGCCGCGAGCAGCCTCTTCAGCGTCTCACCGAGGTCTTCGGGGATCGGGAAGGCGGGTTCTTCAGGCAGGGTGGGCCTCCATTGCGTTGAGCGTCTCAATTCCGGTGGGTCGAAGAGAGCCTCGATGTCGAGTTCAGCGACTAGCTCCTTGTTGAAACGCACTCTTACGGCATTACCCTCGATGAACCTGCCGATATCCGTGGCCTCGACCTGCTCGTCCTCGAAGATCTGGAGGACGCGGTCAAGGTTTGTAGGATGGACTGCAAGGCACATCCTTTCCTGGGACTCCGAGACCCAGATCTCCCAGGGCGCCATCCCGGGGTGCTTGAGGGGGACCTTCTCCAGGGTGACCTCAGCGCCCAAGCCGTACTTGTTGGCTACCTCGCACACGGCGCAGCTGAGACCGCCGCCACCAAGATCCGTGATGCCGGATCCGAGGGCCTCCTCGCCGATCTGCCTGAGCGCCCGCTTTATCTTCTCCTCCTCGATCGGGTTCGCGATCTGGACTGCCGGCCTCGATATCTCCTCTGACTTCTCGGTGAGCTCGGCCGAGGCGAACGTGACACCGTGGATGCCATCGAGCCCTGTCCTCCCCCCGGCGAGGACGATGTGGTCCCCCGGCCTGACGTTCCTGATGTACCTGTCCTTCCTCAGGAGGCCTATGCATCCGGCGTAGACCACGACGTTTCCCGTGTAGTCTTCGTCGAAGTAGACTGCGCCGTTCACCGTTGGGATTCCGATGCTGTTCCCGTAGGAGCCGATGCCATCGACCACGCCGCTGTAGATGTAGTTCGGGTGCTTGACGCCCTCCGGTAGCCTGTGATAATCGTAGTCCAGAGGGCCGAAGCAGAGCACGTCTGTGCATGCGATCGGGTCCGCCCAGACTCCGAGGATGTCTCGGATAACGCCCCCGAGGCCCGTGGCAGCTCCGCCGAAGGGCTCGATCGCTGACGGGTGGTTGTGGGTCTCCACCTTGACTGCGATTGCATGCTCCTCGTCGAGGTCAACGATGCCGGCGTTGTCCTCGAAGACGCTGAAACACCAGTCGGGGTTGAGCTCCCTCACGACGCTGCGGATGTATGTCCTGAGCAGGCCGTTGACGGTGCCGTCGGGCGTCTCGATCGTCCCCTTGAAGGTCTTGTGGAAGCAGTGCTCGCTCCAGGTCTGGTCGAAGGTTTGGAGCTCAACGTCGGTCGCCTTTCTCTCCCCAATCAGATAGTGATCGCGGATGCGCCTGAGCTCCGGAAGGCTGAGGCCGAGGCTGAGCGCTTCCGCGATGCCCTTCAGGTCGCCGTCGGTGGCGTTCAGGAGGTCGATTAGGTAGTGCTCGAACTGGTGGGGGCTCCTGACTACTCGGCTCATTTTAACTCCCTTATCTCGAACCTGTAGTCGTCCTTTGTAGGGTTCGTGAGGAGCCTGCCGCACATCTCCCTAACCATCTCCTCTGCCTCCCTACTGTTCCCGGCTTCGAAGTAAACCTCGTATGCCTTGCTCGAACGCACTCTCGTGACCTTGTAGCCCAGCCCCTGAAGGGCCCTTGCGGTGGTCTCTCCCTCTGGGTCAGAGTACCCCGACTTCAAGCTCACATAGACAACCGTATGGAACTTCATAGTACACCTCTCTCCACAATCTCTTCGCTTTCCGCTATTAACAATGTCGGGAAAGCCACGATGATGTCCTCAATGTATTTTTCTATTAATTTTTATAAGATTTTCTGATTGAAATTGATATATTTTTGAAATATTGCATGTTTGAGTTCGTTATATTATCTCAAAGGCCGCTGCCAACTCGTCTGGGCTGATGATGTTTTTGGCGATTATTTTCTTTATTCCATCCTCATCGATCTTCGTCGTTATGCAATCTTCTGCGACCATGCAGTCTCCCTCTCGGTTTACTCTGGCCCCTCTGCAAACTCTTATCACGTCTGGAGATATGTCGTCTATCAGGAATATTTTCCCGTTCATATCCCTCCCGAACTCGAGTTTCCCGTCGATCACTCGCAGGCCTCTCCTCCCGCATTCTTCTTGGATGACGTCTGCGATCTTCCTCAGCAAACCCTTCGTGTGGACTATCTCTCTCGGTGTCATTATCCCAAGTTCCGCTACCGTCTCGTCGACCATCAACGTGTCGGGTAAGCCCGGCAAGCCCTTAGCGTAGACCTCAACCAGCTTTCTCAGGTGCCTTCCTGGTCTTATGCAAGGGTATCTCCTCCAGAGGCTGCCATAGGCTTGGAACCTGAAAACCCATTCGAGGTTGTACAGGTCCTCCGACCCCTCGATGTCCGTCTCCGCCTTCGCCCCGAGGAGGCTCGCGGGCTTCACGACCATGATACTGTCGCCGATTGTCTCAACGTAGTGGGTCGGGATACCCTTATCGTTCAGTAGCTCGAAGAAGTATTTCGAGAACTGGCAGGAGACCCTCCCCTTCCCCGGTATCTGGCCAACTATCTTGTCATAGCCCGAGTCGAACACGGGCTTTCCCGTCGCCGGGTCTATGTAGCCGGTCGCGTCGTCCTTGAAGTGAAACTCCAGGTAGCCGTTAGGCCTCTGAAATACTCTCTTGGTTTTTCCATTGATCAATAATTTCAGTGCCATCCAAATTCCTCGGCTAAAAACGCATAGCCTTGAAGATCATGAATGATGATATTAATTTTGTCATTTGGGAAAACACGCTACGTTGAGGGAGCATAGGATCATTCAGAGAAATTAGGTTCGCGACAAATGTTCACGGGTTGGCTATTTCAGCTTCCGTATCTCCTCTTTTGTCGTGCTCCATATGGCCCTCAGGATCGAGGCGTCGTGACCTATCTCGATCATGTGGCACCCCATCTCGACCATCTTCCTAGCGTTCTCAACCCACGGATACCCGACGCCCCTGCACACCCAGACCTCGTGCCTGTCCGCCACCCTGATCGTCTCCCTCAGGGCTTCCATGACCTTGGGGTGATTGCCTTCGCCCGGGTGCCCTATCGAGACAGAGAAGTCGCTCGGCCCAAAGAGGACGAAGTCGAGGCCGTCTACCGCCATGATCTCCTCTATGTGCTCCATGGCCCTGTAGTCCTCGATCATGACGCCTATCAGCTGCTCCTCGTCGCTCCATTTGATCCAGTCCTTGACGTTCGCCGTCCCCCAGCGGCCCGAGAAGCAGAGTGTGCCGATCCCCCTCTCTCCCCAGGGCGGGAACTTGGCCATCCTCACAATATCCTCTACATCTCTAGCTGTGAATACATGGGGCACAATTATACCGCCTGCCCCTATCTCCAGGGCCTTCCTGACGACGTTCGGGTCGTCCCTGTCGATCCTGAGCAGGGGAACGATGCCCGAAACGGCGGCGGCCCGGATCATGTTCTCGGCGCTCTCGTCCCTCCGCCAGGAGTGCTCATTGTCGATGCGGCAGAAGTCCAGGCCGCAATAGCCCATCAGCTCTACAAGGGCTGGGCTGCTAGAGTAGACGCAGCTCCCGACGGCTAGTCTCCCATCCTCAAGGATCTCCTTGAGCCTGTTCTTACCCCACAAAAGTGTCACCGATACGATTTGATGCCTTCGACTAATTAAGCATGCAAGATTCATTGTAAGGCTACGTAATAGGCCGTAATTAAGCCTAGGAACGCCTTTAATGGGCTTTGCCTCAACGCTGGAAAGGATTTTATTACATCAAACGAATTTGAATTGGGGCAATTGAAGGAAATAGTCATCGTCGGCGCTGGCCCCTCTGGCCTCTTCGCCGCAAACGAGCTCGCAGACGACTACGATGTATCAATGCTCGAGAGAAGGGACTATGTCGGGGGTTCTGGGCTCCGCTCGGACGGTAAGCTCAACTTCCACCCGATGATAGGTGGCGATCTCACCGAGTTCCTGATGGAGAACGAGGCTTGGGACCTCGTCCGTTACATCAGGGACATCTTCACTGATCTGGGCGTCGAGAGGATGGAGCAGAAGGAGTCCGGGCTGAAGGACCTCGAGGCGAGGGCCGTGAAGGCCGGCATAAGGTTCATCAAGATCGACCAGAACCACATCGGCTCCGATCACCTGCCCGAGGTCCTCTCTCGTATGCGAAGGAGGCTGGAGGAGCGTGGTGTTAGTTTCCTCCTGGAAACCAACGTAACTGATCTCCCAGTCGAGGGCGGCAGGGTCACCGGGGTGATGACCGACAAGGGATTCCACCGCGCGGACGAGGTGATCCTAGTCCCAGGCCGCATCGGCTCCGGCTGGCTGATCAGCCTCATGTCGAGGCTCGGCGTGCAGATGCACTACAATCCCATCGACGTCGGCCTGCGCATCGAGGTTCCAAACGAGGTCATGGATGAGATCATCGGTGGGTGCGGCATCTGGGACCCCAAGTTCCACATCTACACCCCGAGTTACGACGACTTCGTCAGGACGTTCTGCGTCTGCCCTAGGGGTTACGTAGTCGAGGAGACTTACGAGGACGAACTCCTCGGCGTCAATGGTTACTCGATGAGGGACACGGGGAGCCCAAACACTAACTTCGCACTGCTGACCAGGGTGAGGCTGACCCACCCTTTGGAGAACACGACCGAGTACGGGCGGCGCATCGCTCAGCTGACGAACACCCTCGGCGGAAAGCGCCCGATCCTCCAGAGGCTTGGAGACCTCCGAAGCAACAGGCGGTCAACCTGGGAGCGTATCAACCGGAGCTACGTTGAGCCAACTCTCAAGGACGCAACGCCTGGGGACATCACGATGGCATACCCAAGCAGGCTGGTCAAGGACCTCCTCGAGGGACTGGAGATGCTCGACAGGGTGATGCCAGGGGTCAGCTCCGACTCGACCTTGCTCTACGCACCCGAGATAAAGTTCTACGCGATGCGGATCCAGACGAACCAGCAGCTGAGGACGGCAATTCCGAACCTGTACGTCGCCGGCGACGGCTCCGGGGTGTCGAGGGGCATAGTGGGGGCCGCTGCGACCGGCATCATCGCAGCGAGGGGGATCGCGAAGGGCTCAGGCTGATTGCAGCATGAAAGCTTAAACATTCAGTTGGTAAATATAGGGTTCCAGTGGCCTTGGTCTCAAGCAGGCTGAAGAAGAAGTTCGAGAACTGGGTGGCCTCCAACATTGAGCCTCTGAGGTCGCTAGGCCTGACCCCTAACACCCTCACGTTGATGGGCCTCCTCGCATCCTTCGCCGCCTCGTACTGCTACATCAGCTGGAAGATAAATGCCCTGATGCTCCCGACGGCGGGCGCACTCGTGTTGATCTCGGGGCTTCTTGACGCCGTTGACGGGGTTCTGGCCAGGTCAACCGGGAAGGTATCGGCTTTCGGTGGTTTCCTCGACTCGGTATTCGACAGATACTCCGATGCCGTCGTTCTCTCAGCCCTGATCCTAGGCGGCCTCTGCCACCCCGTGTGGGGGCTTGCGGCGATCGTGGGCTCCCTGATGGTGAGCTATGCCAGGGCAAGGGCCGAGGCATCAGGTATAGGAATGGCCGCCGTCGGCTTCGCGGAGAGGGCCGAGAGGATGCTTCTTCTCGCTATAGCAACGTTCGCGGCGGTATTCAATCTGGAGCTGCTAGGCTGGGGCGTGGTTCTACTGGCTGTCCTGGCACAACTCACCGTGCTTCAGAGGGTCATTCACTTCTACGGAGAGGCTAAGAAAATCTAGGCCGGTCTTCGCCGCCTCGGTCTCTCCTTCCTCTCATCCTTTCCCCTGACCTTCACGACTCCCCGGTGGACCGCGCAGCTGACGCAGAGGTACTTGGTCGTCTGGTAGCGGGCGATCTGGGCTCCTTGGTCCTGCAGCTCCTTAAGCAGCCTCGACTCTACGAGATTGGTGTATCTAGTTATCTTCTTCGCCTTGTCCCTCGGAACTTGGGCACCGCAGTAGCTGCACTGAACGGTTCCGGATCTGCCCTGGCCTCCCTTAGAACGTCCCCTGCTCTTCCTCTTCTTTGTCATCCCCGGGCTCCGCGACATATGGGTCGAGCCCACCTATAAATACTATGAAGGAAGAGTGGACTTGATTTGTGGATCTTGCCTGTATCCAATCATACTCGTTTCGTTGCTGTACGAACCTAGGTCATCATTGTATTTTCTGGGACTGTATTCAAGATAGCAATGGAAGGTCAGGGATGCAAAATAGGTCTTTCTAGGCCATTCATGCCATCCAGCTCCTACAACCAGAAGGCGGCCATTACGAAGGCGCTTAATGACCTGGAGTCTTCCGTTAAAAATATGCGCACTTCACGATGACTATGTTGCTGTTCACCTAGTTTTTAGGTAGATTCCGACGACTGTCCCTGCGACCGCTATAATGGAAAGGGTTGCTATCGTGTAGAAGAATGAATTTGTAGCATCTAAGATGTAGCCTACCAGTGGAGGGGCTAGGATCGGGCCAATGTTGCCTGTTATGGTCATGACCCCAAAACCGACGTTTGCCAAGCTCGGTTCAAGTATTTCGGAGGGTAGAGTTTGAATATTTGGCGGGATCATTGCCGAGGATATTCCCAAGGCGATGATTGAGGCCAGTAGCAATGGGCCTGAATTTAGGGAGACAGCAATGAAAGCGAGGCTCATTAGAGCCGAACCAGCGACTATGAAGAGCTTCCTCTTGCCCAGCCTGTCCGACGCGAATCCGTAAAGGGGCACAAAGATCAACGCGGTCCAGCTGAGTAGGCTCGTCATCAGGCCTGCCTGGAGGATGGGGACATTTTGAAATTTGATGAGCAAGGTGGGTAACCATGTCACGAATGATAGCATCGACGCCTGGAAGAAGAGCCAGATGACCCCGCTCTTCCATATCTCAACGCTGCTGAACGCTTGACGGAGGCCTATAGCTTTCTTTTCTTTCCCCAATGGGCCTTCTCTGAACGCGATGGCGAAGGCTACTGTGATGACTGCTCCTAGGACCGTGCTGACGTAGAACAAGAAACGCCAGCCGAAGGTTTGTGAGAACGAACTGGCCGTAGGAAGGGCCACGATTGTCGCCAAGGGCATGTTGACCGAAAATATCCCCATGGCTTTGCCCAGCTCCTTTTTGGTGAACCACTGGGAGATTATCGTCGGTGTTGCGGTCATGATTATGGCTCCGCCCACGCCCAGTGTGAATCTCCCGGCCAGTATGGTAAGGTAGGAGTCTGCGATGCCTGAGAGTGCCGAACCCAGGATTGTGGAGAGCAATGAGAGCAGCACGATGTATTTTGCGCCGTATCTATCAATTATCAGGATTACAGGTAGGCTTAGCAGAATGCCGGGGATTAGTACGAATGACATGAGTAGCCCCGCCTGCGTATTGCTGATGCCGAACTCCCTCAGGA
>CAZPMB010000013.1:0-31567 GCA_964587735.1 uncultured Candidatus Bathyarchaeia archaeon | reverse complement strand
CGAGCTCCGCCTCGGCAGAGCAGGCGGCGACGAGGCTGTGGCTGAAGTACTCGTTCAGCATCTCTATGTTCTGCTCAGCGGTGCGGAGGTCCATCTTGTTCGCGATGATCATGGTCGGCTTAATGACGGGTAGCAGGGCGGCCGCAAACTGGATCGAGTCGTCTAGACTCCATTTTTGAAGGGGCACCTCGCCGAGCCCGGAGTCTACTAGGGCGACAACGACATCGGGCTGCCTAGCCTTGATCCCAGATAGGGCCTTCGCCATGGCCTCGGTTAGCGAGGAGGATTCGGCTTCCCTGAGTATGAGCTGCTTGTTGTGGTCGATGATCTCGGCGATCCACCTCTCGACCTCCATCTCGATATCCAACACGTCCTGAACGGGGTTGCCGCTCCCCGGCTTCGCGATGTTTCCATCCGAGTCGACGGAGCCTGAGGCATCCACGACGTGGATTAGGGCGTCGGCCTGCCCGATGACCGAGAGAAACCGGTTGCCGAGCCCGCGGCCCGCCCACGCGTCCTTTATCAGCCCCGGAAGGTCGAGGATCCTTATTGGAACGTAGCGCCAACCGTCGATGCAGGCCGAGTTCTGCGGGTTATCCTCGACGCCGAGCTCCCTGCATACGCAGACGTCGCAGACGTAGGCCATGCCGACGTTCGGTTCCTTGGTCGTGAAGGGGTAGGTGGATATCTCAGCGTTCAAGAGGGTTGCCGCGTTAAAGAGCGTCGTCTTTCCGACGTTCGTCTTCCCGATGATGGCGATGGTCAACAAAGTCGCATCCCCAAGAGAGTAGATGCGCCCTTAACAATAAGAGGACTGCGATCTTAAGGACGGTTAGAGGTGCGGCCGCCGGGATTTGAACCCGGGTCGTTGGCTTGGAAGGCCAATATCTTGCCAGGCTGGACAACGGCCGCCGAGCTACGATGTGTTTATGGAAATTAAAATCCTTTCTCAGGGCTTAAGGGGGATCATTATCTCGATGGAGTAGTCTGCGTTGTCCAGGTCCTCGGGGACGTACATTATCTCGATGTCGTGGACGCCCTCAACGGGCTCTAAGCCTGACTGTCTGATGTACTTCTTCAGCATCTCGTAGTACTCCTCGATGGTGGTGTCGGTGCCCCTAAACACTATGAATGCGCCCCTGATCGACGGAAGAACCTTGGTCTTGATCCCCTCGAACTCTTCAGAGACCGGTATCATGAGCTCTCGCCTCCGATTGACGTCGCCGGGTTCGTCGAAGTTAAATATGATCGAGTGGTCGGACATCTGTGTGCTGTAGTAGTCGAAACTCGCTATCTCGCCCAGCATCTCGGCTATGGCTTTGGCCTCGTCCTCGTCGGGGGCGAGGGGCCTGTAGGCGACCTTGACGGGGTCCGTTGTCCGCACGCCCATGTGGAGGATCATACATCCCATCTCGTTCAGTGAGCAGCCCTAATCTTTCCGGGCCGAATCCCTTTAGTAGTGAGGGGTCGCCTTTAAATGCTTACCCTCGGGATGGAGGGGGCAAAAAGGGGTTGTGTGGCTTATGGAATCGATGATTCTTTGTCGTATCGCCCATCACAACAATATTTTTAAAATGGTCTCGTGCGAGTCTTGATGTATGCTCTTCACCGAAGAGGAGATAAGAAGGGGGATGCTCGAGGTTCTCTACAAGATGGCGAAAGACAGCCCCAAAGACCCCAGAATCGGGAGGGAGGACCTCCAAAAGGCCATGGGGATCACCGACGAGGTCCTAGATGCCAATTTGTCTCGTTTGAAGGAGAAGGGCCTCGTGAAGGCCGAGGGGGACCCCTGGCTCGCGGCTTACATATCGTCCAAGGGGGCTCAGGTCCTCGACGCGCGAGCGAGGAGTTACTGCCCAAACCTATGAGAAGAGAATATAGAACGTTAGTCTAGAGCAGCCTTAACTTCTCAGTAAAGTTTTTTTGGCCTATCAAGCCTGCTCAGGAGCACGACGAGACTGAGGGGCTGCTCGTCGAGGATCCTGTACCCCGACTCGGCTGCGAGGGCCTCGGCGAAGGCTCTGACGTCCTTGTGCCAGGCCATCTCCTCGTATCCGAAGCGCCTCCGCGCATACCCCACGGACATCGCCGCCTTCGGCTCCAGATAGGCTGGTTCCGCCCTTTGAGCGAGCCTCGCGTAACCCGCCGGGTCATCCATGTTGAACTTCGGCAACAGGGTGTGCCTGAGCACGGTCGGACAGCTGAAGCTGCCGAGGAGATCCAGGGTCTTCTGCAGGCGGCTCCAGCCGTCAGGCACAAGCGGCCTGCACGTGCGCCTGTAGGCCTCCTCGTCGGGGGCAGAGACGCTCACGTAGAGCTGGGATGGCTCCCTCCCAAGGTCCGAGAGGGCTTCCGGCATCAGGCCGTTGGTCACGATGAAGACAGACCTGAAGCCCCGGTGGTAGAAGGACTCAACGAGGTCGCCGAGGCGTGGGTAGAGGGTCGGCTCCCCCTCAAGGCTTATGGCGGCGTGGACGGGCCGCATCGCCTCCTCCTGCATTGCCTTCGGCACCCTCGGGTTTCCCCCGAATCCGATGATGGCCCTTCTGTGGGCCTCGATGCATCCATCGACGATCGCGTCCGGGTCCTCCGCCTCCCCCTCCTTGAACGACGCCTGATCCCAGCGTACGCCGAGCGCCTCGGGGGTCGCCCTCCAGCAGAAGACGCAGCTCTGAACGCAGTGGCCGAGGCTCGGGGTCATCTGCAGGCAGCGGTGGCAGGGGATGCCGTAGAACCTCTGCTTGTAGCAGGGCTCTCCCCCGGCCGTATTGAGGCATCGGCGCAGCCACTGGCAGGTCTTGACGGCGCTGTGTCGGCCGACGAGCTGGTATCCCTGCCTGCGGTACACCCCCCTCAGCTCGTCTGGGACGCTCAATTCGCAGCCTCAATAGCCGTATAGTCTGGAGTACTTGTCTTCCAGGTACCTCTGGAAGGGCTTGATCGTCAAGTTCTTCCTGGTTACGACGCGGATGAGTTCATCCGGGTCGTAGAGGTTGCCGTACTTGTGGACGTTTTCCATGAGCCACCCCTTCGCTTCGGAGAGGCTTCCGGCGGCGACCCTTTCCTTCCAGTAGGGGAGGTCCTCCTCCATCTTCTCAAGCATCATCCCGCCGTATATGTTGCCGAGGGCGTAACTGGGGAAGTAGCCGAACGATCCGCCGGCCCAGTGGGTGTCCTGCATAACCCCCTCGGAGTCGTTCTCCACCTCGACGCCGAGGTACTTCATGTACTTCTCGTTCCAAGCCTCAGGGAGTTCGTTCGTGGTGAGCTTCCCTGCGAACATGTCTCGCTCCATCTCGAAGCGGATGATGATGTGCAGGCCGTATGTGACCTCGTCCGCCTCCGTGCGTATCTTCGACGGCTCAACTCGGTTTATGGCGTGTACGAACTTTTCGAGGCCGACATCGGACAGGGCCTTCCCGGCCTTCGCCTTCAGCTTTGGCAGGAAGTACCGCCAGAACTCTGGGCTCCGGCCCACTATGTTCTCGAAGAACCTGGACTGCGACTCGTGTATTCCATAACTGGATGACGATCCGACGGGCTGGTACATCCACTCCCTGGGGAGGCCCTGTTCGTACAGGGCGTGTCCCCCCTCATGGATTACCGAGAAGATGCTCGCATAGAACCTTTCCTCGTGGTAGTGGGTGGTAATCCTGACGTCGTCGTAGTATCCGGTTGTGAAGGGGTGTTCTGTCTCGTCTATCCGCCCTCCGGCCTGCTTCGACTTGATGTCGTATCCTATCACTTCGGCAAGGGCCTCTGAGATCCTTCGCTGCGTCTCCAAGGGCACACTCCGCTTCAGTAATGAAGCATCGGGCTGCCTCGGGGCGTCTCTACACTTTTCGATGATCTCAACTAGGCCCCTCCTCATCCCTCCGAAGACCCTGGAGATTGTCTCGGCAGTCATCCCGGGCTCGAAGAGGTCTATGAGGGCGTCGTATGGCGTCGACGTTCCCTTCACTTCCATGAGGATTTCAGCGGCCTTCACCTTCAGTTCAAAGAGCTTCCCGAGCTCTGGCTTGAACATCTTGTAGTCCCTGGCCGCCTTCGCCTTCTTCCAAGTGTCGATGGCCACCGCCCTCTGCCTCGCCGTCTCCACGACTAGCTCCTCCGGCAGCTTCGTGGCCTCATCGTAGTCCTTCTTAGCTAGGTGGACGTTCCGCCTCTGAACCTGGGAAAGGCTCTTGTACCCCGGGTGGCTCACGATTCTCTCGATGAGTTTGCCGTTCTCCGTGTCGGTCAGCATCCTGTGCCCGATCTTCTGCTGCAGGGCGAGCTGCTGGCTCCTGAGTTCGATCCCCTTGGGCGGCATCTTCGTTTCCATGTCCCATTGGACGATGGAGCCCATCGACTGGAAGATGATGAGCTCCTTCTCCCTCCCCATCAAATCCGAGTAAAGCCCTTCAAGATCGCCTTTGGGCTCTGCCATATACACCAAGGTTTAATCCCCTTCACGCCCGACTTTAATCTTTCCCAGGATGTTCGAATGGATTAAGAGATTACAGATGAAGTCTTATTACCCTATACTTTTTCATCTCATAGAGATCGACAATTCATCATCATTCCTCTTTACAAGAAAACATCATCATTGATTCGGCCGTCGATAAATTGTTTGGCTGAGCAAACTAGACTAATGGCTGTGCTCAAGGATTCGTTTACGCCAGTGGAAGACAATAACGAGGACGACAAAAGCTCCACCTGCCAAGACGCCGGTGAGAATGTAGACTAGTTTCACCAAGCCCATGTCGGTCGTCTCCTTGATCAGGGAGTCGGTCGTCGTGATGTAGATGCTGCTGGACATGATCATCTCGCGGGATTCTCTGCTGTCCCCTACATATGCCTGCCTTGAAATATTGAACGCTTTGACCACGTAGCTCTCGTATTCAGGGGCCTTTTGGATCAACTCTATGGGGTCATTTGACCCCGAGAGCGTCAGGTCCACGGGGAGCCAGCCCCATGGAGGGATGTATACCATCGCCCACCCGTGCCAGCCAACGCTTTGCTGCCGTATGGTGAGATGTCCTCCCCATGAAGCCTTCTCGCTTTCGATCTGGTCGCTGAACACGACTCCGACCTGGAGGAACGATGGTATGCCAAGCGATCGCAGCATCGATATCAACAGGATTGCCTGGTCATCGCAGTCGCCAATCATATCAGCCAGCGTCTCCTCCGGGTACTTGGGGACCTCGAAGTTGCCATAGGTGATGTTCTTCAGTATCCAGTCGATCATGTGGGTGACGACGCCCAGGACTGTCTTCTCCCCAGCAGCGAGGCTCCTAGCGAAGGATCTTACATCCTCGTTCTGCCTGTAAGTCTCCGTCTCCACGCAGTATTCATCTATTATCTCCTGCGGGATGTCGGAGAGTTGCCCCGCTTCATCGGCGACTACATTGGGTTTGGGTCTATCCTCCGAAGTGATAACGTACTCTATCGAGAAGATGATCCTTGACTGGGGTGGGATCGTTTGTGGCAGGTCCATTACGACCAGAGAGTTACCGTCCTCGTCCTTGTACTGCATCCTCGTCGGGTGGCTTGCGTTCCTGGTCGTCACGGTCTGCCATTCATCGTTAACAAGCATGATGATGGTGGCATCATCCTGAGTCATGACAAAGGCATCGCTTCCTCTGTTCTCGTAGACGTATGTGGACCTGAAAACGTACTGCTCTCTGTTCTCTGCTTCAGCCGAGTAATTTGGGCATACTATTAAAATTAAAATGAAAATCACGGCGAGGGGCTTTTGTCTCAACTTCTGGGCTCAATGGATAGGTGGGGCAGGGGCTTATCTACCTTACCCAATGTGGCTACTCGATGTGGACCCTGAACAGGTCGATGTCCCCCTGGAGGTATGGCAGGAACTCCTCTACCGACCGCTCGACGTCCCTCGATTGGGTGATGTACCGCCCGACTATCAGTATATCCGCCCCGGCGTCTATCGCGATCTTTGCCGTGTCCGGGCGAATCCCACCGGCAACAGCGATGAGCAGCCTCTTGTCCTTGAAGGCCTCGCGGATGTCGCCGATGTATCCCCACTTCGGCTCGCCGCCCCTCTGCTCCACGTCAATCGACCTGTGAAGTATGACCACATCCGGCAGCTTTTCCAGACCCTTGAGCTTTGCCAGGGGGTCCCCGACCTCCATCATGTCCACGAAGGAGTAGACGCCGAGCCTCCTCGCCTCGTAGACGAACTCGTCTATGGTCTCCTTCGAGGCGACTCCTGCGCAGCAGACCGCGTCCGCTGTCTCGTCAAAGGCCATGTCGACCTCCACCTTGCCGACGTCCATCGTCTTCAGGTCGGCGATGATAAAGCTGTCCCTCGACGCCTCCCTGAGCTCCCTGATCACTCCAACCCCGTACCTCTTGATGAGGGGCGTCCCGGCCTCGAGGAGGATGCTGTCGTTCTTGGGTATGACGGTGATGACCCGCTTTATCATCTCGATGTTTGGGTTGTCGAGTGCGATCTGGATGTAAGGGGGCCTCCACAGCCTCGGCGCCCTGAAGCCCATCAACGGGTGGCGGGCCCTGTCCTTGTCGTACATGATCTTTTCCAGAGGCGGGTAGGACTGCAGGGCCCGGCTCAGGGCGAGCTTCGTCGCACTGTAGTTGTAGTGATATATCTTCCGCTCGTCCTTCGCCTTCGGGTGGATGAAGACGCTGGCTATCACGACCCAGTCGTCCACAACCTCCTTCGGGACGATCCCGTCTTCGACGGCGTCTGCGACGGCCTTCGCGACGGCGAACTGGGCCGGGCCAAAGATCTTGCCGGCGTCTTCCATGTTCTTGATCGTGACCTTTGGTACAATGACCGTGTGGGGCTTCGGGGGCAGGTTAGGCCTGATTACCGCGAGGAGGGGCGTGTGCCCGGCGGAGAGGTTGCTCAAGGAGTTGGCGAACGATAGGCCGACTGGCCCCTGCTTGTCGCCGATGAGGAGATCTATGTGGGCGACTTCATCCCCCTCGCCGACCAAGGCCTCCCCTATCATGAAGGAGCCGCCGGTCTGGGGAGACGTCACATTCAGCCTGTTGATGGCTGCGCGAACAGCTTCGCTCACCGAGCCGAAGCGTCCCTGCTCGACAAGGCCCTCCAGGAACCTGTACTGCTCCTGGGTGATCCTGCCGGGTGCCCTCACAAGCCCCTTTTCCTCGGTCATTTAGATCCAGAATTAAAGCGCATGGCATCCGTATTTAACCGTTACTAAAGGCTGTGACCTCTAGGTGTCACAAAATATTTTATATCCATTTATTTTGTTTATTTCTCGCATAATTGTGTCACAAGCTCAACGACTATCGTCACGCTTACCGCCCTTTTTTCATCTCTGAGGAGATTGACCATAGCATCATCTATGTCACGAGCCGCTTTATCTGCGCCTATCATCAAGGTTCTGTCGCAGATGTAGTGGCTCTTACGGGCAATCAATTCTGTGGGGTGGCTTAAGGGGAGTCTCGGGTCGCCGCTCCCAGAGACAACGAAGGTATGCTCGTTGACATTTAATATGAGCCTGATCCTCGCATCCTTTTTTCTCATTGACTCTTTCAGGTTTGGATCTAGGTCCATAAGCCCCTTTTGTGCCCTCAAGGCTATGACGCAGTCCCCTCTAGGCGTCAGCACGGCATCCTTGGTGATCATCAACGTCGTTCTGTGATTCGATCTGATGTTTGGGTGACCCCACGCATTGAAGCTCTCACTGAAGTGACTCATGCGCCAGAGATAAGTGGCCATTTCTTATCTTTAATACGATCCTTTCGTAATTACGCCTCTTACTCTTGCATTAGGCTACAGCACTTTCGAGATGCAAATTATTTTTGTTGTAAAGATAAAAAAATAGATGGTTCTTAGAGGTTTGTCAGACGAGGAAGTTTGGTTCCTTTTCTCTACGGCGCTTTATATCGCCCCTGAGCATCGCTATCTGGCCCCTGTGGTGGACGAGCTCAGATAGGTATGCGAACAGGGCGAACTGGCGCTTCCTTGTTCCTCTCCAAAGGGGGATGTCCGCGTCCAGATCCTTCGAGGTCAGGCCTCCCAGACCCCTGATGACGGCCTTCCCTCCCTTCTCTATGTCAGCGATCATGGTCTCAAGCGGGTGGGTCTTGTCAGCGTAGTCGGCCGGCCAGCCCTTCGGCATGTACTCTTGGTTCCCCTTGATGATCCTCTGCAGTCCGACGTTCGAGATCCTGGCGAGGTGGTTGAGGATCCACCTGATGTTGTTGGACTCCGGCACGGGGCGCCAGTCGATCTCCTTCTCGGTGAGGTCTTTCGTTGTCTCCTTTAAGCTCTCGAAGATGAACTTGGCGTACTCTTTCAGAACACTAACCCTTTCAGACATTTTACTCAATGGTAATGGATCAGTTCTCCCTTTATAATTCTCTCGCAGAATCTACTCGTCCAACTCCCCAAAGAGTATGCCCTAGAAGGTGTAAAGCCTGTAGCGTTAACATTTTTTCTGATCTACAGGAGATATACGGATGCAGTATATGGAAAGCAGATCATCATGAGAAGGTTTTTAGGCTGATCTCTTAATGTGTTTCTGGACGGGGCTGGTAGTTCAGTGGTATGAATGCCGCCCTGGCATGGCGGAGGTCGGGGGTTCAAATCCCCCCCAGTCCACTTAGTTTTACTCATTTAAGGATGAAACACGTTCGTGTTCCACTTAAGTAGGGATGTGGATTTATTTTAAAGGAGTTGCACATCTTCCCTTCGTGGGCATAATCTTATCCTCACATCATGTTCACTCTAATCTTGTGAATAGTTGTTGGTGAAGTTAGGTACTTTTCTGAGCTCCATCCAAGTAATGGGGATCATTGTAGGAGTAACCTACTGCACTAAGAACCTGCTAAACAACAGAAAGAATCAGGTTATGTTTAGGTGATGTAAATGGATGAAGTATACCGGAGGCTCGCCGAGCACCTTGACCGTCTCCCAGACGGTTTCCCGCCCAGCGAAAGCGGGGCTGAGATCCGTCTATTGAGGAGACTGTTCACGCTCGAGGAAGCGGAGCTAGCCGTGCACTTGACCCTCGAAAGGGAGGGGGCCGAAGCAATAGCGTCTAGAGCCCACCTAACCGAGGAGGAGGCAGAGAGAAGGCTCGGGGAGATGGCCCGCAAGGGCCTCATATTCTCGGCGGAGTCCGAGGAGGGAAAGGTTCTCTACCAGGCCGCGCCCTTCGTCATAGGCATCTATGAGTTCCAGGTCAACCGCTTATCCGACGAGTTTCTAAAAGACCTCAGCGATTACTGGAGCACCGTTAAGGAGAGAGAGGAGCCTAGGACGATCAGCCAGATGCGAACGATCCCCATAAACGAGAGCATAGACCCCCGTCTGGAGGTCCTCCCCTACGAGAACGTCTACGCCCTAGTGGAGGCCCACGACAAATTCGCCGTGGCCCCATGCATATGCAGGAGCAGGGCGAAGAAGCTGGGTAGGGGATGCGACGCCCCGATCGACACATGCCTGATATTCGGGGACTTCGCCGACTACTATGTCCGGACAGGAAGAGGTAGGCGCATTACGAAGGAGGAGGTGAAGCAGCTGCTAGCCAAGGCAAACGAGGCTAACCTTGTGCTCAACCCGACTAACTCGATGCTGATCTCTGCCATATGCTGTTGCTGCGGCTGTTGCTGCGGTATACTTCGGGGCCTGAAGTATGAGAAGAAGCCCTCTGAGGCCGTCGCCAGCTCATTCATCGCGGAGTATGACAAATCTAAATGCATCGGCTGCTTGAAGTGCGTGGATCGTTGCCAGATGGACGCGATGACATTGGACGCGAACAGCGTCAGATCGAATAAGGATAGATGCATCGGCTGCGGGCTTTGCGTGTCTACCTGCCCTACTGGGGCGTTAAGCCTCGTCAGGAAGCCTGACAGGGGTGAGAAGCTGCCAGAAACGTTCTTCGACACCTGGAGGGTCATCGCTAAACAAAGGGGTGCAGCCCATTTGAATGGAGGGTGTTTCTAGGCTAGCAGTGCATGCACGCAAATTGGGCACAAAACAGCAAAAATAATACCCCAGTCCACCACATTTTATGGAAAATTTCTTCAAACATCTCTTCAATTGAAGGATCTGCGCTCACGGCTAAGGATTATTCCTTCTTTTTACATAAATTTAATAAATAAACACGAGGGATTTGCCGATATGCCGTACTCCACGTCGAGGGGATCAAGTCGTGTATCATAAGGGGGCCACGAATGACTCGAAGAGGTTTGCCCTGACCGCGCTCACAGTCTGGGTGGTCGATAGGATCGTTGCCTCGTTCATCTTGATCTCCGAAAGACACGTGAGCTTTCTCCAGGGCATCTCCCTGATACCCATCAAGGGCGCGCTGTTCGATTGGATATTGCCGTTCCTCATTGTCTACACGGTTGAAAACAGGGACATGAGGTCCTTGGGGTTAGTCATTGAAAAGAAGAAATACAGGGCCTACGCCCTTTGTGCTTTCCTCGGCCTGATCCTGCCCGGTCTCTTCGTGGGGGTCGACCAGAGTCTGCTAACGGAATTTGTCGAGCAAGTCATGTACATCGGCGTAGCCGAGGAGCTTTTCTACAGGGGCTACCTGATGACCAGGCTCTGCGAATGGCGGGGGGAACGGAGAGGACTGCTTCTCAACGCGGTCATCTTTGGTTCCTCCCACGTCATATCCCTGGTGAGCCAGCACGGCTTCAAGTACCCGCTCTCAGACGCTCTGAACGGGCTTCAGACGTTCATAGGGGGGCTGTTTCTGGGCTACGTTTACATCAGGTCCAGAAGCATAGTGCCCGGCTCCATATTCCACGTCTCAATGAACGCCTACATGCCGAGGCTTATGGAAATCCTGAGCGGGTAGTCAGCCAGACGCCGTAGCCCCAGCTTACTCCTTTGTGTTATCTCGTCTGCTCTCAAAGGCTCCTGTTGTCATAATAGATTCTACATAATGCTCTGATCGTCGGCTTGAGGGCGAGCCTTATACTGCAACTTCCTTTGACTTCTTCCCAGTCACGTACTCTATATCTATCCTGCCGACGACGGTTTCGGCGAGCCTCTCAGGCCTCCACCCCGATATGAGCCTTTCTGGGTTGTCGTCAAGCTGTCTCGCCATTAGGGAGAGTGCTCGCAATTTCTCATCTGGATCCTTTAGAAGCGTTACCCTGCCCTTGAAGTGGACTGAGGCGTAGAGGTGTGTGCACTCCCCCTGGCTGTACCCGTGATCCAGCAGGGCCTGTCCCCAGACCTTGTTGTTGGACCTCAGGTAGTCGAGCTTCTTTCCCTCCTTTGCGCAGTGGAAGTAGATGCAGTTGTTGGCTTCGTCGTAGCCGTGGCTCAGCGAGACCAGGTAGGGCTCGTTGTCCTTGGCCATGGCGATGGTCACGTACTCCGTTGACATCAGGATCCTCTTCATTTCCTCGACTTCGGATATCGCCTTGTCCATCCGCCTAATGTGGTATCTCATGAGCGCCCCTGAAAGGGTTTGACAGGCTGGTTATAAGCCTTCTTTCTCAGAGGGATAACAGATATACGTCGATGATTCAATCCTTTGGTTGTGAGTAAGTTGGAGAAGCGAGAGAAGAAGGGGAAGAAGGTGACCATCGACCTAGACGAGGTCATAACGAGGTCGGACGGCTCGAAGGCGACGATGAGGGAGTTCGTGAAGGAGATGCTCTACTACAACCCGGATTTCTACATCGAGGGCGGCGAGACCTGGGTCCTCCGAAGGAAGAAGAAAGCGGCCGCCTAGCCGAAAGATCCCCTGATGAAATACCCCCCTTAGCCTGATGAGAACGAGGTCGAGGGGTATTGCATGCCCCGCCCCTTCTATGTTACCCCCTCAACGGCCTGACCTTTCTGACATCGGGGTTTACGAGGTTCGGCGGCTTCTTTCCCTGGAGCACGCTGACGAGGTTCGTCGCGGCCATGACGGCCATCTTTGTTCGCGTCTCGACGCTGGCGCTCGCGATGTGAGGGGTGAGAACCACGTTGTCGAGTTTTAGGAGCGGGCTATTAGGGTCGATGGGCTCGCGCTCAAAGACATCTAGCGCAGCGCCAGCGATGGTCCTGTCCCTGAGCGCCCTGTAAAGGGCCTCCTCGTCGACGACAGGACCCCTAGACGTGTTGATGAGATAGGCCCTCCTCTTCATCGTGGAGAGCTGCTGTTGGCCGATTAAGTGAAAGGTTTCCTCCGTGAGGGGGACGTGAAGGCTAACGAAGTCGGACTCCGAGAGAACATCCTCGAGGGCTTTGTAGTCGATGCCGAGCTCATTCTCCAGGTCCCGCCTTCTGTCGACATCATAATAGACCACTTTCATGTCGAAGCCCTTGGCCCTCTTGGCGATGGCGGAGCCTATGCGGCCAAGGCCCACTATCCCGAGGGTCTTGCCGTGGACGTCTGTGCCGATGAACATCTTCGGCCCCCAGGCGTGGATCCACTTCCCGGTCCTGACGTTGCGGTCGGCCTCCGGGACACGCCTCGCCACCGCCATGATGAGGGCGAAGGCGAGGTCGGCAGTCGTGTCGGTGAGTATGCCCGGAGTGTTGGTGACGTAGATGCCCCGCTCGGTGGCGGCCCTCAGGTCTATGTTGTTGAACCCCACGGCCATATTGCTGATGACCTTCAGCTTCCTCCCGGCATCCATCACCTCGGCATCGATGTTATCGGTTAAGAGCGGGAGAAGGCCATCGACGTTTCTCACCTTTGTCAGGAGGAGGTCCCGTGGAATCGCGTTGTCAACGCCCTCGAAGACCTCAACCTCGGCTTGCCGCTCAAGGATCTCCATGGCCTCATCGAACAGCTGTCTTGTCACATAGACCTTGGGCCTAGCCAAGCAATTTCACCTCCAGTTAGATGGTTTTTCACATGTATATCTCATTATGCAGAATTTTTATCCGTTTAAAAAAAGGGGTAAACCCAACGTTTTGAGGCTCTATCACACCTTTATCACGTAGAGGAGTGTGTCACCGGAGTAGACGACGTGCGACGCCCTCGAGCTGTTGGCCACCCCGTCGAAGGGAGCCTTCGCCGTCTGCAGCGTCTCGCCGAAGAGGTTCACGACCTCGCCGAGGACCTCGCCCTTCTTAACCCTCTCCCCCGCCTCGACCTTCTGCCGCCAGATCCCGCCGTGCTCGGCGTAGAGCCTCTCCTGCTCAGGGTTTATCTTCAGCTTTCTCATCGTCGGCGTCCCCTTCAGCATGCCGAAGTACTTCATGACGTTCACGATGCCGTCGTGGTGGAATGCGATCTCCTCTTCTCTTACGGGGTAGGGGGTGCCCGACTCGGGCGTTATGCAGGGGATCCCGTACATGTCCAGCGCCTCCTTGGTGCTGCCCTTGATGTCGGTGACCCGGATGAAGTGGGCGTCGTAGCAGGAAGCCATATCCACCATCTTCTTGTGTATCTCCTTGTCGTCCGTGTCGCCAACGATCACGAACCTGTTTATGTCCTCGGTCAGGTCACCACCATGAGAGTCAATCAGCGCGTCGGCCTTCGAGACGAGCTCCTTGAATAGGGTGTGCGCGACTCTCCTGCTCATGGTCCCCGTCTCCTCTCCAGGGAAAACCCTGTTCTGGTTAACGTAGTCGATCGGGTTGTTGAAGGCCGAGCGGTCGCTGAAGCCATCGGTGTTCACCACGGGAACCATGATGAGCGCCCCCTTCAGTTCCTCGGGCTCGACCTCGTTCGCCACCCTGAGGACGCCCTCGATGCTCGCGTACTCGAGGGGGTGTATGCCTCCGAGGACGCAGAGCTTCGTCCCCGGCTCCGAGCCGTTGACGACTATGTAGGGCATCTTGATCTCATGGGCCGGGGCCTCCCCAACCTTGAGTAAACCCTTCGCCTTCGCTCCCCTTTTAATCTCGGCTTCCCCAATTTTTATGGACAATTCGTCTCGCCATTAATCTCCTCGAGCAATCTGCTTAAGGCTTTTCAGGTTGCGAATACGCTCTGAGAAGTTAAACACTCCCCGATACAACGAGCCTTCAGAAGCCTCCAGGAAGACGCTGGTGTACATGATTGATACAGGATTCCGGGTTGAGATACCACAACCAATGATGAAGAGAATCGAGTTTTAGGGGCTAGAGAGTGGACCGGGGGGGATTTGAACCCCCGACTTCTGGCTTGCGAAGCCAGCGTTCATACCACTGAACTACCGGCCCTGCACCGAAACTAAGCCCAAAGCATCTTTTAATGCTTTGCTGAAGGGCCGGGGGATCAAGAAGGGCATTGCTCGAAAACTGAAAGAACTCTCAAACTTACGTCCATGAAATGTGGTCACAATCAGGACACAGAGACACTTGAAACATGCTTACATTAAAGTCGTAGGGAGACCTTTTATGAGGCTGAATGCAATCTCCAACGATTGTCAGATGGCAGGGGACGGCCGATCCACCGATGGCGGGGGATTCCTGCTCCTCGGCCTAATGTTCGCCACCTACCTCTTAGACTCCGTCTTCCTAGCCGCTCCTTCGGCGCTATCAAACATCCTGATGCCGGAGTTCGGCCTCAGCTACTCTGAGGCGGGGCTGGTGATGTCAATAGGCGTGCTGCCATATGCCCTCATGCAGGTGCCGAGCGGCCTCATATCCGATAGGTGGGGGCCTAGGCGCACCCTGCTCCTATTCCTCGCCATCGCTATCGTGGGCAACTTGGCCTTCATGGAGGCTGGCGGATACCCGGCTCTTCTAACGAGCCGGATCATAATGGGGTTCGGCTCCAGCGTAATATTCATCTGCGCAGTGAAGATCATTGAGTCGCGGCTGCCATCGGGGAGCCTAGGTAGGGGGATAGGTTTCCTGAGCGCCGCAAGCTCGCTGGGGAGCTTCATCGCCTACTCAGGGCTTCCTCTGCTACACTCGACCCTCAAATCTTGGAGGCCAGCCTACACGAGCCTCACCCTAGCCTTTGTGGGGGCTTTAGCCCTCGACGCGCTCTTTGTTAGAGACAAGCTCAAGGCGGAGGAGGGGAAACGCAGAAGGTCCCTCGACATTCTGAGGCTGGTTGCGTCTAACAAGGTTCTCCTACCCCTTTTCGTTGGATACTTCATCTCGGGGTTCAACTGGTGCTTCTGGTCATGGATGCCGAAATTCTTCGTTGACGCAAAGGGTTTCAGTTACGTCGATGCTGGGTTCATGGCGAGCGTCCCCACGGCGACGAGCATCGTGGGCTGCGTAATCGTCGGGGCGGTGTCGGATCGGCTGAGGAGGAGGAAGCTTCCCCTGGCAGCCTTCGCCGCCATGGATGCTCTCATGCTCGCGCTCATCATACTCCTGCCGCCGTCGACGCCGGTACCCGCATTCTTTGTGAGCTGCGCCTTCCTCGGGGTCACGTCCACGATGTGGGTGCTGCCATACGCGATGGTTGCGGAGACCCTCCCCCGAAGCCTCTCCGGCGTCGGCCTGGGGCTGCTGAACTTCCTGGGCTACGTCGGCTCCATCGTCATGACCCCGATCTTCGGCACTCTCATCGACAGAACAGGATCGTACACCCTATCAAATCAGATAGTCATTGCCATTGGATTGATCGTTTTCTTCGTTTACTCTACGTTTGTAAAAGATACATACCCTAGATGCCATAACAACCTGAATGGAGTAATTGAGGAATATCATGAGTAATTGCATAATCGATTAATAGCTTCCATTTGTTTTCAATACGTCACTCAAACCTGTCATGTCAACCTTAATATTTGACGAATGGGCACGACGGACAGTAGTACCTAAAAACGTAGATTGTTTTTCTCTTGACAATCATTTGCGTTGGAGATAGAGTTGAGTATTCATCCGATGCGTTGACGCTCTGCCGCCATGGATAGAAGTATGCTGGGCCAGGCGATGTTCCACCCAGCCACGACGTCTTTCGATGTCAACGAGATCTTCCTCGTTCCCTCCCTGACGACGCCTGGGATAGAGCTGGCTAGCGAGGCCATGTTGGCCGAGGTGAACTCGACATCAAGCTTCACCGGCGTCTTAACCCTGTAAGGCTTATACTCCCCAAGCCTTGTCAACGCCTTCTTGGCTGCCTGCCTGATCCTCGCTGAGCTCTCCTCGGGGGTCATGCACTTGGCGGAGTACCGGTCGATCCCCTCCTTCACTATGGCGGTCTCCGGGTTGCCTAGAAGATCCTTCGCCTCCTTCGCAACCTTATCGTCGCCCGTAACCAGGACCACGGGAACATTGAAATGGCCGGCTAGGGATGCGCTGACCCCGGACTCGCCTACGAGAACATCGTTTATCCAGAAGTTGTGGATGGAGCCGATCAGGGTGTGGTTCAGTATCCCGGCGTCGGTCCCGGCCCTTGCGTGGTATGCCACGAGGAACGCCGCGTCGAAGGTATCGTCAATGCCCTCCATCATGCACAGCTTCTTGCCCTCGAAGCCTGTGATCATCCTCGCCTTGGTGTTCAGCTCCTCGATCAGGATGTTCCTCATCCCGTCGTGGGCCTCGTTCACAACGACCTCGGTGGCTCCGGCCTCTAGTGCTCCCTCTATCGCCGCGTTTACGTCCCTGGTTAGAAACTTCCTGAAGCGCTGGTAGGACGGCTTCTCAGGGTTCACATCGTCCCAGGCAGTTACCCCTGTCGTGCCCTCCATATCCGCAGATATGAAAACCTTCATCTTTGTAACCCCAATACATCACATCATGTAATCTTAAAATTCTTTTCTTGGTGACCACATTTTCTGCATGATGAGCATTATGATTTATGATGAAGAATTTTCAATATTATTTGGTATATATTTATATAATATTAAAAATAAGTTCACTATTTTGATCATTTAACGATAAGCATTATCGTGATTCTTGAGTTAAAATTGATACCCAGTCCCATCAGGCCCTCAAAGAACCCTTATCTATCTTGAGTTTACATGGGTTCAATAAATTTTGATAATCGCACTAGCGCTGCCGGCGATCCATATAGGGTATAGGTCCTTCAGCTCTTCATAGGGTACGATCGCTCCTCGACGCCTTCAGCCCCGATGAGGAGCATGTCGACTCCATCCCCGCTCACAACATCCCTCGCCACGGCGACCCTGATGGCGTTCAGGGCGAGCTCGGATCCCGCCTTCATGTCAATCCCCTCGTAGAACTGGTTCTCCAGGAGCCCCATGGCCAGCGGGGCGCCCGAGCCTGCGGTCACGAACTTCTCGGGGATTAGGCTCCCCACGGGGTCCATGGAGTAGACGGAGGGCCCGTCTTCGTCCATGCCGCCGACAACCGTCTCCATGAGGAGGGGCATTAGGCGCCTCTGGAAGAGGATGTTCGATATCAGCTTGGCCATCGCCTTGACCGTGATCAACCTGTTGTTCTCCAGCCTGAAGAGGTTCGCGTAGGCCGTCGCCTCCCTTATGAGGGCCTGCATGTCCGACACCAGGCCTGCGAAGGCGAGGCCCATGTTAGGGGTGACCTTGAAGACCTTCTTCCCGGACCTGCTCATCACCATGTGCCCCCAGCTCACCCTCTTCTCGGCGGCCAGGACGACGCCGTCCTTGCAGACGAGGCCCACGACCGTTGCCCCCTGAAGACTCTCGTAGCCCATTCCTGATCCACTTTTCACCACGAAATATGGATGGCAAGTTATTAAGTTGTTGCCCCCTTCAACTGCAATAGTCTCTATTCTCTAATAGTGGAATCTTGATGAACTGAGACAGGAAAACATTATTAGAGTGTAGATTCATTAGGTTCTTGTACTTTCATGCTTCAGTTTTTGATGCTGGTCTCAATAAGGATGTCAGTTCCAAGATTTCCGACAGCCTTTCAATTCTCCTGATGGAGTTCAAAACCTGAATCGCCCTTTCCTCATCGAGGGCGAAGCTGGCGCACTCTCGGAACTTGTCTTCAAGCTCGTGCTCCTCCAAGGGTCTCTCAGGCGTTCCGCGCGCGGTGTCCGCAAGCCTCCGGATCACGCGCCCATCCAGCAGCTCCACCTCCACGATGCTCCTCATCTTCTCCATGCCCATGCTCGACACCTCCGGGTCGAGGATCGTCCTCACCTTTCTCATAGCCTCCCTCGTCTCAGGCCTTTTCACGAACTCGGCCGTGTACTCCCTGAGGCCGGCCCTGCGCCTTAGGAGGATGGATGCAAGCCCGAACTGGAGGCTGAACTTTGCCTGGAGACCGTCAGCGGGCTCGGCGTAGCGCAGGGGCTCGAGGATGTTGGGCCCGGCCCTGAGCCTGACCTCTCTCACATCCTCGGGCCTGAGGTCCATCTCTGAGACGACGTCGAGGAGCGCGTCCATCGAGGGCTGACCCAGGGAGCCACAAGGGTACATCTTGAAGGTGGCGCCAGGGTCGACGATCGCATAGGGCTTTCCGAGCTTGCCCATCACCTTCTCTGGGTCGTAGCCCCCACCGAGGATCTTCATGAAGCCCCATGGGCCGTCGAGGGCGTTCAAGTCCGATGTGAACCCCCTTTCCGCCAGCATGCAGGCCGTGACGCCGTTGGAGGCAGCCCTGCCCGCGTGGAGGGGCTTCGTCATGGTCCCGAAGTTCACCCTGATGCCGGAGCTCATGCTGGCGGTCATCCCGAGGGCGTGCCTCATGCTCTCCTCCTCCAGGCCCATCAGCCTGCCCGAGGCTGCGAACGCGCCGAACGTCCCGATTGTGCCTGTTGTGTGGAATCCGCTCATGTAGTGCTCTGGCTTGATCGCCTCGGCGAGCTTGCACTCGACCTCGAACCCCGCGACGAATGCATCGAGTAAATCCCTCCCGGAACAGCCCAACCTCTCCCCGGCCGACATAGCTGCGGCCAGAACGGGGACAGTGGGATGGGTGAGGAGCCCATAGACTCTGTCTGGCGACGTCGAGAGCTGAGTATCGTCGTAGTCATCGGCGTGTCCGCTCGTCGCGTTGACCAGGGCGGCATCCGGGGCGCTTGCCTTATAGTCGAACCCGACAACGGTCGAGGTAGGCGCTCCCCCCTCCTCCCGCAGGAACCCCACGAGCATCTTTGAGCACTCCGTCCTCGATCCGGCGAGCATCACGGCGATCCCGTCGATCAGGTGTTCAACGGCTCTCTTCCTGACATCAACAGGAGGCTGGCCGTCCTTCAGAAGGAAGTCGACAACCTCCGTCGTCAACGAGCGATCCATGGCAAATCACCCTTTGATCGAAGATGGTTTATAACCCCTCCCCCAGCCTCTAATGGCTCGCCACAATTCACAAAGGCAGGCAGACAACTTAGTTCTGAATCCTCACCTTAGCCTTCAATGTTGTTGCCTAGGTTGAGAAAGAGATGTAGACCCGGTTCCCCGTTGGAAGAGCTTAATCAGAAGTTAAGGGGCCTTCCCGCCTCCCAGCCTATAGACTCTGCTCTCCCCCTTGTCCTTGGCCCAGTCAACGGCGTAACCGAGGGCCTCAAGCACCGGGAGGGGGTTTCTGCAGCCCAATTCCCGCAGCATCTTGCGCACGGATTTAAACTTCATGTCGGCGGCACTCTCAAACGCGCCTTTAACCTCCGCGAGCTTTCCTTTCGTGATGAGGACACCACCTAAATCGACATATCCCTCGAACTGCCTCCTCACATCGGACTCAGTAACCCCGAGCTTGAGGGCCGTTTCCTCTATGTCTATGACCTCTTCCTTTTGCCGGCCAACTCGACGCTCGTCTTTCTTCTGTGCCTCAACTATTAGGCCCTGCTCTCTTCTGATGTGCCTAATTAGTTTTCCCTCAAGCCTGTCGCTGATCTCAAATCTATTGACCTTCTTCGAATTTTGTGGGTAGAGTACATCGGCCACAAGCCCCCACCCACCCTTGGACATCAGGCGCGTTAGGAGAGCCCCCAGACGCGCCGCTCTATACCCGAACCTGCTCGTTGTCTTCCACTCCACTGACATCTTCGAGGTGCCCTCAGCATCGGTTACGCCGTATTTCCCCAGTTTTCCACCGAGCTCCTCGATCTCTTTATCCTTCACTCTATACGTCAGCTCCAGACGCCTTGCATGAGTAAGCAGGGCAAGGGTGAGGTAGAAGTTGTACTCCTTGAGCAGCTCACTTGGGCGTATCTCCTCGAAGCCGACAACTTCCTCCTCCTCGGGGAGGTCGGCCTGAAGGCTCCTGTCGATGTCGCCTGCCGAGACTCCCATTCGGAATGCCACCGTCGCGATTACCTTCTTCCTCTCGTCCTCCGTGGCGATGACGCTGTTCGCGGCCTCCTCGAAGACGGCCCTCCTAGCTTCGATGGGCAAGATTTTAGCCCTGCTCTGGAAGACGCAGCGCTCCTCGAGGACGGCCGACAGCCCTCTGACCAGCTTGTAGTCGAAGCCGAGCTCCTCGCAGCCGCCGACGGCCTCGTTCAGCTCCCCCCGCATCCTGCCGACATGTGCGTCGTAGACGGAGACGAGGGTCTTCGCCAGGCTCTCCTTGTCCTCAGAGGCGTACAGGAGCCGTATAATCCCCTTCCTCCTTCTGGCCCTTATAAGGTCGGGGTGGAGCATCAACCCCCCTTCCGCCTCCTGCTGATCCGAGTCTCCGCCGTCCCCTCGGAGACCAGCTCGACAAGCCTCGCCTGCTTCCCCTCCTTTTTCCTGAGGACCCTGCCTAGGCGCTGTACGAATTGCCTGCTGCTCCCGGTGCCGCTCAGGATGACGGCGAGGGATGCATCGGGGACGTCGACGCCCTCGTCTAGGACCTCGCTCGTCACGATCCTCCTGTAACGGCCGGACCTGAAAAATCGGAGGGTTTCCTCCCGCTCCTCCTTCGGGGTCAGGTGGGTTATCGCCGGTATCAGCATCTCCCTGCTTATCCTGTAGACGAGCTTGTTGTGCCTGGTGAATATGAGGGCCTTCTCCCCGGGGTTTTCCAGGAGCATGCGCTTCATGTGCTCGACCTTCGTCGACGAGTTTAGGGCGACATCCATCGCCCGGTTCCTGGCCAGGAATGCCCTCCTCGCTTGGGGGTCCCTCCCCGTCCGCATGACGAACCTCTGGTAGTCCCGAGCACTCCTGATCCTGATGCCCCTCTCCCTGATGAAGTTCCTGTAAACCGCGTAGCCGCTGTCGTATCCGCGCTGCTCCTCGGGCGACAGCGGGACATAGACAGTCTCGACGGTGTAGTCGGAGAGGTGTGTGCCTGCGAGGTCGTCGACGCCCATCTCGTAGACCAAGCCCCCGACGAGCTCGACGAGGGAGGCTTGAGAGCCATCGTCCCTTGCGAGGGTTGCCGTTAGGCCTAGGCGATGGGGCGCGATGTACATCAGGCCTATTCGCCTGTAGCTCTCCGCGGGCAGGTGGTGAACCTCGTCGAAGATGAGGAGGCGGAAAAGGTTTCCTAGCCTGTCCGCTCTGAGGCTTGCCGAGTCGTATGTGGCGACGGTTATGGCCCTCACCTCCCTGCTACCGCCGCCGATTACGCCGACCTTGACACCGAAACTCTCCTCGAGCCTCTGCCTCCACTGGTCGGCGAGGACCAGGGTCGGGACGACGACGAGGGTCGCCTCGCGGAGCTCCTCGACGGCCCTGATGGCTATGACGGTTTTCCCTGCGCCAGTCGGAAGGACGATCAATCCTCGGTGTCCTGCTTCCCTCCACGCCCCTATTGCCTTCTCTTGGTAGTCTCGTAGCTCGATGCGTGAGGTCAGGACGGGGCATTTTAGACCCCCGAACACTTCATCCCTGTATTCGATGCCTTGGGACGACAAGTGCTCTATGATATCTCTGTATCTATGAGCCGGTGCCCTGTACGATTCGGTATTAGCATCATATTTGCCAAGGGGGATGGAGCCGCCTCGCGCCACTATGCTGCCCTTGTCAAAGCCGAGGACTATCAACACCGACGCCCGAAGTCTCAGAGGAGTTTGGCCTATGTACCGAATAAACCTGTTTGTCTTTAAGGTTCCTGGGGAGATCTATCTGCTTAAACGTGCCCATACTACATATAGTTGATCCGCTTTAGTTCCTCTCCCATTAACAACCATCGATCACGTCCCAAAAACACCTTATACCCAGCTACTTGGTATAAGGTGTGATTGAAAAAAACGCCTTATTACCTCGGCATTAAGGAGGGCTTTCAGCGATAAAATTGCGATTTTCAAGTCGGATGCCTTTCATCTCTCTTTCTTCAAATGATATTCGGGTTCTTCATGCCCACGCCGTCGCACTGGACGCGAGCAACGCCATCGGGCTTGCCATCAACGTAAAACTCTGCGCCCGTGAAGATTTTGGCGAGCTCGATGGCGGTCATTGTGTGCATGGTCAAACTGCTCGTCGTGTACACTGAGCGCCCCTCAGCGAGGGAGCACCAGAGGACGAGGTTGTCCGCCGTGTGAAGATCCACCGCCGCCCCTGAAGCGAGCTCTCCCAGCAGTGATTTCGCGGCCTCTGAGCCGACCCTCTCGGCTGGCTTCCCCCTCTCGCCCAAGGCGCTCGCACCCATGAACATCTTCAGCTTAGACTCGGCCCATAGGCACAGGACGCTCCCCGGGGAGAGGGGAACATCCCCGCCCTCTGTGGCCTCGACGGAGATCTCGGCCCCGTATCCGGCCTCCTCCAAGACCCCCTCAGCCGAACTTGCCTGCCTCTCCGCCACATGCCTTGGCAGCCGGCCGCACATGGAATGCCCCCTTATCAGCTCTACATCGCCCGGGGACTCGGCATTCAGAAGGCTTAGCCTCCTTAAGGGCTCGATGGTCGCCTCGACGATTCCGCCCCCACGCGGGTAGAAGCCCTCCCTCTGGATGCGAAGCCTTCCCCGGAACCCCATGAGCCTGAAGGCATCCCAGACCACGTTATCGAGTATCCGGATGGGCGGAGACCACCTGACTGCCGTACCCCCCGTTATCCTGAGCCTCGTGGGCGAGTCCGAAAAGGCCGCGATAGGGGCGGTGCACTGGAGGAGAAGCCCTATGCTCCCGGCCGTGCCAATGTCCAGATCGTATGTCCCTCCTCTCGGGGCTTTTGGGCTGAACTCTACATCAGTTGAGTCTATCCTGAGGCCCCTGGTCTCGGCCCGGCAGATCTCCGCTACCGCCTCAAGGGTGGTGAGGTGTTGTGGCTGAAGCCCCGGTGGCCGCCTCCCAGCCCTTACCTTTCGGACCCTGATGGGAGTTCCCATCAGGGCGCTGTACGTGACGGCCATCCTGAGGACCTGCCCTCCACCCTCCATCATGGAGCCGTCGACCTCGATCAAGGGGAGCCCCTCAAACCTCAGATCCGCCGCAGAACCTGGTGACGTAATCCGCTGCGACTCGCCCAGCCCGGATGAGGTCTTCGATATCGATGTTGGGAACCCCACAGACCAGAAAAAGGGCGTTCTTTGTTGTGGACGTGATCTTGCAGGCCTCTGCGTCCCGATGGGGGTAGATGGCGATAAGCTTTTCCCCGTCCTTCACGACAGCCTCCCCACCCAAAAGCACCGCGGGCTTATCCATCCCTATTCCTAGGAACTCCTCGCCTGCGCTGGCCTCCCGCATGATAAGCTCCCCGGCAAGGCCGTCGACATCAAAGGCCGCTAGAGGAATAGCAGTCTCAATCGATGCGAGGTTGTAGGCATCAACGAGGGTGTTTATAATTGGAAGAGGGCTCCCCCTGAGCACACGCCTTATGAGGGCCTCGGCCGCTGGCCTCGTCTTCGTAGGGTCTACACCGACTCGCCAGAAGAAGTCCCTGTATGCCCTGAACCCTGGGTGCTCCCTGAGCTGGTCGAGGGTCCACCTACTCTTAACGCGCTCAACGACATCTTCCTTGAAGCGCTCTAGCTCGGGAAGGGTGTTTTCGACGCTTACACCCCTGACCGTTAAGATTAAAGCGTTTATGCCCGGGAATTTCTCCTTGAGCCTCCGGTCTATTCTCAGGAACATGTAGTCTCCTCGGATACGATCATCGATCCTGCTCATCGCCTCTTTTCGTCGTTGACCGTGTCTGTCTTCGCCAAGTCCCTGATCCGCCCCTCTCCATCGATCTCCTTAACGTAGCGGTATACCTCGAGCGGGACGAGGCCACTCCAGTCCTCCCCCTGGAGGATCCTCTGCCTGATCTCCGTGGCCTCGTACTGATCGCGCCTGTAGAGCTTTATCCCCCTAACCTCGTAGCCGGCCTCGATCAGAAGGCGCCTCGTCAGGGGCTGGTTCGTGTAAACGACGTCGAACCTCGGCGTCTGAGACTCGACCTGGGATACCCAGACCCTGTGGGCGGGCGCGTCGGGGATGGGGATGAGCATGTATTGGTTTCTGTCGATCTTGGCCGCGTCGAGGGCGAGCCTGATCATCTCGAGCCTCTCTCCGGCCGTAAAAGGATTGTCGGGCTCGTGGCTCATCTGAGCGCTGCCAACAACGATGATGAGCTCGTCCGCCTCCTCCAGTATCGACCTGATCGCGTGGATGTGGCCATTATGGAAGGGTTGAAACCTCCCCACGAATAGCGCCCGCCTCGACACACTCGCCCACCCCAAGACTCCTTGAAAGAATATCGGGTGGATTATTTAACGTATCTCACCACACGATTCACTGATCCGCTGCGCTCTTCCATTCATCGTGTCTTTTCCGGGTTTGGACTTAGTAGTAATCATGGCCTCTAATCGGGTCAGTTAAATATGACATGAGGACGTTAACCGGATTAAAAGCGAGCCCGAGGCGTGACGATGGCCGAAGAAAAAGAGCCCAGGCTGCTGCATCTAAGCTGGAGCGATATTCAGAGGCTAACCGAGGAGCTTGCCAAGAGCGTCAAGGAGAGCGGCTTCAAGCCCGACCTGATCGTCGCTGTAAGCCGGGGAGGATTCGACCCGGCCAGGATCGTATGCGACCAGCTCGGCGTCCGTAGGCTTGCAAGCTTGCAGATTGAGTACTACACGGGTGTGGATGAGAAATGCGGCTCCCCCCAGGTGGTCTATCCCCTCAACTCGGATGTGCCCGGCTTGAAGGCGCTCGTCGTCGACGACGTTTCTGACACCGGGTCATCGTTGAAAACGGCGATGGAGCATGTCGCCAACCGAGGAGCCTCGGAGGTAAGGGTCGCCACCCTCCATGTCAAACCCTGGACCACCTTCAGACCCGACTACTACGCCGAAGAGGTCGAATCATGGATCGTATATCCCTGGGAACCAGTTGAAAGCATGTTATCGATGGCCCGGAGGCTTGAGAAGAAGGGTCTTACACGCACCAAGATCAAGAGGAGACTCATAGATCTGGGGTTCGATAACGAGCTAATTGAAAGATTGTTTTAAATCCAGACTCCAACTTTGAAATGCTGGCTATTCTAAAGCTAATATGCTATTCATCTTGAAACATTTGCCGCTATGACGACAAGGATCTGTCTTTCGAGTGATGCGCTGGAGAGTTCGTCGTCGAGCAGTGAAAGGAAATGCGCTCATCCAAAAACAATTTAAATGCATTCAAAGTAGAAATCTCGGAGCGCTTAACATGTTAATGAACAACCTCAAGCAATCTGATCCGGAAGTTTACACCCTCATTCTTCAAGAAATAAACAGGATCGAGAATGGCGTTGAGTTGATCCCCTCTGAAAACTTCGTGTCGAGGGCCGTCCTGCAGGCGATGGGCAGCGTCTTCACGAACAAATACTCAGAGGGGTACCCAAAGAGGCGTTATTACGGCGGGCAGGAGTTCGTCGACCAGATCGAAAACCTTGCGATTGAGAGGGCGAAGCAACTCTTCGGGGCCGAACACGTCAACGTGCAGCCATACTCCGGCTCGCCTGCGAACCAGGCAGTTTACTTCGCTCTTCTGAACATCGGCGACAAGTTTATGGGCCTCGACCTAGGCTGCGGAGGACACCTAACCCATGGCAGCCCTGTGAACTTCTCTGGCATCCAGTACAAACCGATCCCAATATTCGTCGACAAGGAGACGGAGTTGATCGATATGGACTCGGTTAGGAAGCTAGCACTCAAAGAAAAACCGAAGATGATCATCTCAAGCCTCACCGCCTACCCTAGGAAGCTGGAGTTCAAGGAGTTCCAGGACATCTGCGAGGAGGTCGACGCATACCACTTGGCCGACATCAGCCATATCGCCGGGCTCATAATCGGCGGCGTCCACGAGTCGCCTTTCCCCTTTACCGACGTGGTCACCACGACATCCCACAAGACGCTGCGTGGGCCGAGGGGGGCCATAATCATGTGCAAGAAGGAGGACAGGATGAAAGAAAAATACCACCGCGACACGGAAAAGGACCTTGCCCAATTGATTGATTCCGCCGTCTTCCCTGGCCTCCAGGGAGGCCCCCACGACCACGTGACGGCGGCGAAGGCAGTGGCATTCGCAGAGGCGCTAAAGCCAGAGTTCAAGGATTATGCACGCCAGATCGTGAAGAACGCAAAGGCCATGGCCAACGAGCTGATGGCTAAAGGTGTAAAGCTCGTCACCAATGGGACAGATAATCACCTGATGCTGATCGACCTGAGGCCTAAGGGCCTGGAGGGAAAAGGGAGACAACTCCAGAGCGCCATGGACAAGGCGAACATAACCATGAACAAGAACTCCGTACCGTTTCAAGAGGCGAGCCCCTTCAACCCTTCGGGACTGAGGCTAGGGACGCCGGCGGTGACGACGAGGGGGATGAAGGAGGGCGAGATGAAGGTAATAGCGGGGTGCATCGCTAGGGTCATCGACAACTACAGGGATCCATCGGTCCTGGAGAAGGTGAAACAGGAAATCATCGAATTGGTAAAGGATTATCCCATCTATCCAAATTTCGGCGTTCTCGAGTAATCAAACCTTTTTTTCAGCTCAAAGTCTAATCCTAAAGGTAAACCACATTTCTTTGTAGCGGATCTCCACGAAACTAATTATATTACGGGTTGTTCGGTGCCCTCTTCTGGCGGGGGCACAGACTGCTCGAACCTCACAACCCGAGTTATATAGCCAGCGATCTTATTTCTCAGCTTCTTGGACACGTCCAGACCGGTCTGCTTCAGGAACTGCTTGTTCTGCTCGAACTCCTTTGTGAAGCTCTTCTCGTACTTGTCATACAGCTCAAGGGAGATACGCTTGACGATCTCCGTCCGAACCTTACCCATCTCATCACCCATAGGACTTGGGTCTGTTTCCAGTGCGGATATTCAGATGGGCCAGTCTATTAAAACATTGCCTTTCAAACACCAAGAACATCCTTCTAGAACCGTTTTTCATTCATGAAACCGCGAAACGAGGACGAGCCCGTTCTAACATTATTTAGCCTATTATGAGCCGACCATCTGCATGAGAATACCCCTTGAGGAAATAGACCAGAACAGGCTTTTCTTGGGGGAAAAGGGAGCAAGTATTAAATATTTCCCGATAAGAGGTGAAAATAGAAGGGTCTAAATGGTAGAGGAAATAAAAGTCGCGCCAATGCACAAGCTGATTAAGCGTGCTGGGGCATCTAGGGTGAGCGAGGAGAGCGCGACGGCCTTGGGCAGGGCCCTTGAGGAGATCGGCGTGAAGGTTGCGAAGGAGGCAATCGATTACGCCAAGCATGCAGGCCGCAAGACCGTCAAGGCCAGGGATATAGAGATCGCGGCGCAGAAGGTCCTAGAGCGATAGGATAAAATATCTAGCCCCCGGCGACTATGGTTGAAACACGATGCGCTTCATCGAATGTGACGTAGTCGTCGTCGGCGCTGGACCTGCTGGAAGCGTGGCAGCGAGGGCTGCTGCGGAAAACGGTGCAGATGTGGTCATTTTAGAGGAGCACAGAGATGTCGGACAGCCCGTTCACTGCGCCGAGGGCCTAAGCCTCAACGGCATAAAGGATGCGGGGGTTGAGCCTGTGCCCGCCATCGTGAGCCAGGAGATCACCAGGGCGAGGGTCTACGCCCCGAATAGATCATTTGTTGAGCTGACCAGTACGGATTGGAAGGGCTACAACCTGAACAGGGACGCCTTTGACCGGGCCCTGGCAGAGAACGCCGTTAAGGCTGGGGCTGAGCTCTTGTCCAGCACAAGAGCCACGAGCGTCGTTAAAGATGATGATGCGATCACCGGTGTGAAGGCATCGGATGGCGCTGAGAATATCAGGGTTAAATCAAAGGTCGTTATCGGGGCCGACGGGCACGTGTCCATTGTGCGCAGAACCGCGGGGCTCAGCAGGTGGTTCCCCGACGTCGTGACCTTGGCCCAGTTCAGGCTAGGAGGACTAAGCCTAGAAGAGCCGGATGTGAATGATTTTCTGTTTGGCAGGAATATTGCACCGGGTGGCTACGCCTGGGTTTTCCCTAAATCCCAAAGCGTTGCCAACGTGGGATTAGGCGTAAGAAGAATCCACACGGCGCCGCCCATCGATTATCTTAAGAGGTTCGTCGACTCCGACCCGATGTTCAAGGGCGCGAAGGTCCTTCTTGTGAACGGAGGGATCTGCCCGGTCTCGGGCACTCTGGAAAAGATAGTGGACAACGGACTGATGCTCGTCGGTGACGCCGCCGGGCAGCTGATCACCATGACCGGAGCAGGTGTTCACTCGGGGGTCGCGGCCGGAAAGATAGCCGGGGAAGTCGCGGCCGAGGCCGTCAAGGAGGGCGATGTCTCCTCCACGAGGCTATCCGAGTATGTGAACCGCTTCAACGAGTACTGGGGGAAGCGAATAAGGGACAGCAGAAAGGTTGTGGAGATGCTCGATAGGTTCAGCGACGATGATCTGAACACCCTCGCGACGATCATAACCAACGATGACGTTTTAAACCTCGCCAACGGCACGGCTGTCGCTCGAACCCTCACAAAGATCGTAGCTCGTGCCCCCCTGAAGATAATTAGGCTCATCTCAGATTACATTCGTGGATAGAAGCCTTTGAATGCCTTAATACGCGTTGATTATTCCAACATTGCAGCTACAGCATGAGGGCAATTAAACTTAGTTTATCGGGGACGCTATAAATTGTAGAAGTGGAAAACCTTTATATTGTGACTCCAGTTGTGTTTTGTAGTTAAAAATCACGTTTGGAGGCGGAAGAGTTGGCATACATGGCTGGTCAGCCCGTCCTGATCTTGAAGGAGGGCTCAACCCGCAGCCGGGGTCGTGACGCTCGCAGGTCGAACATGATGGCCGCGCAGATCATCGCCGAGGCCCTGAAGTCGACGCTTGGGCCGAGGGGCATGGACAAGATGCTCATCGACAGCCTCGGGGACATCACCATCACAAACGATGGCGCGACGGTGCTCGACGAGATAGACGTCCAGCATCCGGCGGCGAAGATGATGGTCGAGGTCGCTAAGACTATGGACGACGAGGTCGGAGATGGAACGACCACCGCGGTCATCCTCGCAGGGGAGTTGCTGAAAAAGGCCGAGGACCTTATCGACCAAGACATCCATCCATCCATCATCGTCTCTGGCTACCAGAAGGCAGCAGAGAAGGCGCTGGAGACCCTGAATAAGCTGTCGTTGGATGTCGACATGGACGACAGGGAGACTCTGATGAAGCTGGCCACCACATCGCTGCGAAGCAAGGCAGTCTCCAGGTCAAGAGAGCACCTATCGGGCCTGGTCATCGACGCCATAAGGCAGATCGTCGAGGAGAGGGATGGAGAGACGATTGCGGACGTTGACAACGTCCAGATCGTGAAGAAGGAGGGCAAGAGCCTCGACGAGACGGAGCTTGTGCGGGGGATCATCATCGACAAGGAAGTCGTCCACGAAGGGATGCCGAAGAGGATCGAGGGAGCAAAGATCGCCCTAGTCGATGCCCCTCTAGAGATCGAGAAGACAGAGTTCGACGCCGAGATCCGCATCCGCAAGCCGGAGGCCATCAAGGGCTTCCTGGATCAGGAGTCCATCATGCTGAAGAAGATGGTTGATAGCGTCGTTGAGAGCAGGGCCAACGTGCTCTTCGCCCAAAAGGGGATCGACGATGTCGCCCAGCACTTCCTGGCTAAGGCTGGCATTCTCGCCGCTAGACGGGTGAAGAAGTCAGACATGGAGAAGCTCTCCAAGGCCACAGGCGCAAAGGTCATCTCCAACCTCGTGGACCTAAAGGCCTCGGACCTGGGCTCATGCGAACTCGTCGAGGAGAGAAAGGTCGGTGACGACAAGATGGTCTTCGTCGAGGGGTGCAGCGACCCGAAGGCCGTAGCCATCTTCATCAGAGCCGGCCTTGAGAGGATGATCGACGAGGCGGAGCGGGGTATCAATGACGCCCTCTACGTGATCAGTGACGTCGCCGAGCTGTCAAAGATGGTCCCGGGCGGGGGCTCCATCGAGATGGAGCTATCGAAGGCAGTGAGGACATACGCTAGGAAGGTCGGGGGCAGGGAGCAGCTCGCCATCGAGGCCTTCAGCGACGCCCTTGAGGTGGTGCCCAGGACGCTCGCCGAGAACGCAGGACTCGATGTCCTCGACACGATGGCCGAGATGAAGTCCTCCCACGAGAAGAAAGGCGGCCTCGCAATGGGGGTAAACGTCTTCAAGGGCGGGGTCATCGACATGCTCGAGGAGGGCGTAGTGGAACCGATGGCCGTTAAGCAGCAGGCGATAAAGTCATCGGTCGAGGTCGCCTCGATGATATTGAGAATCGACGACGTCGTCGCCGCGTCCGCTCCCGAGGCTCCAGCGGGAGGCAAAGGCCCAGGCGAGATGCCCGAGTCCGAAGAGGAGTGACAAACGCCTCTTTTCTCGGCATGACGGGAACCCGGAACAAACTTTTTGACAACAATTAACAGGCATACTGAACACTAGATACGATTTGACATGTTAAAGACGAACAGAGACAAGCTCGTGAAGATATCTGTAATCGGCGAGGTCGTAAGCCCCGCCGTCAGCTCCGAGATATACAGGATCTCGGCCGACGGCGAACCGGTCATACTCCCGGGGACAGGTGGAATCACGTACAACATAAGAGTTGGAGATCCAGCCTGCGACTGGATGGCAGACCACGTGGAGCCAGGGGTGAGCCTAGAGAACAGGGTCGCGGACTCGCGGAATCCACAGGGCCAGAGCAGGGCGCTGAATGTCTACAGCTGCATCGGCAACGAGGCTACCGTTGTGAAGGGGGACGCGAAGGGGGACAGGGGAGTCGTCGTTGGTAAGCACGGGGGCATCGAGCACGTCATGGTGGACTTCCAGCCAGAGGTGATGGAGAAGCTGGTCATCGAGGACAGGGTCATGATAAAGGCCTTCGGACTGGGGCTGAAGCTCCTCGACATCCCGGAGGTGAGGGTCTTCAACACGAGTCCAGAGCTCTTAGATGCGATCGATCCCGAGATCGTTCGGGGGAAATTGAAGTTGCCTGTCACCCACCTTGTCCCGGCGGCCATTATGGGTTCCGGCTTGGGTAGAAACCAAGTTAGCTCTGGAGACTACGACATCACGATGTTCTGCCAGGAGACGGTCGAGGAGTATGGCCTTGGGGATGTAAGGCTGGGCGACCTCGTCGCGATAATGGACGCCGATCAATCCTATGGGAGGATCTACAGGAGGGGTGCCGTCTCTGTGGGCATCGTTGCCCACAGCAACAGCTATGTGGCGGGCCACGGGCCCGGCGTGACAACCCTTTTCACGTCGAAGGCCGGCAAGATCGAGCCATTTATCAACGAGAAGGCGAACATCGCACACATCATGAAGTTGAGGGACGACTTCTAACATTTTTTTTACGATGTAACTTCAACAACAGTTGTGTGGAAGACTTAAATCTGGCTACCGAAAAGTCTCTATAGCCCTGTGCTCCCGTCGTCTAGTCCGGTTAAGGATACGGGCCTCTCGAG
>CAZPMB010000012.1:27934-31956 GCA_964587735.1 uncultured Candidatus Bathyarchaeia archaeon | reverse complement strand
GGTATCGACGAGCTCGAGAATTATTCCTCTAATGTGAACCTCCAATTTGAGCAGTGGCTGTGGGATACGAACTTCGACCTCTCCCAGCCGGCCCTCTTCTCCAGCAGGTATTCTACCTTCTCTACCAGCCAGGTCTTCCCGTCCTCGCTTTGAAGAGTCGCCTTCAGCCTGTACATCTTAACCCCACCGTCTATCTTACACAGTTTAGCCGTTTATTGTTTGCGAACGTGTTAGTTTTACTCCACCAAGTACCTTTTCAACAGATGAAGTATGTATCAAAATCCCAGCATGATGCGTAAGAGGCTCGATACAGGGGCTCTCAATTTGGTGTCCGAATAAGAAAATCATAAAAGAGATGAATAATCTACTAGCTTCATGGCTTCTACGCTCCGTTTAGGCGACTCCACATTCTCTAGGGTCGACACGCCTGCAGATTTCACGAGCCTCCTCAAGGATTACTTGCCCGAATCGGATCCGCTCATCGTTAAGGCGGACTGGGTTGGAATAGAGGAAGGCTCCCCGAGGAACCTTGAAGCCCTCCGCTGCGTCGTAGAGGCCGTTGAGGGCAGGGTCATCGTCACCGAGGGTCACCTGCTCAACAGGTCGATGGAGCTGGAGCCGAATGGCCTACGATTCATGGCTGACGGCGAGGAGGTCGACTGGAACTGGCTCTTGAACAAGGGCTGGAGATGGCTGATTAAAAACCCTGACTGGGACTGGTTCATAGATGGTCCTCACTGGAGCCATCTTATGAGGGAGGATCGCCACTTTCTAGAGAAGTACGGCTACTTCGATTTCTTCAAGGATAACGACATTGAATATGTTAATGCCACTGACGAGGTCTGGGCAGGAAGGGTCGCAGACAAGAGGATCGTCAAGGAATCCGTCGAGTCGAGATACCCTCCTGTCTTCACCGATACGATGTACGGCTTCGTCCCGGAGAAGCTGTTCAGGTACCGCGGCTCTTCCTTTGTCAGCCTGAGCAAGCGTAAGGAATACCAGAGCTTCACGATGAAGAACATGTTCGGCCTCATACCTGATCCGGTGAGGGCCTGGTGGCACGGCTCAGGGGACAGGAGGCTGGCCAGGAGCGTACTCGACATAAACAAGATCTACGGGAGCCTCTTTGAGCTCATAGGGGTATTCGAGGCCCCCCGAGGCGACGGATCGAACTCGTTTACTCGGGATGTAGCCATAAGTAGAGGCGTCGCCCAGCTGGATGCGATGCTAAATCATGTGGCGGGATTCGACGTAGAGAAAGCAGCCTACATCTCTTCTGGTAACAAAATGTTCGGGACTTTTAACTCTGAGCTGCTCAAGGAGGCCGGGGCGCGTCTGAGCGAGTGGTTTCCAGCCCCAAAAAAAACATCCTGAGACGATTATAATTAAGCGTACAATAGTCGAGTATGGATTCAAAAATTCTGATAATAATTGCCTCTGACAACCTCATTCTAATTTTACATAGCTTTGCACATGAAGTAAGGCTATGTGAAGACGATGATCAGGCTTAGACCGATCAATCCTGCTCCCAGAATCAGGTTGACCCACCTGCTTTTTTCTGTCATCATCAGCCTCAGGTACATGGTTTTCACATTGAAAATGTACACCAAGACGGTGATCGCCATGAAGGGGACTATGATGATGAAATTATAGATGACGAGCAAAAGGATGCCCTCGACCATCGTGGCCCCCTCGGATATGAGGCTCAGGGCAAGGAAATACGGCCCCGAGCTGCATGGCAGAAGTAAGGACGCCGTGACAACTCCGGCGGCGAGGCCCGTCTTTACATTTGACGCCTGCTCCAAGCGTCTGGTTATGTTTCTCGAGAAGGAGCCCGGGATGTGCCTCCTCTCCCCCTTCACCGACTCCCAGATCCTCAGCGCCCCCATGAGGGCGGCAAATGCCATGAAAAAGTACTTCGTCAACGCGAAATGGATCAACAACCTGAGCAGGCTCAGGCCCAACAAGAGATAGGTGACGAAGACCGCAGCGGTAAACGACAGGCCGGTTTTCAAGGCCGTCCTCCGATCGACAGAGTAGAGGACGAAAGTCAGAAGGACGAGGAAGACGCCGATCTCGCACGGGTTGATGGCGTCCATGCAGGCGGCCAGAGACACGGGCACGATTAGCTTGCTGAATTCAGTGGGCGTCCCTCCGACATCAGCTCTCGTTAGGAGCTTCTGCAGCGTCGATATCCTGTCGGTGTCCTCAATCGTCTTTTTCAGCTCCGCATGTCCCCTTCCGTCGTCCATGTACACGGGTACGCCCTCGACGTCCTTCTCGATTATCTGCCTCCAGCTGTCCGCTGATATGTCCCCCGAGCCTATCAGCTTGAGCTTCTCATCCACGAAAACGCCGACTACAGGCAGAAATAGGAACCGGACATCGATCGCGTTGGTGACCTCTCTCAGGCGCATCAAGTTCTCGTTGGTGGATAGATCAAATTTTACGAACACGCTCTGGGGGTACAGGTTTTTCAATGTCATGACCCTCTCCTCGCAGGGCTCGCATCCGCTGTAGGTGATGATACGGAAAGAAAGGTAAGCGCCACCGAAGGTAGAGAGCAATAGATACAAGACTATCAATGCCTGGAGGGAGGAACTAGTCACCTGAACCTAACTCCTTTGAAGGCTCAACAAATTTGGCGTAATACAACCATATTAAAACCTTCGCTAGCACATTGCACACGTAATAATAGAATAACTAAAAAAATATCCCCTGTTTCCAATTCCAACCCACGCATCAACTAAAAACCAAACACAAATTCACAAGAACAACAAAAATCCATTCAATGAATAAACAAAGAGAAATACAAACTAACTATTTAATTTGAATAAATGCAAAACACAAACCAGAAGATTTCATGCCCGCCAGAAATCATTATGACTTGCCATCGACGCGCGAAAACCTCTTCGAAACATATAGAGGCTAAGATGACGAACCTAGAAAAAGTGAAATTAATAAGAGTCGCTCGGGCATCTGGTCGGTGACGCCATCAACGAAAATAGAATAGGCGTTGGCATCGACTTCAGGAAGCGTCTGAGATCACTCATATAGAAATGGACAGAAGGATTCAGGGGTCGCTGCTCACAGTGACGTCAGACAAGGTATCCCAACTCCCTGAGGTACCTCCGGACCGCCGTTTTCACGAAGTCTGGGATGCTCGTGTAGCCGTGCTTACCGCTCTCTATAACCTCCTCAATCTTCTTCGCGAGGGACTCAGGCAGGTTGACCGTATGGTACCTGTACTTGCGGCTGGACATACAAATTTAATTCAAACTTTACGGGTTAATAAAGTTTGTATTATTAATAATTATTGGTTATAATTAGTTAATGCATGCTTGTCATGGAGAACCCAGGCCTGAGGACCCTCCTCTCCTTCCTCAACCACGTGAGGAGGCTGGCGCCCGCCAGCTTCTCGAAGCTCTGCGAGGGGAGGCAAAGGGGTTACGGGATGGTCAGCCGCTACATCGGTTTCTGCGTCGACCACGGCCTCATCAGGGTAGTATCGGAGAGAAGGACGAGGGGTAAGTACCCATCGAGGGAGTACGAGCTCAGCGAGAAGGGGCTCGTTTTTCTTGAGATCTTTGATCTCAAACCTACCCAAAGTACGAAGACCCACCCAACCCGCTCTGATGGGCGGGGTGATTACAGAAAACGCTAGGCCCGCGGACATGGACCTTGGAAACCCTTCATTAGGGTGCTCAATGATCCTATAGAGCCCAAAACTGCCCTTTCCGTGAGATCGACGTTGGTTCAATCCCACCCAACTCGACTTCCCTCTCATCTAGCCTACAAGCGAGCCTAAGGTAGCCGTGCAAGTTGTGAGCGACAAATAGGAGACAATTGGAGGGAATGAAAGGCGTATACTCTAGCATAAGGGGCGCTTCACGCAATAGCGGGGAAATAAATCTGACGGGTTCCTCATCGAAAAAAGTAAGCCTTCAGACTAGGTATCCCAACTCCTTGAGGTACCTCCGGACCGCCGTTTTCACGAAGTCTGGGATGCTCGTGTAGCCGTG
>CAZPMB010000012.1:0-27834 GCA_964587735.1 uncultured Candidatus Bathyarchaeia archaeon | reverse complement strand
TGTAGCCGTGCTTACCGCTCTCTATAACCTCCTCAATCTTCTTCGCGAGGGACTCCGGCAGGTTGACCGTGTGGTACCTGTATTTCCTGCTCGTCATTCCAAGTTGATCAAAACCTCGTGGGTTTATAAAGTTTGTATTTTACCTATATTCCGTTCCTTTCCGCTAATATTAGTTGTCTAAAAACGCTGAATAGATTTACTAGTTATATACTATTTCGAACATCCAAAGTCAACAACATGTCCCCCCTTGCATCATTTATGGAAAGGCCGGTGAAAACATGTCCTTTTACGGTTGTATTCTTCGTCAAAGGATTTGGCCATTATGGCCGTTATACGGAACCTTGGGTTAACCCAAAATCAGGCATCATCGGGCGAAAGAAGCTCAAAAGGTGCTTCTAATTATTTTGAGCTTCGGCAGGATCGATTTCTATCGGCTTATATTTCGACTGGAAAAGCAATACGGAAAATATATAAAATATAGTTGCTATATAGTCCTTGGTAAATTTAACCACGCAGGAGAGGAGCTGGACGACGGCGGGGGCTTACGTTATGATAAACTCGGAGACGGGCTGCGAGTGGGAGGTCATCAACGCCCTTAGGAAACTCCCTGGAGTAAAGGAGGCCCACCTGGTGCAGGGCTCCTACGACATCATAGCTTGCATAGAGGCAGAGAGCATGGAGGAGATAAAGAACATCCTCAGCTGGAAGATCCGTCGCCTCAACAGGATAAGGGCGACGAGAACTGCGATCATCGCCTGAGCTGATATCCCTTATCCGCCCGCTGTTAAGAACTAATTTGAGCAGACTATTTGATCGGTGAACCAACTTCCTAAAGGACTATGTACGTCGTTCCCCAATCGTCCGGACGATCTCTTTGACCTTGAAAGATTTCGGCTTCAGGACCTTCCTTATCGTCCCCCACGCCGCGTGAGGGTCCTTGCCCTCGCCGCAGATGAAGATGTCCACAGCAGCGTATCCGTTCTCGGGCCACGTGTGGATGGAAAGGTGGGTCTCGGCCAGAAGCAGGATGGCGCTTATCCCTTGGGGCGAGAACCTCTGGGCGATCCTCTTGACTACCGTGGCACCCACTTCGACCGCCGCAGATTCAAGAGCTGCCAAGAGGAAGTCCTCGTCATTAAGATCGGCTTCGCATCCGTAGAGGTCGACCACCAACTGCTTGATCTTGAGCATTGCCTGATCACCCTGAGAGGTTCATTGTTGGTGTTTGTATAGGCTTCTCATCAAAATACCTATCTGTTTACCGTAGCGAAAAGGTGATTAAGCCGTGGGCAGATGAGAGAGCTTTTCAACATCTAGATCTTGAAGGCCTCCTTCTCCACGATGCGAGTTTCAATGCCCAAGCTCGCCGCTTTGAGGCGTCTGCCCCCGTAGAGCTCGATATCAGTCTCATCGGCGTAGAGCGCCGCCACTGCCCTGCCCAGCGCGTCGCACTTCATTATGCCTGTTCCTGTGGCGGAACCAACGTAGATCATACCCGGCGCGGGGGCGACGACTGGGACACCGTCGTATCTGTTGATGGCCCGCTGCCCGGCCCACATGTTCACCGGTCGAATGTCCTGGAAGCAGGGCAGGTACTTCACCAGCGCTGGATATATGCTGTTTGAGTAGAGGCCGCTCTCGGGCTTTGGATCGTCCTCGAGGCCGTACCTTCTCCCGAAATCGTCGGCGCACCCCAGCCAGATGCTCCCCTCCGTCAGCTCAGCCTTCAAGTATATCCTTATCTCGGGTATCTGGGTGAATGGGAGGGCGTTGAGTGAGCTGAACCCCCTAACACCAAGAAGCCCCTGTAGCCTCGGGTCTTTGAAAACGAAGATCGCCCGTGTCTTTGGCCTCATTAGGGGGTCGAAGCCGATAGGATCCAGGAGCCTCTCTGACCAGACGCCAGCTGCCACAACGGTCGTCTCGGCCTCTATCTCACCCCTTTCGGTCTCAGCCCCCACCACTTGAATGTCCTGCCAGACAAAGGGCTCCCCAGGGAGGTCAAGCCTCCTCTCCGGCCTTAGAATCAGGCTAGTCACGGCGGTATTGTAACTCACCTCTCCACCCAGGCCGAGGAAATCGACCTCCAGGCTGCGGGCTAGGGCATCGGTGTTGACGCTCCCACATTTCACGCCGAAGAGGCCGACATCCACAGGGTCAAGGCCCATAAGCTCGGTCTCCTCCTCGCCGAATTCGGTGACCAGGTCGGGCATAACTCGTTTGAGCTCATCCTTGTCATACGTTCTAAGATCGATGCCCCAACGGCGCATCTTTGACACCAAACCCCTCAGCATGCTGTACTTGGATTCGCTGAGGAGGTAGAGGTAGCCATGCTGGGCCAGATCCAGGTCGTACCCGAGATCGTCCTGGAGATGGAACAGCCAGTCGATGGTCGAGTCGGCGAGGAGGTAGTTTGCCTCGGAGGAGTGGAGGTTGTAGAAAACCCCGGCGCTCTTTGCCGTGTTTCCGCGTCCCGGCCCACCGAGCGCGTCGACGACAAGCACGCTCTTCTCGGGGTTCTTTCTCTTCAGGTGGCAGGCGGAGCTGAGCCCTAGGACCCCAGCCCCGATGACCAGAACATCACGATACATGCCGCTGACTGCATACCTCTACGACCATCAACGGTTTAACAGTTCGCGCGCCTGCGGGGAAATTCATGTATTTTATTGCACAAGATGAATGCATTCTTGCTGGAATATCCTTCTCTTTCAGAAAACTATCTTCATTTATTGTTAAATATCGAAAATTTAAACAAAAATTAAAGCAATAAAAATATAGAATTAACCTTCTCACTGCTCAGCTTCATTTATCTGATGCCTTGCCGAGTTCATAATATTTGGGGCCTCCTCCCCATCGTGTGCGTGGTTTATGTGTCTAAGCTCACATTTTGTTGCCTCGTCTACGCATAGGTGGGGGATGCCACATATCTTGCAGTAGTGCATGGGCAGATCCCCCTCGCCGCAAAAGAACCTAAACTTTATTACTACCATATAGTAGTAAATTATTACTCTACCATTAGATAACCTTTACGGATTAAAACGCCATATAAGAACATCTGAATATATTGAAATTCCCCTTTAGGCCCTATCTTAGTTTGGCCCAAACATTATAGGATTGCCCTCGTCGGGGTGTTCACCATAGAAGCTTCCTCTTGAGGAGCCTGAACCCCTCCTTGCTCCCGCATCCTGGGCAGCCCCTCTTCTTCAACTCCTCGATCGTCTCGAACCCGGTGGAGGCGCCGACCTCTATCCTCTCGCCGCATCGGCACCTGTATACCCTAACGGTGGGATGGACCTCGCCCGTGTACATCATCCCCGTGAACTCCCCGGTTACCGACGGCCTTGTCTCCTCCGTCGTCGCAAGCTTCGCTATGAACGTAGTGTTCGCGAGTATCTCGGCGCCCTCGTATTCGTTGAACCTGGGGATGAGCTCGCTGACGAAGAGCCCCATTCCAGTGATGGCCCTGTGGACCTCAAGCATCTCCAGCGGCGGCTTGTCCGCGAAGGCAAGGTATATGCTCGCCGTCTTCCGACCCCTCAGCGCTTCTACCGCCCTGGAGAGGAAGAGCCTGAGCCCCGGCACCGTGTAGGGCGGATCAGTCATTGCGATGTCAAATCCGCCCTTCAGCCTCTCGGGGAGGGGCCTCCTGAGGTCGTGGTGGACGCACGATATTCCGAGGCCCTCACGCCCAGAGATGTCCTCTATAACCCTGAGCAGCCTCTCGTCGACATCGACGACGATTATGCTCCTCGCAACCCTGAGGAACCCTGCCGCGACCGAGGTCAGGTCGTCGTCGCCGATGAGGAGCAGGTCCCTTCCTTCGAGGTCGCCCTCCCCGAGCATGTAGAGGGCCCGGCGAAGCGCCGTCTCGGGGGTGGCGAACGCCTGATCGAGCCGGGGGATCGGCTCCGGTCGGAGGGCCGAGTAGCCCCTGAGCCTCTCCAGCGCCTCGGTGAACTCTCCGGATAAGGGGATCTTTTTGCCCGAGCATGCTTGGCAGATCAGCCCTGTCCTATCAGTCATCCCGAGCGCCTTAGTGACGTATCTCTTGCCCTTTTCCGTGAGAACGGCGCCGCCCTCCCGGGCGAGGATCCCCGCCTTCTCCAATTCCCTTCTGATCGCAGCGGCGACCGGGACGGGCAACCTGGCGGCGCGGGCCAGCTCCTTGGTTCCAACCTTCCCCCGCCTGTGAACCTCCGTTAGGAGGCGCCTGACCGCCTCCTCCCCCTCCTTCAGGCTCATCCTCAGCGATATTTTCTTCAAGATGTCTGCGTCCTCGGCCAACTCCATTACACCCTACATTTTCGGTGGGTGGGCGAACTATATCTGGGCTTCGAGGTCATGAATAAAAAAAATCTTGGCTTATGCCCTTTTTCCTCTTGTTCAGGAAGATGTCCGGGTTTTTCTGGCTAAGGATGTCTATTTCCAGTGCGATCCTTCACTTCGCGGAGCGTCGTCGGATCTCCGCCATCAGCCTGGATATCTCCTTTTCATCGACATCGATCCGAAAATCAGCCTTCAGCCTCCTCCTGATCTCCCTCATGTTGGGGTGGTCCCCCGCTACCTTTGGGATGATGTTGTACATGTCCTCGGTGTAGTTCCAGGGGAAGATGACCCAGCGCCATGTGATCTCGTCGCCGTAGTAGTCGGGCGTGAACTTCGAGCCCGTTATGTGCCTCAAGGCCGCGGTTCTGACCTCCTGTGGATTCATGGTCTTGATGTAATCGGTTGCGACGATCATGCTATCGCCGGTGTCAGTGATGTCGTCCACGACTAGAACGTGCCTCCCCGTCAGGTCGATCTCGAAAGGGTACTTGAGCCGGGCCTTGCCGTCAGGGTGGGCCGTCACCCCCCAGTGCTCAACCTTCAGGCTGACCAGGTCCTTGACCCCTAGAAAGTCGCACAGCACCCTTGAGAGCACCCAGCCCCCCCTTGCGAGCCCCACGATGAAATCCGGCCTGAAGCCAGATTCGATTATCTTTCGTGCAACCTCCTTGGAGAGGGAGTAGAAAAGCTCCCAATCCATGACCTCGCACTCGAATTTATCGGAGGACACAGGAAACCCTAGGCGTACGCAGGATAAAACAGTTTAGTGACCCTGCCGGCTCAGGTTGGTTTAAATCAGTGCATCACTAGAGGAACATTGGGTAACGGAGGAATTTCCCAATGCCATACTGCTCGAAATGTGGAAAGGAGGTCAAGGAGGATGCGGCGTTCTGTCCTCATTGTGGCGCCGCGCTGAGAGTGCCGAAGTTAGAATACCGGAGACCGATAGGCGTTGGATTGTCGATCGGCAGGATAATCGCCGCCATCTTTGGGGTTCTCCTGATCGTGGCCTCCATAGGCCTGATAGCGGGCGGTGGAGGCATCATGTGGGTCAGAAGGACATTCGCCGATTCCGATGGATTTCTAACGAGTGGTGAGGTCAGGTTCCACTCGGATTCCTACGCCATCGCCCTGCGGGGTGTAAACGTCAACGTGGGGATCGACATGCCTACCCGCATGTGGATGCCGAGGCCTGGCGACCTCGTGACCATCAGGCTCGTCGGGACAAATAGCGACCCATCGAAGGACCTGTTCATCGGCATCGCCAGGGATACCGATGCCACGGGTTACCTTGGCGGTGTCGAGTACGACGAGGTCTCCGACTTGGACTGGCCATATAAACCCTGGGGGGATTCCCAACCGCAGATCTCCTACAGACCCCACGAGGGCTCCGCCCCTGCCCAGCCCCCGACATCAAAGACGTTCTGGATGGCCTCGACGAGCGGGGTGGGGACACAGACCCTCGAGTGGGAGCCCGAAACGGGCAGTTACTGGGTCGTCGTAATGAACTCCAACGGCTCCCCGAACGTGGAATTTGATCTGCAGTTGGGGGCCAAGATACCCATACTCGGAACCATAGGGAGTGCGCTCATGGCGGGGGGATTCATCGTCCTCGCCATCGGCGGGATCGTAATCTACTACGGGGTTCTCCGTCGGTACAAATTGGGGTCTCTTCCATGAGACCTAAAAAAGGACCTTAGATTTATGAAAGAAGCTATGTATGTTCTAATAGGGAGCGTATGGATCAGGGCATTGCTTCTTCAAGCTGTTCAAGACAAGCCCTGTGAAATGTCATATGCAGTGGAGAAATCGTGAGTTGATGCTATTCGGTATTCTGAGCTCGATGCCGAGGAAAAGTAAAGCCCCTAGGGAAACGACGCCCAAGATCCACGTCAGCTATGTTCGATTGCCGAACCAAGTAAAGGATCTCTACGACGAGCTGATATACAGGTCGAGGGATGTCGTGATCGGCAGATCTCTAATCACATCTACGCACTCCGTCACGTTCGACGGCGAGGTGGTCCTAGCCCCCGGGTTTCAGATCGTGTTTTTCGAGCTGAAGGGGAAGTGGTTTTCCGTGGGCAAAATAAGGAACCTAGAGGGGAGGCACACAGGGTATTACTGCGACATCGTCACGCCATTTCTGCCGCTTGAAGACGGCGGGATCGAGCTAACCGACCTTTTCCTCGATCTCTGGGTCTCGCCCCATCTCAGGTATGAGGTTCTCGACGAGGAGGAGCTGAGAGACGCCCTCGAAAAGGGCTGGATAGGAAAGGAACTCTACGAGAGGGCGAACAAAGAATTAGCGAAGCTGATCAACCTCGTAAAAGGGGGGAAATTCCCGCCAAGAGCTATAAAAGATCTCGAGGGTAGACTATCTCTTTAACATATCATGAGAAGCCAGCCGCTTCGTAGCCAGCATTTCCTTTTCAAACCTTCTAGAATAGATTTTTTTATGAAAATGCCCAGGGTACTTTGGTTTACTATTTGACACCAGCGCATTCTCTTACTTGAGCCAGAGTCGCGCTATCAACGAGTCCCTAAGAAGATGAGAAAAATAGGGGCGAGGTACTGGTATCGAAGGATGGATTTGCATCATTGGTATCTCTTGAAGCTGAGGATCTCCAGGATGCACCCTGCGATCCCATGAGTGTCCATGTAGGCCCATCCCTCCTCGGGATCCTCCATCCTGTTGACCTGCAGAGGCTCGATCCCGAGCCTCCTCCACTTTTCCAGTTCGGCGTCGAAGGGCACTGGCGTCGGCACTCCTATGTGGTGGAGGCCCTCCCCGTGCTCTTCCAGGAACTCCCTATAGATCGTCTTCCCCTTGACGGTCTCGACGAGCTCGAGGCTTACCGGGCCGACCTTCGAGTGGCCGAACTTCAGGGTGTACTCGACGGGCTCCCCACGAACGCTGGCCCTCGAAGCCGGGGTGTGCGCCACCCTAATTCTCCACGGCCCGATGCCGAACCTCTCGGCGAATGCTCTGGCCGTCTCCTCCACGTCCTTAACGACGATGCAGACGTGGAGGATCTCACGAAGCATTATCCTATCCTCTGGGATAGTACCAACTGATGCGCCCATGTCTCATCATTTTATCAGGTACGGCCATGCCGTATTAAGGGTTGAGAGGCACTATCTTCCGTTTCGCAATGCATACTGAGACAGATGGTGTTGACGGTGCGTACAACATCAAATTCGCATAAAAAATAGGGGTCAGAGCTTTCTACAGTCGCTTCATTTCTTCGTCGTTATCGAGTACTTGCATCCCAAGGGCGCTAGGGCCTCGTCGACCTTCTCTATGAGGTGGTTCATCTGGTCCATGGAGGGTTTCGTGAACCACTCGAAGAAGAAGTCGTGCTCGCCTAGCCTCTCACCAGATTTGCTTATTATGGTCTTGCATCTCTTCACGTCGATCGCTATGGGCACACCTGGGGCGCGGAAATAGCTTGAGACATAGTCTGGGTTGGTGAATGCGCTGATGTCGCCCCCGCCATACATAACCGAGTCCATTATGCAGACCTCCGGCATCCCGACGGCGATCTTCTCCAGAGCCTTGATTGCCTTCAAGACCGGCGGACCATAGATCTTTACATAACTGATCGTAGGCATGGTTACTCATTTCATCTTCACTGAACGATTCTTTATGAAGGTTTCGAAAACCCTGCCAGTTTGGGATCGGGAAACCTTTTTGAGGTGGCTCCAACCGTAGGTTTTACGGCCGCCTGCAGAGGGGCTATATTAAGGGAATGAGAAGAGGATAACGATGGGGATGGAGAAGGACTACAGGGCGATGCTCGACAGGGCCCACGGGGGGCTGCCCGAGAAGGTCGAGGCTTACGAGAGGTGGACCGTGCCGAGGCCTAACGTGAGGCAGGTCGGTAGGAGGACGGTCATCATGAACTTCAAGGAGATAGCGGACGAGATGAGGAGGGACCCCGACCACCTGCTGAAGTTCCTCTCCGGGGAGATGGCGACCCTCGCGAACTTCGATGGGACCAGGGCCGTTTTCCAGGGCACCTTCAGGCTGGACTCCATCCGCAACCTCCTCGAGGTGTACACAAACAGGTACGTCATCTGCCCCGTGTGCAAGCGCCCCGACACCAAGATCAGCAGGTCGAAGAGGCTCTGGTTCCTTCAATGCGAGGCCTGCGGGGCTAGGTCTTCGATAGGCACCAAGTGAGCGGGCGATGGGAGAGGTCTACATCAGGTCAACCCGACATGGAAAGGACACCCTCGTCGCCGTCTGCGACGCCGAGATCCTCGGGAAGACCCTGGAGGGCGGTCGGGCCCCTTTCAAGGTGAGTGAGCGATTTTACAGGGGCACCCTAGCAGACCTCGATGAGGCCATCGAGGCGATGCGGAAGGCTACCATCTGCAACATCGTCGGGAAGAGGATCGTGGACGCCGCATTAAGGAGCCGGATCATACACAGGGAAGCTGTGATCTACTTCGGGGACGTACCCCACGCCCAGATAGTAATTCTATAACCTGAAAACACGATTTTCTAAGAATACCGATCGCTCAAGAAACCGAGTGCGATCTCTCAGTAGACGACCATTATCGGATTCACCACTAAATCGAAACTGCATTTTCATTTCTTTCGAGGGACATTTTAAATCCCTCAGATCTTAAATTTTTGGACATTAGTCCAAATATTTTATATGAAGCGAGGGGCTACTGCTAGGAAATGAATGGAAAAACAGTTGTTGAGATAATATTTGCAATCTCATCGACTGTTATGATCTATTTAATCCTACGAAAACCCTACTTTTACACGAGGCTCGGCGATCGGAAAATAAGGGTTGATACTTATTTTCTGGGTGCTTTGCTCGGCCCGGTTCTGCTTGTGGCTTTCGGCGCATTGGACTATAATCAGATACTGAGAGGCCTTCGAGGAGAGGCGGGCCTGAACCCCTTCGGCGTACTAATCCTCTTCCTCTCCATGGTTTTCATGAGCATCTTCCTAGACATAACTGGGTTTTTCGAATACTGCGCTCGCCTCGCATTGAAGTTCGCCGGGAGAGATGGGAGGAGACTCTTTTTCTCGGTCTATCTTACCGTTTCAGTTCTCACGATTTTCACTTCGAACGACATCATCATACTCACCTTCACTCCCTTCGTCTATTATTTCTCAAGGAATGCTGGGATTGATCCGAAGCCCTATTTGATAGCGGAGTTCTTTGCGGCGAACACATGGAGCATGATGCTCTACATAGGGAACCCCACCAACATACTGCTCGCGTCCGCCTTCGATCTTCGCTTCGATGAGTACTTTAAATGGATGTTCTTACCCGCTATCACGGCTGGTTTCGTCAACATGCTTTTACTATATCTCATATTCAGGGGAAAGGTTCGGCAACCAATCACCCACATCGAGGAGATGGCACCCTCAGAGGCGATAACCGATAGGGCTGGCGCGCTTCTCGGAATCTCAATCCTCGGGGGTTGCATAGTCGCACTATCCGTTGCACCGTACTTTGGAATCGAGATGTGGACGATCTCCCTCGGATTTGCCGTCGCCCTCATCATAATACTCTCGGTGAGGGATTTGCTGTTAGCGTTGCACAGAAAAGGTCTGGGCAAGATAAGCTTTGAACTCATTAGAACCCTTAAAAATATGCCTTTGAGCATCATCCCGTTCGTCTTAGCGTTGTTCGTATCAGTCGAAGCCCTCCGAATTTACGGGATCACAGAAGACGTAGGTTCATTCTTCAGGAACACCTGTGGAAATTCGAGCCCCCTCTATACATTGGTCTATGGTGTTTCGTCGGCTTTTTCAGCGAACCTCCTGAACAATATACCCATGACGGTCGCCTTCGTCCCCATCTCTGGCGTGGCTGCTCAGGCCCATCTATTACCAGCGGTCCTCGCGACGACGATCGGTTCGAACCTCGGCGCGAACATCACGCCGATAGGAGCGCTGGCCGGGATAATGTGGATGAGCATCCTTCGCGACAAGGAGGTTCGAATCTCGTTCAAGGAATTCGTCATACACGGTTTGATGGTAACCCCCATAACCCTCATGGCGTGTCTGGGGGTGCTCGCGATCGAATTCGTCATAGCATAAATCAAGGATATTATCATTTTCTCAAGGAAAATCAGATCACCTTAACATCGATTATTCACAGCCCGTTCAAGCAGCAGGCCGGGATAACTTCCTTATACCCTCGGATATTTTTTCATAACGGTGATCCTTTGGCCGATTACAAGGTGAAGGATGTTGGGCTGGCAGACCAAGGAGAACTCCTTATTGAGTGGGCCCAGGCCCACATGCCCGTCCTCGGACTCATCCGCAAGCGCTTCGAGGAGGAGAAACCCCTGGAAGGCGTCAGGGTCGGCGCATGTCTTCACGCTACGAAGGAGACGGCCGTCCTCGTGAGGACGCTGGAGGCGGGGGGTGCCGATGTTCTCTTGTGCGGCTCGAACCCCCTCTCGACCACGGACGAGGCTGTCGCGGCCCTCGCCCGCTCCGGGACGCGGGTTTTTGCGTGGAGGGGGCAGACGACGAAGGAGTACTACTGGTGCGTCAACAAGGTGCTGGACCTGAGGCCCCAGATCACCATGGACGATGGGGCAGACCTCGTTAACACGATCCACTCGAGCAGGTCAGAGGCCATCGAGGGCTTGAAGGGGGGCTCGGAGGAGACGACCACCGGCGTCATCAGGCTCAGGGCAATGGAGGCCGACGGCGCCCTCAGGTATCCGATCATAGCAGTGAACGACACCGACACGAAGCACATGTTCGACAACAGGTATGGAACGGGTCAGAGCACGATAGACGGCATCCTGAGGTCGACGGCCGTCATGCTCGCTGGGAAGACCTTCGTCGTCGGTGGCTACGGCTGGTGCGCCAGGGGGATCGCGTCGAGGGCAAAAGGCATGGGCGCAGATGTAGTAGTGACCGAGGTGAACCCCCTGAGAGCGCTTGAAGCCGTGATGGACGGGTTCAGGGTTATGCCGATGATTGAGGCGGCACGGATCGGCGACATCTTTGTCACATCCACTGGCGACGTCAACATCATCGACGGGAAGCACATGAAGGCGATGAAGGACGGGGCCATCATGGCCAACTCCGGACACTTCAACGTGGAGATCAACATCCCCGCCCTCGAGGAAATGTCCACGGGCAAGCGCAGGCTGAGACAAAGCCTGGACGAGTACAGGCTGAAGGACGGGCGAAGGCTTTACTTGCTGGCGGAGGGGCGGCTTGTCAACCTCGCGGCCGCCGAGGGCCACCCCAGCGAGGTGATGGACATGAGCTTCGCGGACCAAGCCCTCGTGGCCGAGTGGCTTTGGAAGGGAGAGAAGCTTGAGCCGAAGGTCTACGACGTGCCGAGGGAGATTGATGAGACCGTCGCAAGGCTGAAGCTTGAGGGCATGGGCGTCAGGATAGACACCCTCACCAAGGAACAGGAGAAGTACCTCCGCTCATGGAGGGGAGGCACCGTCTAGCCCTATCCCTTTCATAACGATTGAGATCCCGTTGCTACCTGATATCGAACGGTCTATCCGCTTAGTTCCCTCATGGCCTTCTCCTTAGAAGCCTTCAAGGGCGGCAGCTCGAAGCCCTCGAACTCGTCGACGAAGTTGCAAAGCCAGTCCACGACCTCGCCCATGAGCCCCTCGGCGAACTCCCTTGTTATCTTGGAGTAATCCCTGGTCCCCGGCACCTCGTCCGGGTGGGCCTCTGTCATCGACCCGGTGTCCGTGACGTCTAGCGTCCTCAGAGGAATCCTGACGACGCCCTCCCTGAACTTCGCAAGCCCCGCGCTGATTAGCTGGATGTCCTCGTCCACCTGCCTTGTAGGCGTGAGGACGGCATACTTCATTTCTACTGCCTCTGGCCTGGACGCGAGCATTAGGGCCGTCTCGGCATACCCGGCGTGCTCCTCGGCTGGGTGGCCGAGGACCGGCCTCGACCTCAGGACGTCCCACCACTGGACGATGGCGCAGAGCATGTCGAATTCATCCCTGGCTTCCTTTGCGGCCCCCGTGATGGCCCCGAGGTTGCCGCCGTGGCCGTTCATGAAGACGACTCTCTCCACGCCGTAACGGTTCAGGCTGGCCAGGACCTCGTACACGACCCTCTGGAGAGTCTCTGGCTCAAGGGTGATCACCCCCGGGAACTCCTTGTGGTGGGCCGAGACGCCATAGGGCATCACGGGCAGAACAAGGGCCCCGGTCCTATCACCGACCCTCCTCGCGATCTCCCAAGCCTGGATCCAGTCGGCCCCAACGCCGAGGTGGAGCCCGTGCTGCTCTACAGACCCGACGGGGACGATTGCGAGCTTTGTCTGCCCGAACCTCTCCTCGGCCTCCCACCATGTCATGCTGGATAACTCGAATTTCTTCTTACCCAAATGAGACGACCTCAGGATAACGAGATGACCCAACTGCCGTTTAAAATCTTGCCGTGCAACTACCTCAGAACCTATTAACCTTGAAGAAAAAATGGGATGGGATCATTCTCAACCACGCTATTGTACCGATACCTCTGAGAATAACTTTCGGTTGTTGGGCGCGACTTTAATGTCGCCGATGACATCGAAACTACCGGTGAGCCTTATGTCTTCCGAAGAGCTGCCAAGAGAGACTCTGAAGGCCCCGGGCTCAACGACGAGCCTCATGTGGAGGTCGTAGAAGGCGAGCTGATCCATCGAGAGAACGAATGTAACTCTCTTCTTCTCCCCGGGTTCGAGCCCCAACCTCTTGAAGCCCTTGAGCTCCATCACGGGCCTCGTAACTGAGGCCACAACGTCGCCCACGTAGAGCTGAACGACCTCGTCACCCATCCTTTCTCCGGCGTTCCGGATTTCGCAGCTCACGGAGACCTTCCCGGCCACGGGAACCATCTCAGGAGTTATTGTCAGGGATCTGTATTCGAAAATCGTGTAGCTCAGGCCGTGGCCGAAGGGGTAGAGAGGCTTGGAGCCTAGGGATATATAGTCGCCGAAGGAGGAAGGCTTCCTGTTGTAGTTTACGGGGATCTGGCCGACGGAGTGGGGGAATGAAATTGGTAGACTGCCCCCTGGATTTTGGTCTCCGAAGAGGATATCAGCCACTGCGCCACCGCCTTCCTCTCCGGGCAGCCAAGCCTCTACAACAGCCGAGCAATTTTCGGCGATCCACCCCACTGAGAGGGGCCTTCCGTTGACAAGAACGACGACCATCGGCTTGCCAGTTTCGTGCAGGGCCCTCAAAAGATCCTCCTGGACGCCAGGGAGCCCGAGGTCTGATCGGTCTCTGTGCTCTCCCGAAACATCGGGTGGAGAAAGGCCGGACCTCTCGCCCACCACGGCGACAACGACATCGGACCCTTTAGCCGCCTCAAAGGCCTCTGTGAAACCCTCAGTCGAGTCCCCGATAACCTCGCACCCCTTCGCATGGTAGACCTTGGTCTGTTTCGAGACCTTCCCCTCGATTCCTTTCAGGACGCTGACAACGGGGACGGCGTCCACATCGCACCTGAGGTGAGCCGTGTAGCTGTAGTCCCCGAGGAGGTTCCTTGTGCTGTCGGCGCTCGGCCCAACGACCGCAATGGACCCCAGACCCTTGCTCAGGGGTAGGAGACCGTCGTTCTTCAGGAGAACGACCGATTTCCTCGCCGCCTCAAGGGCGAGGGCCCGGTCCTCGGCGATGTCGAAGACCTTGGCGGCGGCCTCTGCGTCGACACAGGGTTTCTCAAAGAGTCCTAGTAGTAGCTTTGCCGTGAGGACCCTTGAGACGGCCAGATCTATAGTAGACTCAGTGATCCTCCCCTCTTTAGCGGCCCTGAGGGTGGGCCCTCCAAAGCAGTCCAACCTCGGCAACTCGACATCTATGCCGGCCTCAAGTGCCTGTATAGCGGCTTCGGTCTCGTCAGATGCGACTCGGTGAGAGGTCATCAACATCTTTATGGAGCCATAGTCCGAGGATACAAACCCCCTGAAGCCCCATTCGCCCCTCAGCACGCCGGTCAGGAGCTCGCGTGAGGCTGTGCACGGAACCCCGTCTATCTCGTGGTAGGCGTTCATGAGGGAGCGGGCTCCGGCTTCCCTCACGGCGGCCTCGAAGGGGAGGAGGAAGACCTCCCTGAGCTCCCTTGGAGGCACGTGGACAGGGGCGCAGTTCCTACCGCCCTCAGAGAACCCGTGGGCTACGAAGTGCTTCGGCGTTGCTATCACACCCGAGCTGTAATCCTCCCCCTGAAGACCCTCGATGTAGGCCGCCCCCATCCTCGCGACGAGGTAAGGGTCCTCGCCTAGGGTCTCCTCTGTCCTGCCCCACCTCGGGTCCCTCGCGACGTCGAGGACGGGCGAGAGGCCCTGATGGGCACCCACGGCTCTCATCTGCCTACGGATGGTGGACGTTACTCCCTTCATCAGCTCGGGGTCCCAGGTGCTTGCCAGCCCTATGGCCTGGGGGAAGGCGGTCGCCCCGCGGGCCATGAACCCACTCAGGCACTCCTCGTGGACAATCGCGGGAATCCCGAGCCGGGTCTCCTCCGTCAGAAACCTCTGGATTTCGTTCGCGATCTCGGCGGCAGCTTTCGGGTTCTTTATGTCGAAGGAACCGCCGGACAATCGTGTTATCTGGCCTATCCCCCTGCCAATCAGCCCCTCGGCCCTCCTTTTTGAGAATCTCCCGTTCTCCAGAAGCTCCCGTCCCCAAACTGATCCCAGTTGAGCCACTTTTTCTTCCAGGGTCATACGCTGAAGAATCCCTTTGACTCTCCCCTCAGCCGAAATCGAGCCTGAATATGAGTTCCTAGGCTGCATATCTCTACAACTCCCTGTCTCTAATCGTCGCTTTAGGTTGAAAAGAAATTGCCTCAGTTCGGTTTATTACAGGTTCAATGTGTCAAGGCTGTGTCATATTACGGCTTTCGAGAAAAATCGGGGATGGGCCTGAGCCCCGCTGAGGCGGGGGCCAGGGCCCTTGTCATGATGTCCTCCGCAAGGCCCCTGTTCTCGGAAGGGTTGAAGATCGCCTCGACGAGCCTATCGTAGTCCAGGCCGTTCACGACTGCGCAGGCCGACTTGAGCGAGTTCATGCACAGGACCAGGGCCTTCTCCACGGGCATCCTCTCCGGGTTTATGTCGATGCCGAAGAAGCCCTCGTAGCCGTACATCTTGAGCGCGAGGATGGCCGCCAGCGCCTGGTCGATCCCGAGGACGCCGACGTTCAGGTCCTGGTCGTAGTTGCCGAGGGGTTGGCTGTTCCAGTGGGTGTGGGCCAGTCGCCCCTCCCTGAGTATGGAGGCGAGGGCGTATGCGAGCTCCTCGTGCCCCATGAGGACGTGGCCAACCTCGGGGTTTAGGCCAACGAGGGCGTGTCCCTCCCTCAGCAGACCCCTGTTCACGCCGGACCTTAGGAGGGACTCGACGCCCCTCGCCATGATCAGGCCATTCGCCGTGTTCCTGTAGATGTTGTCCCCCCTAGGCTCGTAGGGCTTCGGCTCCAGGGCGACCCTCACTCCCGGAACCGAGTCCATCGCCTCGGCGAGGCCCTCCTCGAATCTCCTCCACATCCCGTAGAAGTCGAAGCCGAAGGGGTTCTCGTAGCCGTCTATCCCAGGCCAGACCACGGCGAACTCGGTTCCCAGCTCCTTGTTCAGCCGGAGGGACTCGATGACCCTGTCCACGGCGATCTTCCTCACCTTCGGGTCCGGGTTCGAGAGGGAACCAAGCTCGAACACCTTGTCGTAGAACAGATTCGGGATGACCGTGATCAGCCTTATGCCCGTCTCGCGGGTCAGTTCCCTATAGAGGTCCAGGTTGTCCCGGTTGACCTCGTTGGGGTAGTGGGCCTCGACACCGAAGGAAGAGTCCACGTACCCCTCGTCGTGGAGCCTGCCGATCACGGCTAGGATTTCCTCGATCGACCCCTTCTCCACGTAGGCCTCGTGGAACCTCCCGCCAGGGGGGTAGAAGTACCAGACTCCGGCCGAGAACCTGGGCGCAAGCTCGCTGCCCTTAAGGTGCCTCAGCATCTCCTCGGCGTCCCTATCCGTCTTCTGAGGGCGTAGATCCATCAACGCCGACACGGATTCCAATAATCCGAAGGAGGTTAAAGCGTTGATCGTTCAAAGGCTCGCGCGGGCCCTGAAGGCCCCCCTGAGGTCCAGGCTCAGCCTGTCCTGGAGCCCCTGGAGCCTCCTGTACACCTCCACGTTTTCGGGTTTCGGCCTGAGCCGGCTGGACTCGTTCACGGCCACGAACCGGTCTGTCAGCTCGCGTATAGAGACGGATTCCCCTATGTGTTTCTGATACGCCCATTTGGCTTGGATTGCGGCACCGTAGGCGACCCCCTCATCGACCTTGAGGGTAACGACCTCAACGTTGAAGACGTCTGCTGCGATCCTCCTCCAAGCCCTGTTCCTTGCCCCTCCGCCGGTGAGCCTGACCTCGATGGGCTCTATCCCGAGCCCCCTCATCCTGTTTAAGCCGTAGTTCATGCCCATAGTGACCCCCTCCATCGCCGACCTCGCCATGCTCTCAGCCGTGAATGTATCGTCGTTCAGGCCGAAGTAGACGCCGGTGCCATAGGGGACGTTTGGAGTCCTCTCCCCGTGGAGGTAGGGGAGGAATAAAAGGTCGCCCGAGCCGGGCTTGGCCCTATCCACGGCCTCCTCGAGCTCCCTGTAGCCGTAGCCGAAGAGGGACCTGATGAGCTCCGTGGAGACGGTGACGTTCATGGTGCAGACCAGCGGTAGCCAGCCGTTGGTGGAGTCGCAGAACGCGGCTATCTCCCCCTCTGGGTCGACGACCGGCCTGTCGGAGTAGGCGTATATGGTGCCCGAGGTTCCGAGGCTCGCAGTCACTATCCCCGGCCTCGTGTTCCCGGTTCCGATCGCCGCCATCATGTTATCTCCGCCCCCTGAGCTCACGACGACATCCTCCATCAGCCCGAGCCTGCTGGCCATTTCGGCCCCGAGATGCCCTGCCGTCTCGTCCGAGGGATGGAGGGCAGGAAGCATCTCCATTATGCCGGGATCTATGGCCCCTATCACCTCTCTCGACCAGCGCCTCCGCCTCACATCCATCAGCGCAGTCCCAGAGGCGTCCCCGTACTCCATAGAATACCGGCCGGTCAGGCAATAGTTCAGGTAGTCGTGGGGGAGGAGTATAGTTCGAAGCCGTCTGTAGTTCTCCGGCTCGTGCCTCTTGAGCCAAAGGACCTTTGACGCAGTGAACCCCGGCGGGATCGTGTTCCCGATGAGCCCGACCACCGAGCCCACTCCTCCGAGCGACTCGATCACGATCCGGCATTCCTCCGCCGTGCTCGTGTCGTTCCAGAGCTTCGCAGGCCTGATCACCCTCCCCCCTCCGTCCAGGGGGACCAGCCCGTGCTGCTGGCCGGAGACCCCGATGCCCCTGATCTCTCGGGGGTCGATGCCCGAGGCCTTAATTGCAGCGGAGACAGTCTCCATCAAGGCCTCCTTCCAGATCGAGGGGTTCTGCTCCATATGGCCCGGCGGTAGGCCGTCGATCAAACCGTAAGTCTTGGAGGATCTACCTACCACTTCGCCTGTCTCGCCGTCGACGACGACCGCCTTCGTGCTCTGGGTCCCGCTGTCGACCCCGATGAAGTACTCAGGCGCCATCCAAGACCCTCGCATCACCCTTAAGAATCGCGCAGGTTATCTTAAGCCTGTGGAGACCCCGATCCTCCTTTCTATCCTCGGCTACGAGGAGGAGCTGCAGGACAATCTTGGCTCCCTCCAGGGTTCGCCGCCGATGAAGAAGATCAGAGCCCTCCTCGGAGGTGTTCAAGGGGTTCACATAGATATGATCAGGCCCCCGTTCTCCGTCAGGCCCGTATTCAGGGAGGAGCTCGTCAGGGAATTATGTAAGGGTCTAGATGGAACGCCCCTTGAGATCCATTTAATGGCCCTGGATCCGATGCCGATCTTCAGGCAGTTGAGGGGTTCCTGGTCCAATGAGTCGGCCATAGTGGCGTCGGTACACGCCGAGGCGTTCGAGGATGCTGAAGATGCCGCTAAAGCCTTGAGGGCGATAAGGGGAGCCAGATGCGTCCCCGGTATAGCCATCGACCTCCCTACCCCAGTGGATGCCCTCAAGTCGGGCGCTGTCGGAGAGGCCGATATCATTCACGTCATGTCCGTTCCGGCTGGAAGAGGGGGGCAGAGGTTCCACCGCGAGTCCCTCAGCAAAATATCCAGGCTCAAGGAGGCCTACCCATCCAAACTTTTAGAGGTCGACGGGGGCATAAACAGAGAGACCGGAAGGCTGGCAGTCGAGGTCGGCGCGGACAAACTCGTTGTAGGGTCCGGGATAACAGGGAGCAGCGACCCACTTGAGGCCATAGAGAGCCTGAAGAAGGGCTTAGAGGGGTTACCAAGGGCATAAGCAACCACCGCGAGAATAGGAGACAGCGAAGGCATATTACCGATACCCCGGCATAATTGGATCGTGGCTTTCAGTGGGGCGTCATGCGGAGCTCGTGGATATCGAACTGCCCGAGTTCGGTTTGCCTCGGGTTGAGCCAGTCATTCCAGCGGAGACCTATCGGAAAAGGATCGACGAAACTCGTTCCAGGGCGAGGGGCGCCGGGTACGACGTGCTCGTTGTCTACGGGGATAGGGAGCACTTTGCGAACATGGCCTACCTTACCGGGTACGACCCCCGCTTCGAGGAGAGCCTCCTCGTCATCGACGTCGACGGGCCACGTAATAAGGGACCCGTCCTTATCGTCGGTCACGAGGGGCTCGGTTATGTCGAGATAAGCCCAGTAAGATGTGACATTGAGACCATCCTCTACCCTGGCTTCAGCCTCATGGGGCAGGACAGGAGCCGGTGCCGCGAACTGAGGGAGGCCCTGATGGCGGTTGGGGTCGAGCGTGGCTCGAGGGTTGGCGTTGCGGGATGGAAGTATTTCACCTTCCTAGAGGCGAGGGCCCCTGAGACATGGCTGGAGACCCCCTCCTACATAGCCGATGTGCTCCGCACGATCTGCGGAGGCCGAGAATACGTGAGGAACGCAAACGGCATCTTCATGGACCCTGGATGTGGCGTGCGCACAGTCAACGACGTGGATCAGCTGGCGAGCTTCGAGTACGCCGCCGCCCACTCATCACAGGCCGTGAAGAATGCTTTGTTTGGCCTCCGCCCGGGGATGTCGGAGTTCGACGCCGTGGAGCTCATGAGGCTAAAAGGGCTTCCTTTCTCCTGCCACCTGATGCTTTCGACGGGACCGAGGGCGTTCATGGGTCTGCCCAGCCCCTCATCGAGGAGGATGGAGAGGGGCGACCCCTTCACAACGGCATGCGGCTTCTGGGGTGCACTCACGTGCAGGGCAGGGTTCCTGGTCGAGGACGCGGAGGAGCTGCCCAAAGGGATCTCTGACTACGTGGATAGGCTTGTCGCCCCGTACTTCGAGGCCATTGCTTCCTGGTACAAACATATTGGCATCGGCGTCTCAGGCGGAGAGCTTTACCGCGCGATCCACGATCGGATCGGGGACCCCTTCTTCGGGGTGAGCCTGAACCCGGGACACATAATCCACCTGGACGAATGGGTCCACTCCCCCTTCTACGAGGGATCGACGATCCCCCTCCGTTCGGGCATGGCGCTCCAGGTCGACGTTATCCCCGCTACGCACTCCCCGTACTTCACCACGAACATCGAGGACGGCATAGCCCTAGCGGACAAAGATCTCAGAAAAAGGTTTGAAGACAGCTATCCCGAGGCCTGGGAACGCGTCCAAGCTCGACGCGCATTCATGGAGGACGATCTGGGAATAAGGGTCAAACCCGAGGTAATGCCCTTTAGCAACATTTCCTCATACTTGCCGCCCTTCCTGCTTTCACCGAATATGGCGATGAGGATGGTTTCCACATTTTAGATTTGAGTATTAAAGTTGTCATGAATCATACGTGGTGTTATTATTTGCATAGGCCAGTTTCAAGAGGCGCTCCTTCTCTTAGGCGCTGAAGTTTGCTGGTGGGTGGATGATCTCGTTATCGGGCTCATGGATAAGCCTCGCCGCGCCAGAAGGATACTTCGTTATGCATACTACAAGAAGATACAGGGAGTGTAGTTTTTGTGAAGTCTGATTTCTACTTGTTATTTTAGCACCTCTCTGAATACCCGAAGGTTGTTGCCGCCAAGGATCTTTTCGATGTCATCGTCCGAGTAGCCCCGCTTCACCAGTCCTCTAGTGATGTTTGGCATCATCGTTATGTCGTCGATCCCAGGGAATCCGCATCCCCCGTCGAAGTCGGAGCCGATTCCTACGTGGTCGGGTCCGGCTATTTCGACTGCGTGGTCCAGGTGGTCAAGCCAGTCTTCGAGGCTCACCTTCTTCAGGCTCTCTGGGGAGTCGAAGCCGACCCCCTGCTTGACGAAGCCCCCGCAGAAGTTTAAGTTCATGACACCCCCCTTCCTCGCCAGGGCCTCTATCTGCTCGTCTGTGAGGTTCCTGTGGTGGCTGCACAGGGCCTTGCAGTTTGAGTGGGAGGCGATTACCGGGCTCTTGGTCTTCTCGATCACACCCCAGAACCCGGCCTCGTTGATGTGGGAGACATCGACGATCATGCCGAGCCTGTTCATCTCCTCCACGACCGAGGCGCCGAAGTCCGTCAGACGGGAGCCAGATTCGGTTTCAGACCCGTCTCCCAGCTCGTTCCTAGGGAAATGCGTTAGGGTGAGCGACCTGACGCCGAGCCTGTAGATCATCCGCAGGACACCAATATCGCCCTCGAGGGGCTCTCCCCCCTCCACCGAGACGATCGCGGCGACCTTGCCGCTGTTAACCGCCTCCATTATACCCTGGTAAGTCGTGGCTAGGGATATCTTGTCTGAGTTCTTCTCGACCTCGGAGTGGAAGGCGTCCAGCATCTGGAGGAGGCGCCTCAGGCGGGCGCTGTATAGGGGGGAGACGTACATGGCGAACAGAAGGCAGTCTACTCCCCCCTCAGCGATACGCGGCAGGTCTATCTGGCCGGACTCGGACCTCTCGCCCAGGGTCCGCCTCTTCCTCGGCGGCCTTCCTTCCATGCAGAAGAGAGGCGGGGCCGTCACTAGATCGAGTGCGGTGTCGTTGTGCGTGTCCACAACGATGTACTTCTTGTGGAGGGCTAAAGCCCTCTTCTCCTCCACCTTGCTGAGATCTAACATTCCTTCTTTCCTCTGCATCAGCAATGCTCGCATCGAATTTATATCCTTCCCAATTGATATGCCCGCATCAGGATCATCTCAAAGGGAACTGCCCCGTCCATGGTACGAGTTCCGGCTACGCTCTTAGATTTCGCCTTTTTCAGGCGCGTGAACGAATGGCATATAACCAAAACGCCCTCAAGGCTTCAAGGAGGTTCGCCTATGAGGCTTCTCGTCACTGGAGGCGCTGGCCGCCTGGGTAGCGAACTCGTCAGGTTGATCGCCGAGCGGGGGGATGAGGCCCTCGCCTTCGACGTGCCGCAGGCTTCATGGGACACCGTTCGTGGCATCAGGGGCGTCGAGGTCGTCCGAGGCGACGTGACTGAGACCGAACAGGTTGCGGAGGCATGTAAGGACGTTGACGGCGTATTCCACCTCGCCGCCATCCTTCCGCCCAGGAGCGAGGCCGATAGGGGCCTCACCATGAGGGTCAACTACGAAGGGACCCGCAACATAGTCAAGGCCCTCGAACGACGACCTGACGCCCCTCTAATCTTCGCTTCATCGGTCTCGGCGTACGGAATCACCGCCCGCGAGGAACCACCCATCCGTGAGGACCACCCGCTAATTGCCCACAACAACTACTCAGAGAGCAAGATCGAGGCGGAACGCCTCATCAGGGGCTCCGGGATCCGGCATATTATCCTTCGAATCGCCCCAATATCAGTCGCCGAGGTCGTCGAGCTCCCCGAGACCATACCCTACCGCGCCGACCAGCGGGTCGAGTTCGTCTACGTCGCCGACGTGGCTCGGGCTATCCTTTCAGCCATGGAAAGACCCGAGGCCATTGGGCGGACATTCAATATCGCAGGAGGCCCGTCGTGGCAGATGACCGGGGCAGAGTACATAGAGAGTTTCTACGATGCGTTGGGGGTCGACGTGAAGCCCATATTCTCAGAGGCGTACACTGGCGCAGACTGGTACGACACGAGCCGGAGCCGCATCCTCGTGTATCAGAGGACAACCTTTAATCGGCTTCTGGACAGGTTAAGGGTGTTGGGCGAGGAACTCGGGTTAAGGTGAGGGGGTTGGGGGAGAGCCTAAACTCGGCGAAGGACGCCCTGAGCAGGGCGATCGAGAGCCTGAGTGCAAGTCCCGTTGCTGGCGCCTCGGATGTGGCTATGAGGCAACTGGTCACTAGGCTCCAGTTCGCTCGTAACGCCCTCATCGAGAACGAGGGTAGGATCTGGCTGAGGACGAGGGCCGGGAAGGAGATGCTCTCGGCCTATCAGGAGTCTTCCAATGGGCTACTGAGGGCCGTAGAGTCTGAGGCCAGCATCGAAGAGATCGAGGACGCCCTAGTCGACGTGGAGTCCCAAGCCAAGAGGCTCAACGAGGAGACTCGAAGGCGGAGCATGGTAGTTACATAATTTTCCCCAGCGAATCATTTTTTGGTTGCATTAAATCAAAGACATGCATGGGATCGAACAGCCGTACAAAAACCTAGAGCACTAGTCACGTAAGGTTGGCTATCTGACTGAGCGTTAAATACAAGTTCAGAGAGACCTTGATCAAAGAATTTTACGAGGAATTGATGGCATGCCGAGCAAGGTATACTTCATGGATGATCGGTACTCGGGCCTCACGAGCAGCCTTCCGGCCAAGGCTCAGCAGCTCTTTGACCACGCGGGCCTGGGGGACTGCTTCGAGCCCGGAGACTCGGTCGCGGTGAAGTGCCACATGGGTGAGTGGTACAACACCGCCTACCTCCGCCCGATCCTCGTCAGGGCCATCGTCGACAAGGTGAAGGAGCGTGGCGGCATCCCGTTCGTCACCGACACGACCACGGCCCCATATTATCAGTACGGCTCGAGGAGCACGGCCCAGTTCCACCTGGAGACCGCGGCCGCAAACGGCTTCACCGCCGAGTCCATGGGCTGCCCCATAATCGTCGCCGACGGCACCTATGGGACCGAGGACGTCAGGGTCGATGTCCCCGACGGCATCATACTCAAGGAGGGCTACCTCGCGAGGGCTATAGCCGACGCCGACGCGGCTATCGTGGTGAGCCACCTCAAGGGCCACGGGAGCGGAGTCTACGGAGGGAGCATAAAGAACGTCGCCATCGGGTGCAGCTCGAAGAGGGGGAAGCTGAATGTCCACCTGACGACCCACCCGGAGGTTGGGATGAAGTACTGGAGCTTCAATGGCGAGAACTGCGCCGGGGAGGAGTGCCCCGACGCAACGGTATGCGACAACATGTGCCCAGTTGGGGCGATGAAGATCAAGAAGGACCACATGGAGTGGGACAGGGACGCCTGCATCGGCTGCTTCGGCCACCAGCGACCGTTCTTCAGGTGCGACGTCTGGGGGAGGGAGAGGTACGAGGACTGGAGGAGGTGGTTCCTCATCGCGATGGGCGACGCAGCGACGGGCTACCTCCGACGCATTGGGGAGAAGAGCGTGGGCTTCGTCACGTACGCCGTCGACATCGCCCCATTCTGCGACTGCGCCCCCGGATCCGACAGGCCGATAATCCCGAACCTCGGGGTCTTCGCCTCCCGGGACATGGTTGCGATCGACGTCGCCGCCCTCGATATGGCCGATAAGGCCCCCGGGATCCCCGGCTCCCAGGCGGAGGAGAAGGGGGTGATGGAGGTGGGGGCAGAAAAGTTCTCCGGCATCATAGGGATGAGCCAGTGGGTCACGGTCAACACCTGTAGCCGCCTCAGCGCCGGCTCGAAGGAGTACGAGCTCGTGGTGCCTCCGGTATCGGAGAAAGAGGCGGCCTTCTGCTACCCGAGGTTCAGCCCGGAGCGGCCTTCGGGTTACTACCTCGCCAAAGGCATAGAAAGGTTCGGGTCCTGGTTACCCCCGGGGGGCTTCAAGTACAACAAGGAGCCCTCAGTCCCCATCGAAAAGCTGTCCAAACGCTGATCGCATCCCAGGATTCCACAGGTTAAGATGATTGAACGGGACGCTGCCGCAGAGAAACCATTATTATCTGAGCCGCCCTTGAAATCACGGTTCTATGTCGCAGAAGGTCGAAGGGTACGCAGGGAAGCTGCTGGTCGTCGACTTAACCCAGGGTAGGCTCAAAGATAGGGTCCTCGACGAGCCAACCCTGAGGATGTACCTCGGGGGTACCGGCGTCGGCTCGAAAATTCTTTACGAAGAGGTCCCGCCTGCAGCCGACTGGTCAGATCCTGTCAACAGGATGACCATAGCGAGCGGCCCCCTCGGGGGCACTAGCGTCGGCGGCTCGGGCACCGTATCGATCGTCACGAAAGGGGCTCTGACCGGCGGTGCCACCTCCGTCCAGGCAAACGGCCTCTTCGGCGCATACATGAGGTTCTCTGGCTACGACGGCGTCGTCGTCCAAGGCGCCGCCGACGATTGGAAGTACCTGGTCCTGAGGAGCGGCTCGGCTGAGCTTAAGGGTGCCAAAAAGTTGATCGGGCTCGACACGTATGAAACTTGCGACGCCCTCAGGAAGGAGTTCAAGGTGAAAGGCAGGGAGGCTAGCGTTCTCTCCATCGGACCTGCCGGTGAACACTTGGTACTGTGGGCCGGTGTCTTCGTCGACCACGGCCACTCGGCCTCCCACAACGGGCCAGGAGCCGTCCTCGGTTCTAAGAGGCTGAAAGCGATGATCGCCTTCCGCGGCCAGGGCCGGATTGCTATGGCCGACCCGGGAAGGCTGAAGGACGTGGCCCAGAGGATGTACGAGGACGTCGAGTACTTCAGGGGGACCATAGGCGGGGTGGAGTCCAGCTACAAGTCCGGGAGCGGCACCCTCCCTATCAGGAACTACACGACGAACGTCTGGGACGTGCCGAAGGGGAAGCTCGACACCTTCTCCGAGCGCTATATACGCGACAAATATCAGATTGAAAGGGAGCCCTGCTGGGGCTGCAGGCTCCTCCACTGCTCCATGATGAAGGTCGCAGAGGGCCCCTACGCCTGCCTCGTTGAGGAGCCGGAATACGAGCAGATGGCCGCATGGGGGCCGGTCATCGGTCAGGATAACGTGGAGGCCGCCATGATGCTCTCGGGGCTCACGGACAGGCTTGGACTGGAAAACAACGAGGGCGGGTGGCTAACGGCCTGGCTGATGGAGTGCTTCGATCGCGGCCTGATCACCGCGAAGGATGCAGGGGGATTGGAGGTCCGCTGGGGCGACGCCGAGGCAGTCAGGGAGCTTCTGATGATGATCTCGGAGCGAAGGGGGTTCGGAGACCTCCTCGCCGAGGGGGTGAAGAGGGCCTCAGAGAGGATCGGGGGCGAGGCTGGGGAGGCATCCATCTACGCGATTAAGGGGAACACCCCACGGGGGCACGACCACAGGACCCGCTGGGCGGAGATGTTCGACACCTGCGTCTCCAACACCGGGACGATCGAGACCCACACGAGCGCCATGGGCCCCGATGTCCAGGGTCCGGCGAACCCCCTCGCCGTCTCCACGGCCGTCGCCGAGACAAAGGGCTTGATGCAGTTCGAGGACTCGGTCGGCACCTGCCGCTTCAACACCAGGATGAACGCGAAGCTGATCGCCGAGGCCGTCTCCGCAGCTACGGGTTGGGATTTCACCGCTGAAGAGGGGAAGAGTGTCGGCCTGCGGGCCGTGAACCTGATGAGGGCCTTCAACCTAAGAGCCGGGATCGGCAGTGAACAAGACCGCCCCTCCGTCCGCTACGGTTCGACGCCTGTTGACGGCCCGACGGCGGGGATAAGCATCATGCCCCATTGGGACGAGATGCTGAGGAACTATTACGAGAAGATGGGCTGGGACAAGGAGACAGGGGTCCCCCTTCCTTCGACCCTGGAAGATTTGGGCATAGGCCATATCAAGAAGGACCTCAAAGGGCTCTGAGAAGCTCGGTCCATGTGTCGGCGATCTCCCTTTTTTTAATGATTTTGGATGCTGAGGCAGCTAGAAACACGATTTGCTAGAGGTCATAAGATGCAGTTAATCTCATCCGATGAGATTAACCTTCCTTCTCCTTCAGCCTCTGGCTTATCGTCTTGAGCTCCCCGTGCTCCTTGTACCTGATCGACGTCTGCAGCCTCACCGGGAGGCCGATCTGCCTCAGGAAGTAGAAGAGGCTCTCCCCGTCTATCCCCTCCCTGATCTTCCCGGCCCTTATCGCCTCCACAAGGGCCTCCTCGACCTTCGGCATCACAGTTGGGAACTGGTCCCTGGCCGCAACGAGGATCTCCGGTGCCCTTCCGACCAAACGACCGCTCAGGATATCGTTCGGACTCTGCTCCTTGGGCTTAGGGGCCTCCTCCGCCACCCGTTTTTCCCTCAGCAGCTTCCTCTGGAGCTCCAGCAGCTTCCTCTGCTTCAGCCTCTCCAGCTCATCGTCCGTCGAGGTCATCCCAAGAGCCTCAGAATACTCCGTCGGGGCACCTTTTAACCTTTCTAACCAGCTTAATTGTTTGAGGCCCACTATCCGCCCTCGAAAGAATCAAGGCTCGGTCAGATACATTCGGGTTGGGAAATTTGGGAGTGTATGAGCAACCGATCCGATTAAGGAAAATTCAATAATACCGAGGCGAAAATATTGAGGACTAAGTTGGGTCCCACAATCATAACGAAGCTTTATTCTTCGGATCTAACAAGGATGCTTGAGAGGGTGCTCGCCTAGAATGTCCCAACGGCAAGAATTCCGTATCCTGGGCAGGAAAACCCCGAGGAAAGATGGCATAGCCAAGGTCACGGGGCAGGAGAAGTTCTCCTCGGACATTAGCGTGCCAAACATGCTCCACGCTCGGATTCTGAAGAGCCCATACCCGCACGCCAGGGTCAAATCCATCGACGTTTCCGCCGCCGAGGCCATGGGCGCCTACACTTACACATTCCACGAGGTTCCGGAGGTCAAGTACTGCCCCCGACTCGTCAGCGTCCCCGAGTCCACCTACAAGGACTGGAAGGTCCTCAGCGGTAAACCCGTGTACGTGGGGGAGCCGGTTGCGGTCGTTGCGGCGGAGACGGAGGAGGAGGCCCAGAGGGCCCTCGAGGCGGTCAAGGTCGAGTACGAACCCCTCGACGCCCATTTCGACGTCTTCGAATCGATGGAGCCGGGCGGCGAGCAGCTCCACGAGGAGATCCTCCTAAAGGATGAGGCGATCAGGGTCCAGAACAACGTCGCCTGCAAGCTCGAGATCGAGGAGGGAGACGTAGAGAAGGGCTTCGAGGAGGCGGATGTCGTTCTGGAGCGGACATACAGGACGAGCAGGCGGTACCACGACCAGCTGGAGACGAAGTCGGTCGTCGTGAGGCCCGAGCCGGGGGGCGGAGTGACGGTGTGGAGCACGACGCAGACGATCCACAACACCAGACTGCTGCTGAACGAGGTGTACGGCACCCCGATGGGCAAGATCAGGGTCATGAAGGTTCCGA
>CAZPMB010000011.1:5228-32822 GCA_964587735.1 uncultured Candidatus Bathyarchaeia archaeon | reverse complement strand
TATAAGTCGGCTGAATACATCGCAAATAGGCCATTCTATCAAGAAGAGAAGCTCAAAGTCTGCTCCGATCTTTTTTGAAAAACCCAAGGGATAAAAGAGAACGACGAGAAGGTGAGGAAGAGACGATCCAGCTCTAACAACAAATAGCCGAGAAAATAGGGCTTACGTTGAACCTTTGAATTCAGGGTTTCAGTGAATTTGGCTTTGAACGACTGTTAAAATAGTCTTGAGTGGTCTCTTTCAGTAGGGGTGTGGGCTTAAGTATCCTCTTTCCATTAGAATCTCTCAACAAGACGAGGACGGACACGGCGATGATGGCGTACAGCCCTCCGCCAACGTAGGCGGGTACATCTAGTGAGGTCGCTTCCATGAGTCTTCCTCCCATCCAGGGGCCGAGGACGCTTCCGCCCTGCATGGACATCATCCTGATGCTGTTGGCCGTGGATTTCTCATCTTCCTGCAGGTTCTTCATGAACGTTGAGCTAAACAGGGGCTCGGCGATGGTCCGTAGACCAACTCTCGCCACGTGCAACGCTGAGAGCCACGCAAAGGATGGAACAAAGGGTACCAACATATAGAAAGGCGTTGCCAGCCCGATCGACAAAGCCATTGTGTTCAGAGTACCCAGTCTCTTGGAGATCTTAGGCGAGATCGCTTGAGCTCCGGCGGCTACCAGGTTTGACAGGAACAAGAGGCTGCCAAGGGCGTCCGATTGAATGCCGAACTTCCGGTTCACATAGTATGGGAACAGGCTAAAGAAAACACCGAATGAGATAGCGCTTACCATGGTGATGACACTATACTTAAGAACGAACCACTTAGAGCTCAGAGTGAACTTGAGTTCTTCATTTTTATGTGGTGTGGGCATGTCTCTTATAGCCATCAGATAAAAAGCGTATTGGCCCATGAAGAATAGGGATCCGAGGACTAGGAAGATCCAATAAGCCATCTGGAGCGTGAAACCGTAGTTCTTCATAAGGAATGGTGGTACATACCCTAGTAGGCTCCCTAGGGACATAGTTACAATATTCAGGGCACCCCAGAATCCGAAGGCCCTATCGAGGTCCTCACGATCGAAGAAGGATGTGAATATGGGGTTGAAGATCACCGCCGCCGCGTTTGACACCCCTATCATGAAGAACCCCGCCATGAGGGCCTCAACGCTCTTGGCCAAAAGGATGACCGCCATCGAAATCACAAGCGATGTCATGCTGACGAGCATTATCTTCTTGTTGCCGTAGTGGTCTGCGAGGACGCCCATCGGAATCGTCAGTATTGCGGCGCCTACAGCGTTCATCATGTAGATTGAGCCGAGCGCCGAGCTGGTGAACCCCAAGGACGCGAAGTAGAGCTGCCCCACGACGTTGAAGATCCCGTTGCCTATCCCATTCAGTACCACGCCGGAGAGGAACAGCTTTGCGGGGGCAGATAACCTATCAGGGGCTATGGCCTTCAGGTTCACCGCTCAGTTGCCCCCTAGTTGTAGGGGACGAATCTCCTGTAGAATTCCAAGACCCTGGCGAGGACCTCGTCGAGTCCGCTCTCCTTACCTTCCTCGAGGTAGACAATCCTTCGGATCCTCTCGAGGCTCCGGAGGTTCTCATCAGAGAGGTTAATCACAGCCATGTTTCCAATCGAGACCAGTGACCGCGGGACAGGTTATAAGGCCGACTCAACTCCGGTAATCACCTGAGATGGTTACAAAGGGTAGTCACAATATGTGATTAGCCCGAATATTTGGATTCACCGCGCTTTGGTTAATGTCCAGCCCCTCTGGGGCTACACATGATTTAAAGATGAAGTGCCTTTATTGACAGGCGTGGAAAAAATGGTTCGAATTGGTTTCCTCAAGCTTGGCAACATTGCGACCGCCCCCATGATCGAGCTGCTCCTCGACGAGAGGGCGGAGCGCGAGGACATGGAGGTCAGGGTCCTCTCCTCTGGCGCCAACATGGGGCCGAAGCAGGCAGAGGATGTCGCCAACTCGATGCTCGCCCTGAAGCCTGATTTGGTGTTTGTCATCAGCCCCAACGCGGGAACGAAGGGGCCGACGAGGGCCAGGGAGGTCGTTGCCGGAGCCGGTGTTCCAGTGGTTGTTGTCAGCGACGGTCCAAAGAAGCTGCTGGAGGAGTTCGAGGGGAAGGGAATGGGGGCGATCATCGTTGAGGCGGACTCCATGATCGGAGCCAGGAGAGAGTTCCTTGACCCCATAGAGATGGCGATATTCAATGCTGACACGATCAAGGTCCTATCCGTTACCGGGGTATACAACGTCATCTGCGAGATCTTGGACGGGCTCATCGGGCAGCTGAAGGATGGGAAGAAGCCTGAGCTGCCCCTTCTGAACGTGTCGAGGAAGAAATCGATCAAGGCGGCGGGCTTCACAAACCCATACGCCGAGGCGAAGGCTGCGGCCGCCTACGAGATGGCGAAGCAGGTCGCCGACCTGACTGTGACGGCGTGCTTCAAGGAGAAGGAGTGGGAGGTCTACACCTCCCTCTGCGCCTCAGCCCATGAGCTCATGAGGTCGGCCGCGATGCTCGCAGACGAGGCGAGGGAGATAGAGAAATACGGCGACAACGTCCTGAGAAGGCCCCACTACGACGACGGCTCCATGCTGAAAAAAAGGAAGCTCATCGAAAAGCCAAGGTAGTCCCCTTATTCCGCTTCTTTTTCTGTCTTTTTCTTCTTCAACCCGGCAAGCCTCAGGATGAACCCCATTCCCGCCTTGCCCTCCTCGACTGGCTTGATCTCCACAAGCCCTACTTTTTCCGCCGCCATCAGAGCGTCCTCCCCCCTCTGCGTCCTGACGATCACAGTCGACCATCCGTCGGGGGTGCCGATGTTCCCGACGGAGATGTCGGCGTACTCGGAGGCGAAGTCCTCGCATCCTTGGCAGCACGGCCTCACATACTCTTTCACCTTGCTGAGCTTGGCCTCGTAGACCACCCTCCCTTCTTGTAGGGCGAAGAGCTTTCCGCTCTTGATCTGGAACTTATCCACCTTTGATACGTCTACGCCCTCGCTCCTCAGGAATCCCATGAAGCTCGCGTGGTTGTAGGTCTCCATGCAGAAGAGGCCGACCTTGAGACCCAGGGCTTCCTTAATCTTTCCTTCGGCGAACTGACCCACGGTGACCTTGCTCAGACCTCTAATCTGGCAGGGGGTGCCTACGACCGCTATCCTCTTCTTCGCATGCTCGTTGACCGCGGAACTTACCCCCACCATTGTTGGACTCGGCGTATACTTTGTTCCAGCGCACTCAACCACCTCCTTCTTATTTGAGGCGACGACAGGCTTCGGAACCCAGATCTCGTTCTTCTCCAACCCGGTCACTACCGCTCCATCGCCACCTTCGTTGAGGAACTGAGAGAGTATGGCGGAGACGGCTCCACCGTCCTGACAGAGTTCAAGAATTGCTGCATCCTTCGCCCGGACAGCGTAGATGACCTTTTTGACTCCTATGTCGACCTCGTCATCGGCTCGGGGCCTGCCAAACACCAGCTTATCCATCTCCCCTTCGTCGAAACCAGCGCTGGGGCAGCTGGCGTAGCACATGCCACAGGCTATACAAATGCCCACGAGTTTAGGTGTCCCGGCCTCTAGCTCGATGGATTCGATGGGACAGACGGCGGCACATGAACCACAACCAACGCATGTCCCCTTTCGTATGACCTCCGTCATGAGGTGACCGAAGACCTTGGATCTAACGCTCATGGGTATCACATCTGAGTATCGAAAACCATATAAAAACGTGCCCCTTTGACGGAATCGTTCCCTTTAGTCTTGTATCATCGAAACAGATATTGAAAAACACCGGTGAAATGGGGGAGTTCATTTCATGAGGTCTTTTTGGATGCTCAGTAGCTTATCGATTTCCTCCTCGGTGTTGAAGAAATGGGTCGCGGCCCTGATGCCACCAGCTCCGCCCGAGTATCTGAGGAACACCAGGACGTTCCTCCCGTTCAATTCATCGTGTATCTTCTTGTTCAGTTCGGGGCTCCCTGCAGAATAGGATACAAGCCCTCCCCTCCTATCGGGCTCCCGAGGCGTGAAGACCCTGCACCCGATATCGAGCAGCCCGTCTATGAGGTAGCCGCTCAGGCGCCTGTCTCGACGCTGTATGTTCTCTATGCCGAGGTCGTTAAAGTACTTCAGTGCCGCGTGGAGGCCCCAAAGCGCGTCTGAACCGACGCAGCCTCTATCGAACTTTTCTGCCTCTTTTATCAATGGCTTGTCGTAGTCCCCGATATTATCGTGACGGGATTTTACCCATGGTTCGCCTTCCTTGAACGCCTCCTCCACCTGACCGTAGTACCGATACGTCGGCTCGAACTCTTCTATCAGGTCTCTGCGGATATAGAAGATACCCGACGTCGTTGGGCAGCACAGCCACTTTCCTGTGCCGGTGACGAGGAAGTCAACCTTGGTCTCGTGGCAGTCAACATCGACTGCCCCGACGGACTGGTAGGCGTCAACGACCACGTACGCGCCGTGGTCGTGGGCGATCTCAGAGAGCGCCTTGAGGTCGTAGGTAATTCCGGTAACCCACTCTGTGTGGCTGACGGAGACGACCCTTGTGTCGTCGTCAACGATTTTTTCGAAGTCAGCCTCATCTATCTCTCCATCTCGGTTCTCAATTCGCCTGATCTTGACCCCCTTCTCGCGGAATGGGAGCCAGACGAAGACGTTTGAAGGGTAACCCAGATTCGTGACGACCACGTTCTCGCCGCGCTTGAGATCCATCATGCTGCTCACCATGTTCAGCCCCTGGGTCACCCTTGTTGTCCAGCAGAGCTCGTCCTTATCTGCCTTCAGCAGCCTCGCCGCCTCACCCTTGGTGTCGGGTCCATCCACCCAGGAGTCGTGGAGCCTGAAGCCCCAACACGCCTTCACAGCCTCCCAGACCGGCAAAAGCAAAGGCCCATAACCAGCTGTAGCGAACCAAGTCTTGTATTTCAGGATCGGGAAGTCTTCCCTGATCCTCCCTACATCCCTGTCAACGTCCATCTTGAACACTTTATGAAATGATGCATCGATCAACGTTTAAAGCAAGCGCAATGATCTCCTTAGGTGTCCGACGTTGCAGTTATAATACGTTTACATGTGCTGGACATCACCAAAGGAAAATTCTATGTAAGTTGCTTGGTAAACCCCTCCTCGAAGGTTCCCTGGTTGTAAACCCCAAAATAGTGGATTTATATTGTAAATAGCTGAAGGTTTTTATCGGGGCCGATTTCACTAATTCGATCCCTATCTAGAGGGGTAATGGGCGAGTGTCCGAGATGGAGCTTGATGCCTTCTTTCGACCGAAGTCCGTTGCCATAATTGGCGCCTCCCGGACACCCGGAAAAGTCGGGCACATCCTGACCCAGAACATGATCGATTCTGGATATTCAGGTGATATCATACCCATCAACCCCAACGCCGATGAGATCCTAGGCCGTAAAGCCTACCCATCAGTTCTGGATGTGCCCGGGGAGATAGACCTCGCAGTGGTATCCATCCCCGCCTCCAACGTAATGCAGGTGGCTGAGGAGTGCGGGAAGAAGGGCGTCAGGGCCCTGGTCGTCATCACGGCCGGCTTCAAGGAAACGGGCCATGAGGGAGCGGTGCTCGAGAGGCAGCTAGTGGAGATCGGTAAGAAGTACGGAATGCGGATCCAGGGGCCAAACTGCCTCGGGCTAATCAACACATCCACCCCACTGAACCTGAGCTTCGCCGCCGCGATGCCCAAGAAGGGCAGGATAGGGTTCATCTCCCAGAGTGGAGCCCTCGGGACCGCGGTCCTAGACTGGGTCATCAAGGAGGATATAGGGTTCCACAGCCTGGTCAGCCTCGGCAACAAGGCCGACCTCGACGAGGTGGACTTCATCGAGGCGATGGGGGAGGACGAGGACGTGGGCGTCATCCTCCTGTACCTTGAGTCGATAGAAAAGGGGCGCAGGTTCCTAGAGGCCGCGGCCAAAGTAGTCGAGAGGAAGCCGATAGTCGTGCTCAAAGGTGGAACATCGACAGCCGGGGCAAGAGCGGCCGGCAGCCACACCGGGGCCCTCGTCGGTAGCTTCGTGGCGTACAAAACGGCCTTCAACAAGGCCGGGATCATCACCGCCGACAGCGTGGAAGAGCTCTTCAACTACGCTGTGGCCTTCACCGAGCAGCCCCTTCCAAAGGGGGAGGGTCTGGCGATCGTAACCAACGCCGGCGGCCCAGGCATCCTTGCGACTGACCTCAGCGAGAAGCTCGGGGTCAAGCTGACCAACCTTTCAGGAGACGCCAGGAGTCGGCTCCTTGAGAAGCTGCCGCCCGCGGCATCGGTCGGGAACCCCGTGGACGTGCTTGGAGATGCCATGGCAGACCGCTACAGGTTCGCCATAGAGGAGGTCCTAAAAGACGACCACGTGAACTCCGTCGTCGTCATCCTGACCCCCCAGGCGATGACGGAGAGCCTAGGGACCGCCCAGGGCATTGTGGAGATCCACAGGAGGACAGGGGACAAGCCGATCATGGCTGTCTTCATGGGCGGAGAGACGGTGAGAGACGCCACGGAGTACCTCAGGGAGAACGGCGTACCCTGCTTCGACTTCCCGGAGAAGGCGATAAAGACCGTCTCGGTGATGTACGAGTACGCCCGCTTCATGAAGACGCCCGAGCACTCACCAGTCAGATTCAGGGACGTGAACCAGAGGAGGGTGGAGGAGATCATCGAGGCCGCGAGAAAGGACAAGCGTGTAATCCTGCTCTCGAGCGAGGCGGCCGAGGTGGTGAAGGCGTACGGGATCAGGTCGACCAACAACAGGCTGGCAAGGTCGGCCGATGAAGCCATGAGGTACGCGGACGAGCTAGGCTACCCCGTCGTTCTCAAGATCGTCTCACCCGACATCCTCCACAAGACGGACATCGGGGGCGTCGCCCTTAACCTAAAAACCCCCGCAGAGGTACTCTCTGGCTACGATACCATTCTGACCAGCGTTGGTAGGTTCATGCCTGAGGCTAGGATCTATGGTGTTCTGGTCTATCACATGGTCCCGAGGGGGAAGGAGATGATAATCGGCATGAGCCAGGACGTCCAATTCGGTCCACTCGTCATGTTCGGCCTCGGCGGGATCTACGTCAACTTCCTGAAGGATGTTGCTTTCCGACTGGCGCCGCTCTCAGATTATGAGGCTCAGAGCATGATAGAGGAGACGAGGGCGTACACCCTTTTGAAGGGGATACGGGGAGAGCCTCAATCGGATGTCGAGGCACTCAAGAACACGATTCTCAGGGTGGGCCAGCTCGTCTGGGAGTACCAGCAGATAGTGGAGATGGATATAAACCCCGTCATCGTCTACGGGGAGGGGGAGGGCTGCATCGCCCTAGACGTGAAAATCACTTTAACCAAGGATTGAGGTGGTATGAGGATGGTTTACGCAATTTACGTGTCTGGGACGCGGTTCAGCGGCAAGACGGCGCTGTGCCTCGGCCTGTTCGGTAAGTTCCAGGAAATGGGCTTCAAGGTCGGCTACTTCAAGCCCATCGGCCAAGGGCGGAAGATGGTCGAGGGGAAGCCAAGGGACCCGGACGTGATCCTGATGAAGGAGGTCATGGGCCTCCCGGAGTCCCTTGACGAGCTCTGCCCCATCGTGATGGGGAACCGTTACCTCGACGAGATCTCGAAGGATTGCAAGAGACTATCCGAGACGGTCCGACGGGCATTCAAGAGCGTGGCTGAGGGCGAGGATATACTCCTCATCGAATCGGCGGCCCGCCCGGAGTACCTCACCTGCTGCGGCCTCGACGTTCCCCAGCTCTCCAAGGAGTTCAGGGCTAAGGTCTTATTCTCAGTGAAGGGCGACGACGACACAGCCGCCGAGAGGGCCATACTCTACCGGGACTACGTACGGTTTAAGGGTGGGGATGTCCTGGGCGTTGTGCTCAACTTCGTCCCCTACCAGCAGCTCGAGAGGATGAAGGGCGTCGTTTCTCCCGTTCTCAAGAGGTGTGATCTTGAGGTACTCGGAATCGTCCCCGACCACAGAGAACTGACGCTACCGACGGTGCAGGACCTGGTTGATGTCTTGGAGGCAGAGGTCCTCACTGGCAAGGGTGGGCTTGAAACCCTGGTCGAAAACTACCTCGTCGGCGCGATGGCGCCAGAGTCGGCGATGAGCTGGCTCAGGAGGAGCGTCGGCAGGGCCCTGATCACGGGCGGCGACAGGGCAGACCTCATCCTCATGGCGCTAGAGACCAAGCCCAGCGCTATCGTTCTCACCGGGAACATATACCCGTCTGTCCAAGTTCTAACGACGGCAGAGGATAAGGGCATCCCGATTCTCCTAGTCTCCAACGACACCTATACGACTGTGACTAAGCTTGAGATGCTCGACGGAAGGATTGTGCCAGCGCCGACCTCCACGAAGAAGATCCAGCTCACCAGACAGATAATCGGTGAGTACGTGGACTGGAAGAGGATCGTAGACGATTACGTGAGCTGGAAGCACAGCGAGAGGGTGCGCTAGAACAAAGGCTCGTCTTGGAGGTAAGACCTCCCAAGCCTAAGGGCGAGCTCTGCCTTAGTAAGCTCCTTCCCAAGGTAGGCGGCATGGTCCATGTTACCGAGGAGCTCCCTCCTTATGATCGTCTGATATATTGCTCTTGCATCACGCCCCACTACTGTCAAGTCAGGCCGATCTGCGTCCCGGAAATGGGAGGCGACGACCTGCTTCTTCTCCCTGTCCACCTGTATCCTGAACCACCCCATCTCGTCGGATTTATTAAGGTCATCCCCAACAGCTTCGATCACCTCAACCCCCTCCTCTGCCTCTCGATCGTATCGGTCCTCCAACCAGCGTTTCTCCTTGAGCACCAACAGATCGATGCCCACGTCCTTTGGCGGGGTCTCCCTCAGCTTTGCGAGGAACATCATCTTCGACGCCGTAACGACCTCCCGAACACTCCCTTGGGCCTTCTGGCTGTACTCTGGTACGAAGAGCAGGTCGGCGCCGACCTCGCAGGCTAGGGCCGTGAGGAGCCCATTAACCCCCGTCGATTCTGCATCGATCAACTCCGTCACGTTCCCTAGGCCGAACAGAACCGGTGTTGTGCCATCCACCATGCGGAAAAGCTGATAGGCCTTCAGAGATTCGAACACGCCAGGTCTTATAGCTGGCTCTAGCACCAGATCTGCGATGATCCTTTTAATACCCAAGTTCTTGGCGAGCATGATGTTCTCTTCAAGGGAGATGAACCTCTCCTCAGCTCCCTTAGGGAGGACCCCCTCCTTCGTGTTTGAAGGTAACACGACAACAGGGACATCGGAAAGGAAGGGGGCCGCTTCCTCCATGTTGCCCCTGTCGATGCTGAGGACGAGGTCGACGCCGCTGTCAACGGCGACCTCGATCTCCCTCGGGTCCAGGGTGTCAATGCTTATCGGCAGCCCTACCGACGACCTCACGACGTCAACGAGGTCCTTTACCACCTCTGGCTTCGGTACCCCAGCGAGCATACCGATGTCGACGATGTCGGCCCCCTGAGATTCATAGTAGATAGCCCGATTTTTTACAGCCTCCTCACTCATGGCAGGGGCGTTGACGATCTCCGCTATCACCCTCATGGGGAATGTGCTTCCTACCGGAACCTCATGCCCCCCCCTGCCAATGACGAGTCCACCTCGTTCGGTGATGCCCCTCATCCTGTCGCGCTCAGCCCCCTCGATCTCCGAGATCGCCCTCTCTGTCAACTTGTCCCTTATCAAATCCGATGCGGGGATCGTCTTTGACAGCTCGATCTCGTCCATTAACCCGAGGACGACAGGTAGGTCATTGTAGTGGGTTGGCCCCTTGAACGTCGGGATCCCAGTGGCCTTTTCTATCGAAGCGACATCCCCTCTAACCATGCCAGGCAGGAGGATGAAATCGTAATCACCTGCAGTAAGATCGCCTAAGGCCTTCGCCGCTTGTTCGGGTGTTATGAAGGCTGCGACAGAGACCGGCAGTGTGCGGATGTCCACATCCATCTCTAGGCCCGAGACACTCCTCCTGACGCCCTCCTCCGCAAGCCTTCCCGTTAAGATCAACACCCTCAGAATAGACTCCTCCCTAGTAGTACAATTTTTTTAAATTGATACCGAGATAACAGCGCCTTTGTTTTCGGGCTGGACAACGAATGACACGCCACGCCTTCCACCGCTGTTGAGGAATCCCTTGAGTCTCTCAGAAACCTTATGGGCGTTATCTTCGCCGTCGACTAGGCCGTAGAAAGCAGGTCCCCACGAACTCTGCCCGACTCCGTGGGCGCCATTCTTCAGAAGGAAGTTCACCCCTGCCTCGATGATGGGATAGCTGTATCGCCCGCCCTGAGATTTAAGCCAGAAATCGCCGAAAGAAGAGTCGATGCTCGTCATCGCCGATCCGAAGGCTACGATATCCCTTTCCAAGATCGCGGGGATCATCTGGATGAGTATCCTCCTAGAGATCTCACCCATCAGGCTGATAGATGGTGGCTCTAGGCTCCTGAAGATCTCATTCTCGACCTTGCCGCTGCGCTCTTGGACAACGTCAGGCAATCCGATGACGAATAGCCAGTCGTCGGGGACGTCCGTGCGGAAAAGAAGTGGCGGAATGGTGTCTCCTCGGTCCACCCTGTGCCCTCCGTCGACGATGAACCCCCCATGTTTGAACGCGTACGTCCCAATCCCAGACCTCTTCGAGCGGCCCAGCCTCAGGGCGATCTCCTCGGCAGTGAGGTCGAGGCCATATAGTTCTGAGAGGGCAGTGCCAACCGCAAGCGCCAGCTGGGTACCAGAACCGAACCCTGAATGGGGTTTTATGTCTGAGACTATCTTAATCTCGGCGCCTTCCTCGACACCATGGCCCTTCAGAATTTTCTCCGCGTAGTCTTTGGCCCTCTCCGCGCTTGATCCCTCGACCAATAGGTGGGTCGCGCGCTTTGCCTTCAGGACGATGTTGGGCCTTTCGATGGCGACACCCACGCTCCCGTAGAGCCTGCCAAGGTCGCCTCTGAGGTCGACCATGGCGAAGTGGAGCCTTGATGGTGTCTTCACTGTTACCTCGATTCCCTATCCCTCCAGCTCGAGATCAACCTCTCCAGCTCTTTGACGACCCTGGCCTCCTTGGATTCCGGCGCCGAGACCCTCTCGACGACATCTTTAGACGCGCGGAATCGTTTAATCAACCTTTCCACTGATTCCCGCTTTCCTTGACGCATGAAGACCTCGATTCTCGTCGCATGAACAACGGCCTCGATAGCCTCAGCCCTCCCCCGGCTGAAGGCCCTTGGCGTTAGCCTGCACACCTCAACGGATGTAGCTTCGCACTCGTAACTGGTTCGAGTCTTCGATAAGTCTCGGCGACCAATTACGTCGATGAATATATAGGCGTCTGAGGGGTCGAGCCTCAGGTCCCCCTTGAAGGATGGCTTCGGGAAGCCGACTAAACTCTCCCTCTTGAAGGCGGTGACGAGGTACATGGATGGATCGCTCGTCACATTGATGCAGGCGCGGCTGCGCGCAAGGAGGTTTCTGTAGGTCGTGCTCGTATTGAATGGCCTTATCTCTAGGGTTTTAGGACCGACTCTAAGGATCCCCATGGGTGAAGCGTTAGCGGAGCAGTCCTGATTCACCGTCGACAGTATGGCTTCGCTGACGCTACCAATCTCGAATCCGAGCTCGTCAAGCCCTTTCTCGATCTTGGTTCTAATCATCAGGCGGAGTCCCGACGTGGAATAAAACGAAAGTAATTCACAACAAAAGGTTACCGGTCCGGAGACCGTGCCGTGATGAGGTAGTCGCCTTTTCCCCCCATCATCAGCCTGTATACGGCTCTGTCCCTGTACAATACTTCCTCGACGGTTCCTCTTGCCTCAACCGTGTCGCCATCCCTGGCCTGCTCGGTGAACTTTCCTCTATAGCTAATCAGCTGTGTGACAGCAGGTCCTGGGGCATGGCTCTTGTAGGTACAGCGCCTAACTTGGTAGACGCAAGGCGTGAAAATGGAGCGTCCGGCGTCGGCAATCTCCGCCCTGAGCACTGCCCTCCCGAGAGGCCTAGAGGCCCTTTCCTCCTCGAACTCACGCCTCCTCATCACAAGCCTGATGAAGTAATCCCTACCACAAACCAAGCCGTGAAGGAGCTTACTGACCTCTGAGTGGGAGAACTTCTCTAAATCGAGGCCTGTGTCATCCCAACGGCTTTTCACGACCCCTCTGACAGTCTCTGAATCGTAGGGTCTAACCCAGCCGTTGCTCTCTCTGAGTCTGCGCAGTGCGTCGTACACTTTTCTCCCATCATCGAGGCCGTAAACAACGATATCAATATCAGAGGTGGGCCCAGCCAATCCGATGAGGACAGACCCAGAGACCCCGAACCCGTTTATAGGAACGCCACTCTCGGATGAAAGGGTCGCGACGAAATCGGCTATCACCTCTTCTAATTCAGATCCTGGCTTATCCATGAGGGCTCTCAGGCGCTCACTCGGAGAGTATACGCGGCTAATATGCCCCCTCGGCACGGACTGGAGGGTCAAGCCTTTTTCCTCGATCGAGTTCATGTACTGAGGGAAGCGCCTGAGTAGGAGCTCATCAGTCTCATCGAGGTCATAGACCCTCCGGTAGCGACGGCCAAATCGCATTCTATCGCCGTCGTTATCGGGAATGTAGCGCAGGTATGCTATGACGAGGTCCCTAGGGTGGTTGAGGCCCTTGACCGAGAAGAGCAGGCCGTCCACCGTTTCTATGTAGTCCCCCTCGATCAGCTCCAAGAACCCGCCTTCGACTTCCATACCTACCTCAAATTATAGATGGGCTCTTATAAGCGGATTAGGAGATTCAAGGCAGAGGGCTTGAATCGGTGAAGTCCGAGACTGGGGATCTTATCTCTCAATGCGCCATACTAGCCACACTCCTCGAGGTCTCCGCCTACCCTAAGCCGGGGAACGTCCACAGGACCCAGGACTCCCCTGGCACGAGGTATGAGCAATTTCTTTCCGGGGGTGTAGCTATAGGCCCCTCGATGCGGAGGCTGGCCGAGCGCGGCTTCGAGGCCGAAGAAGGCTTGATCGATTGGTGCGACATAGAAGTTGGTTCCCTCGTCCTCGAGGCAGTGACAGAGACGCTGAGATGGCAGAAGGGAGGGAACGTTAACCTCGGATCTGTCCTCCTTCTGGCGCCCTTATCAGCGGCTGGCGGGGCGGCTCTCTACGAAGGCTTAAAGCCCGATGCTAGAAAGCTAAGGGAGAAGCTGAATAGGGTCCTTGAAAATACTGTGCCGGAAGACGCCGTGGCCATTGTTGAGGCGATCAGGATGGCAATGACGAAAAGGGTGCTTGGTGTTGTGGACGAGCTTGATGTGCGCGACGAGTCCACCTTCAGCCTTATTCGAAGTGAAAGGATAAAACCAAAGGAAATTTTTTTGAGATGCGCCGATCGGGACTCGATATGCACTGAGTGGGTCACCGACTTTAAGACCACCTTCGACGTCGGACATCCGTACCTGAGAAGGTCGCTCGAAGGCTCAAATGATATTAACACAGCTGTGGTCGATACCTTTCTTTTCATCCTTTCCGGCCGACCTGATTCGTTGATAGCCAGGAAGAGCGGACTGAAGCGGGCAGAGGAGGTCAGCGAGCGGGCGAGGCGTATCCTCGGTCAAGGTGGATCCAGATCCTCTGAGGGTGGCGAGATGCTAAGGCAACTGGACAGGGAGCTCCAAAGTGCAGGAGGAGCCCTAAATCCTGGCACGACTGCCGACCTCACAGCCGCGTCCCTCTTTGTAGCTCTCTTCGAGGGGTGGAGGCCGTGATCAGCTATTTATGTATGCGATGGTCTCATCAAGGTTTCTTACGACGTTGAACTTCCTCTCGAAGTAGTCGAGCACGTTCTTAATGTCTCTCCTTAAAATGGCCTCGGCGTTAGGATGTTCGAGGGTGACGGCTTGGGGCCAGTCGATGAGGAGGATCGTCCCGTTCTTTTGGACGACGACGTTGTACCCGCTCAGGTCCCCATGGATGATGCCAGCGCCGTGGGCCCTTCTGGCATTCAGCAAAATATCGTTGAGGAAGTCACCTGGATCGTCTAGGGAGTCCACATCGATCAGGTTGTACCCGTCTATGTAGCCCATGACCACGACGTGTCGGTTCTGGTGGATGGGTTCCGGGACTGATACACCAGCCTCAAATGCCTGCTTCATGAAGCGGAACTCTTTCTCGGCCGCCAGTCTGGACTGATAATGCCATGTTACGCGACCCCCCCTCGCCACGTAGCCCCGTTTTTTCCTGGTCTCCCTGAAGCTTGTCCGCCCCAGCCTGTGGAACTTGACGGCGACCCTAACCCCGGCGTCTGTCAGAGCATCGAAGATATCTGCCTCCTTTCCCACCCCAAGAGGCATGCCGAGGGAGTTGAGCACACTGGCCTTTGCAAGCGCGTTCAATGCGAGGCAATCGTAGCCTGTATAGTTGAGTATGTAGCCTAGGTAAGGGTCAGTCTGCCTGTGAAGGAGGTCCTTCCTGTCGAGCTCCCTTAGCCTGTACTCTGCCTCGCTCGTGTCGAGACCCGAAAACTTGATCACGTCCTCCAAGGGGACGTAGGAGAAATTTGCCATGCCGAGCTCAATGGCCTGGAGGACCCTGAACTCCTCAGGTCCCACCTCAAGAAGCAGCTTAGCGGCCCTCTCCGCGGAGGACATCGATCATTGTTGTACACTGGTATTATATTGAGTTACCCGGAAACGTGGCTGAGGGAGAAGGTATGCTAGCAGAAAAAGGTTTTAGACGATTTATCTACTCAATGTCTTTCGCATCTGATTATCCACCGTCCGCATTACATTAGACACCGTGTATGAGAAAAATTATATAAGAAAAGTAGTTTAGAAGAGACATATGGGAGCGGAAAGCTTTGGATGCAGTTGGTATAAGAAAAGAAATAGCTATCTCAAAGGCAGCTTTAGAACCCTATAGACTATACGGCCAAGCTGTTGTAGATGGCATAAACGCCTTCACTAGGCTGGATGAGGTGATCGCAAATCCGTCGGATGAAAGCGTCGCTGAGGGCATCAAAATAGCGATGGATTTGAACAAGAGAATCGCTCCATACAGGCTTTTCGTGCCCCAAGTTGCTAAGACCGTGGACGAGGTCCTGAAATGGTTGCAGGATATAAGGCGACTCGGGAGGCAAACAGGGTAATAATGTGAGCCGGTTGCTGTTTATCGATTCCAGTCATCATTGATCCAACTTTTCAAACAGGTGTCTGTTCCCGAAATTTCATGGTTCTAATAGCAATGGGCTATAGGACCCTGTAATGTTTCTTCATAGGAGGGTAGGCTCTAACGCCTCCCTCAACGGTTGGGGCTCGTCGAGATCCGTGATGACAAATCCATTTCTTGAGAGGACTCTAATCTGAGAGCGTCCTGTGGAAGCCCGTCGTCTAAGCTCCCCGACTCGATCAGCCCATCACTTATGTCGACTCCCGAAGTCTGCGCCGGTCCTTGCTAGCAGACGCGATGTGGATCACTCACCGCAGCCGAGGTCCAACACCATCTTACCCCTACATTTTTCAAAGAGAAGAATGGGTTTGCAGGGTGGTCTATTAAACCCCCATGCCGTATTCATCGAGAACCCTGTAGACTTCGTCTTGGTCGACTGCCTCTATGGGCACCTTGCGGCCATCCGCTTTGATTAGGGTTCTACCCTCGGCCTTTGGGGTTACCTCACCTATGATTGAGGCATCCACGCCGATCTCGCCCAGTTCCGAGATGATTCTCCCTGCCCTTGCGGGTTCCGAGACGATTAGAAGCGCGCCAGATCCCATGAGCTTCAGTGGATCAATACGCAGGGCCTCGCAAATGAGCCTCGTCTCCTCCGCTATGGGGACCGCCTCCTCCCTTACAATGACGCCGACCCCTGCCGCCTCCGCCATCTCCCATAAACCGTTCAGAAGGCCGCCCTCGGTCGGGTCGTGGAGGGAGTGAACACCGCCTACCTCCATCGCCTTCATAGCCTCCGGCACAACGCTTATCAGGTTCAACATCGATTCCGCTGATTTTAGGATCCCGCGTCTCACGCTCCCCTTGAGCACGCCTTTGAGGTCTTGGGCTAGCACCGCAGTCCCCTCAATTCCGGCTCCTTTTGATAATATAACCACATCTCCAGGTTTTGCGCCACCCGTCGTAACATATGCATCCCTCTTTGCCTCCCCGATCATGAAACCTACTAGGATCGGCCTGTCCAGCCCTGGGGTCGTCTCCGTGTGGCCTCCTATCAGGCTCACACCCACCTCCAGGCAGGCATCGTTGATCTGCTCCATGATCTCCTTAAGCAATTTCTCATCAGCTTTCTCCGGAAGAAGCGTAGCGCACAGAAACCACAGCGGACGAGCACCCGTCGAAGCGATGTCGTTTGCGTTTATGTGAACCGCAAGCCATCCGATATTGCCAATGGCCCCCGTGATCGGGTCGGTGGCCACTACAAGCACCTTGTCCCCGTCTTCGATGACGGCGGCGTCCTCTCCGACTCCGGGTCCTTGGAGAAGCCGATCGCTCGAGGCACCCAGTCTATTGAACACCACGCGCCTAAGGACATCTGAGGGGACCTTCCCCGTGGGAAAGCGGTGGACTCTTACCATAAAGAACCCTGCCTATAGTTAATGCGCTAGGGATTTAGACTTTCGCAGGAACACTTTCACTCACCCCTCTACATATCATCTGTATCAATGGACACAAAGCATAAATCACCGGCGACCGGACACCAAAACGGGGGAAGAGGTGAGCCAGCCCAGGAGCGTCTTCGTCGACGAGGGGGTCCTCGACCTAAACTACATTCCTCTCCGCCTCCGACACAGGGAGGCCGAGCTCCGCTTCCTCAAGAACATCTTCCACTCCGTCATAGACGCACCATACGAGATGAGCCAAAGGGCCATAATCGTCGGCGGCATCGGTACGGGCAAGACAGCCCTCGCCCAGAGGTTCGGCCTCGACCTTGAGAAAGAGGCGGCTCAGCGCCGGGTGAAGGCCAAGTACACTCACGTCAACTGCAGGGAGAAGAGGGGGAGCCTCTTTATGGCCCTGAACCAGGCGGTTAGGGAGATCAGACCCGAGTTCCCCGACCGGGGCTTCTCCGCGAACGAGCTGCTAGATATCCTGATGCGGATCCTGGACGAGGAGGAGCGGCAACTGGTGCTCTGCCTCGATGAGGTGGATGCCCTCATCGAGAAGGAGGGGGGCGACGCCATTTACAACCTCACAAGGGTTCAGGAGGAGAGGATGGAGGGCCCGAGGCGCCTCAGCCTCATCTGCATATCCAAGAGCATCGACGCCTTCCGGGGCCTAGACAGGAGCACGCTGAGCACCCTGCAGCGGAACATCATCACGATGCCCGAGTACACTAAGGCCCAGCTCGCGGACATACTCTCCGACCGGGTCGAGAGGGCGTTCAGGCCCGGCGCCGTCTCAGAAGAGGTGATCAAGTTCGTCAGCGAGCTGGCCGAGGCCGAGAACGGGGATGCCAGGTACGCGATAGACCTCATCTGGGGCGCGGGGAAGCGCGCCGACACGGCCTACTCCCGGGAGGTGCTCCCGGAGCACGTGCGGATGGCGGCCGCCAAGCTGTTCCCGACGCTGAGGGACGACGAGGTCCAGCGGCTCAGCCGCCACGAGCAGCTCGTGCTCCTCGGCATCGCCCGCCACTTCATGCACAGCAGGGAGGCCCGCGCCACAACTGGGGAGGTCGAGCTGAGCTACCAGGTCGTCTGCGAGGAGTACGGCGAGGAGCCAAGGGGCCACACCCAGTTCTGGAAGTACCTCAACCAACTCAGATGGCTGGACGCCGTCTCATCGAGGCTCGACGCGTCTGACAGGGGGAGAACCCAGCTCGTCAGCCTTTCGAAGGTGTCGGCGGAGGATCTGGAGAGGGTGGTGAAGCAGGCCCTTGAAAGGCGATGAGATCGACGCCGAGGAGCTCCTCGGCTCAAGGGGCAGGGTCAGGGTCCTCCAGGTGCTGGCCGAGAGCGGCGAGCTGAACATCAGCGAGGTCGGCCGGAGGACAGGGATGAACTACACGAGCGTCGAGCGCCACCTCGAGGCCCTGAGGAGGATGGGGCTCCTGAGGGAGAAGCGCTACGGTAAGATCAGGATCTACGAGGCCCTCTTCAGCGACGTGTCCATAAGGTTCGAGAAGAATCGTGGCGTCAGGGTTGAGGCAAACAACAAGCCCTAGACCCCACGAATATGATTTTTTAAATTGTTAATCTGATCTGCGATGCCATGAGTACAAAGTAATTGGTGCTAGTTCGAATCGACCTCTGAGGCTCGGTTTGTTTAATTGTCCGAAGACAAATTTCAAGTCCTATCTCATGATCCGCTGTGACATTTACCTCTTTAGGCGTCGGGTAGCCAAGCTTTTTGTGCTCCATCCATATAGTTATCATTGTTTTTCGAGGGGAGGCAGTCTAAATCCTTGCGGTTCGTGAATGAGAAGGAGATCCTCGACAACGCCGCTTCGAGGACCATCAGGGGGCTGAGGCGGGACTCGATGGACATTCTTAAAACAGCGGTCGAAGCGGTGCATCCGACTGACGCTGTGAGAAAGCACCTGAATGTAATAGGCAATCGAATCAAATACGACGACCTAGAACTCGACCTAGATAGATTTACTGATATATATGTCATAGGCGGCGGCAAAGCATGTGGCGCCATGGCCATGGCGGTTGAGGCTCTGCTCGGAGACCGCATATCGGGAGGGGTCGTCAACGTCCTGAGGGGCACTGAGGGTTGCTATAAGCTTGAAAAAATTATGCTCAATGGGGCATCCCACCCAATACCCGACGAAGGCGGCCTCGAGGGGGTCAGGAGGATGCTGTCGATCCTCGATAAAGTTGGGGAGGACGATCTGATCATCGTGCTCGTGTCCGGCGGCGGGTCAGCCATGATGACCTATCCGGCGGAAGGCATCGGGTTAGGTGAAGTCCGGAGGGTGACTGATCTGTTACTCAGGGGAGGGGCGACGATAAACGAGTTGAACTCCGTGAGGAAGCACATCTCGGCGGTTAAAGGAGGGCAGATAGCGAAAAGGGCGTACCCAGCCACGATGTTGAGCCTCGTCCTCTCAGATGTCGTCGGCGACCCCCTGGACACCATAGCATCGGGCCCAACGGCGCCCGACCCTACTTCCTATTACGATGCCATTAACGTGATAAAGAGATATGAGATTTGGAATGAAACCCCGGAATCCATTCTTCGAAGGCTCGAGGGGGGTTTAAAGGGCGAGGTCGAGGAAACGCCTAAAACTGGAGACAAGGTTCTCGAAAGGGTTCACAACGTGGTGGTCGGGAGCAACCTCACAGCGGCTAAGGCTGCAATCGAGAGGGCCTCGGCTCTCGGGTATAGCACGATGCTCCTATCGACGAGGATCGAGGGCGAGGCGAGCCAAGTAGGGAGGGTCATTGCGGGAATTGCACAAGAGATCGCCGCAACAGGCAACCCCCTGCATCGGCCTGCGGCGGTCGTTATCGGGGGCGAGACAACCGTAAAGGTGAGAGGCTCGGGCCTTGGAGGGCGAAACCAAGAGCTAGCCCTAGGCGCAGCCACCAAGATCGAGGGGCTGGAAACGTTGATCGCCGCCCTCGCCACCGATGGGATTGACGGCCCGACCGAGGCGGCTGGAGCCGTCGTCGATGGTTCAACGATGAGCCGAGCTCGGGCAATGGGATTAGAGGCCATTAGGTTCCTCGACGAGAACGACTCCTACGGGTTTTTCAAGACCATGGGAGACGCTTTCCTGACCGGCCCAACGGGGACAAACGTGAACGATCTGACGCTCATCCTTGTTGCTGGCTGAATTCTGGGGATGGAGGGCCTCATGACTAGGAAACATAATGCAAGGGATCTTGAACGAGCACGCAAGGAGTTAAACGAACTACTGGACAAGATAGAGTACCTCGTGTCCGTCGTGGTCGTGGAGGGACCCAGGGACGCCGAGGCCCTGCGACGGATCGGCTTCAAGGGTAAGATTGAGCTCTTTTCTAGGGTAAACCTATCAGAACCTGATTTCATAGACTCCCTATCAGCCGTTGCCGCGTCGTTGGTCATTCTCACAGACTTCGATAACGAAGGCAGGCGGATCAATAGGAACCTAATCAGGCTGTTCGAGCGTAGGGGCGTAAGAGTCGAGGTGGGGCTCAGGCAGGAGTTCGGCAGGCTGATGGCCGAGCTTGGAGTTCACACCGTAGAAGCCCTCGACGATGTTTTTTCAGCATTATGAAGACTACTTATCCCTCGGCTGTCAAGTCGAAGAGATTAAATCTCCTTCGCCCCCACTAGATGGATGTATCCGGTATGTTCACGGTAGACAAGGTAGATGTTAAGGGCAAATCCTTCCTTGGGTTGAAGGTGGAGATGAAGGATCTTCCGCCCCTTCTCCTGTTGAAAGGGGAGAAGGGCTTCGTCATGTGCGGCTACCTCAACATCGAGGTGGCGGAGAAGCTTGGCGCGACGGCCGCAGTGGTCAGCGGCGTGAAGACCTTTGAGGACGTCCTGAACGCGGAGATAAAGTCCGCGACCACCAAGGCGAAGTCACTGGGGCTCGAGCCTGGGAAGGTAGTCCGGATAGTAATTGGAGCCCTGGCCTGATATCAGCCGACCCTTTAGGGACAAATAATCGCTTCTTTTACTGTCTTAGACCAATAAAGTATATGCGCTATTAGGAATGTGAATGCGCATGTTTAGATAATCTTCCAAAAAAAGGGGAAGGTGTTTAACTCTTGATCCTGGTCCTGTATACGTCCCGACCGATCAGGGTGATCAGAATTACGGCTGATATGGTCACGAACGCTGGGAAGGCCTCAGGCGGGTTGGGAGTCAATCCGAGGAGATATTGGCATCTTCCGATGAAGAGCGCATACCTGGTGAGCACAGTGTATCCGAAGGCTGAGCCGAAGCCCGCCATCATCGTGTAGCGGGCTATCCTATCTATGATTTTCATCGGAGTCTTCTCCTTGTATCCCCCCGTGAACCAGAAGTACAGCAGAACGCAGGGCACCATGATGGCTATCATAATATTACTGAAGGATTTCAACGCGTCTCCCGCGACCCAGAGGGGCATAGATATCTGGCCGCGGATCTGGCTGATGAACTGCGCGAAGATGATGGTCTGCATCGCCTGCCCTATGCCTGTCCCAACGATGATCGCCAGCGGTATTCTGTAAATGTAGAAATATTTTCTCGAGAACCTGAAGTACCAGAGGACGCCAACGAGCAAGGCTGCGGCGAAACCCATCGCCATGGGCCCCGACACCGACCATACACCCGTCCACTGATCTCTCAAAAACTTCAGGTCAACTGTTATCACATAACCCGTGGCGGCCCCAAGGTATACTGCCTCAGCGATTCGGAACCAAGGGTTTTCCTTGTACACGAACGAGTAGATCGCCATCGTGAGGAAGACTGCGATCCATATGCCAAGGATATCTGCCATTCTAGGACCCCCTCTTTCCCCTAGCCATCATGAACCCCACGTTCCCGATGACCACCAAGGCGATCACCAGAATATGGGACATGGACACCGCGTCTACTCCTGAAAGGGCGATCCCAGGTCTCCTGAGTAGCAGTTCGTACTCTGCACTGGCCGTCAAACCGGGTAGTAAGGCTTTGCACTGCCCTGCCTGGAGGTATGGTGCAACTTCAGGCACCTGAACCCCGATGCAGCCCACGATCATCTTGATGTCGTATGGCGTTACCCATTGACGGACCCACTCGGGTAGCCCTGGTGTTCCGGTCTCGTGGGCCACGATCAGGTCGATGTCCTGTGCGGTTTTAATGTTCTGCATGATTGGGAAACTAGAGGTTGGTTTATTTTGTATGTAATCTACAGCCAGAGTCCCATGGATGTCCTTGGCTAGGGCTGCCATCCCGACCTCGCTGCCAGGGAAGTATCCCAGCTCGATCCAGTCCTTTCCGTACACCTTTTGATAGTTTTGTTCGGGTTTCAACTGTTCCATCACCATGTTCATTATCCTCGGCCCGTCTACCCACGAGGCAACGACGACTACCTTGAAGTCGCGGCTCCATAACTGGTGGAAAGTTGCAACCGTCATCGGAAATAGTTCAGGCATTGCGGATACTCCATAATCGAACGTAAACATGACGACGCTGCCGTCGGGCATGTCATTTATATAATTATAATAGGTTGATGAGTCTCTTCCCACGGTTACGGGTAATCCGAGTGGCCACATTAGGGGCCCCAGAACGGCGATCCAGACAAGCAGGTAGACCCACCTTAAGTCGATGTTCTGTAATTTCTCAAAAGCTGACATTGGCTACTCCTCCCTTCCTCCCCTGAGATATCCGCGCTCCGATCCCATCAGCGTCCTAACTGCGAGAGCTATGGCGCCGAAAGCCGCGCCGATGATGACAGCCCTCATCGTCGCCATATTGGGTACATCGTATATCCAATTGCCGATTGGTACAAAGGGTGGCCAGAGGAAGGTCATGATGGGGGCATTCTTAGCGATCATAAGAATTCCAGCAAAAAGCACTAAGAAGGCCTCGACGCTCCTTGCCCTGAATGCTCTGTAGGCAGCCGAAGTGATGAAGAACGCAATTATAGAGTACATCGTGGATCCGAGAGGCGAGTAAACGTAAGTAAAGAGATAATCGAAGAACGCGTTCTTAGTTCCAAGCCCCATCTCGGGTAGAGGAAGACCCGGCAGCATCAGCAAGAAGATCGAACCAATTACAATTATGCTCAGAGGCCATCCCTTTTTCTGCTGCTGTATGTTCTTTGAGTGTACTATCATCAAGGTTACTGCACCGACGAAGGTTGCCCATCTGGCCACTAGGAGCATCCATCTCCTGAAGAGGTCGGACACGGCCAAGAGAGGAGGTATATTGAAATAGTATGGCAGTATCTGAAGCAGGGTGCATATTATCGTGATGCCTATGGGGACTTCGATACGTCTAAGGATCTCGGCCATTCAAAATCACCATTTTAGCAGCTGTAACACGTAGGTGCTCAGAAAAGCGCCGACTACCATCAGCAACACCCCAAGAATCCTCCCCACATCCTGCCCGGCTATGCTAGATATCTGCGATAAGTCCCCAGTTAGGAAAGCGCTCGCAGCGAAGATCTCCTCGCCTATCAGACAATAATCTGTGGCCACGATGAAGAAGGGCAGCTGGAGCTGGTTTGCAGTGCCGGATATCTGCATTGCGCCCACACGGCACCCAGTTTCAGCCAGCTGCATCGATTCGGCCCAGTACGCGCCGATCATTATGTTTGCTCCCGCATTCTCTCTCACCATGAGACCCAGGTAATTTGAGGAATATCCGAACTGGTCTGGTGAGAGGAATTTGATGTCATCGATGGTAAACTCATTTCCTTTGCCTGCAGCCTTATAAGCCGTCTCAACGATATCTGAGGCCACGGGCCACACTTCAGGATTCCTACAGGGGACGATAAGCCTCGCTCCAATCTCAACGCACTTCGCCGCCACATGACTCAATACTCCAAGCCCGGCAATCGTCTGAGGACCGTAAGTGGCGTCTCTCATGTCGCCGATGCCGTGGGAACAGAAGACCGGCCGCCCCGTCTCGACGGCTCTTCCTATCGCCTCGTCGATCGCGTCTATACCCGGTACACGTCTAATCTTGGGAACCTTGCCCCCTTTGGCTCTCTGCATGTAGTAGACAACCGATAGCATTATTATCAGCAGACATATCAGTCCGAAGATTCTACCAGAAATTAGGAATTCCATCCTTAGCTTCTTCTCCTATTTTCCAGTATCAAAATTGTTTTACTTTATATTTAATAATTTTTATAGGGACGATTTAATAAATAAACGTCACCACATTTGCACATACAGTTTTTTCGGAATAAGTGAATCCTGTCCGCCTATTTCGTCGCCAGCCGTTACGTCACGAAATTTACCGATCCTCGATTTCAACTACTTTCCTGCTGGAAGTGTGTCCGCTCACTATCATCGCGCGGCGGTCAAAATAACTCTGAATCAGCCTTATGACGGCGGCATTTGCCTTTCCCTTCTTCCTCGGCGCTTTTACCTTTATGAAGTAATGGCCATCGCCAAGGTCTTCTATACCTTCTTCCCGAGATCCCGCCTTCACATCGACTATAACCCTCATTAACTGAGCACCCATACGAGTCTAAACCAATTTCCGAATAAACAAATTAGTGTCAACGCCTCTGGTCCGTCAAGCTTGCTGTTCTCAACATTATTATACTAAAAATTGAATTGGCTCTTAACGCGGAGTATTTAAAGTCCCAGTTTGACTGCCCTTGAGCCGAGGGATTCCTTCAAGGCGTCCATCGTCTGCTCAGGGAAGTCCCTGTATAGGCTATCGAATACGGATCTCGCGATGTATTTCTTGAAGCCGTCCTCGTCCAGGCCCGGGGAGTACTTCCTGCGCATGCCTCCCTTACAAGTCTCCTCCTCGTACGCCAGGACTCCCTCGTCGCACATGCTGTTGAGGAAGTTAATGATTGAAGCCCTGGAGATGGATTTGTCTCCCCCAAAAACCTTGTTAACATGTTGGTAGACCTCCCTAGAGGTTACGGGCTTTCCAACATTCCCCCAGACCATCTTTAGAGCCTCAATTTGGTAGTCCCTTAGAACCTTCTCGAACCCAGATTTACTTGGATCTAATACAAGCGGCATCTTGCTCACCGAACTTTCTTAAAGCTAATGCAGCATGTATAAAAGCCTTAGTGTTCTCGGCTCCTAATGGTATGTATTAATTATTACAACCTATTACCTCTCAAAAACATGTTTATCGAGTATGTAGCATGTGAAAACCCCTTTGAATACCCTCGTACCCCTCACTGTGACCTCCACGTCGACGTCCCTTCGCCTCCCCTCCCTGCCTGTGACCTCCGCCCTCGCCCTCATGATGTCCCCTACCTTCACCGGGGCGAGGAAACGACTCTCAGATTTGCCGAGCACGACGAAGGGGTCGTTCACCGCCAACATGGCAGAGTAGTCGGCGAGGCCGAAGGTGAACCCACCGTGCACTAGGCCTCTCTCGTCCACTGCCATTTCATCAACCGTCTCAAGCTCAACGACTGCCTCGACATCGTCCCTTAAAGAAACAGGCTCACCCAGCAAGCGGCGATTCGCGCAAGTATGTGTTCTAAGGCTCATAACTTCTGCTTCCTTCAACAATTGACTTAAGGCTTATTTAGGTTTGAAATAATTTTTGGGAGTCACCAATAAAACATAATGTCGAAAATCGGCTTCATTTTGCTATTTAGTTCGATCATTATTGTATCCATATATAAATGGGACTTGAGATAAACACTATTAATATTTTATTTCTAGGATGCCAATAAGAAATAACGTAGAACCACAAACCTAACCGTTACTTCCTTTAACCTTGATAGACATTGAATTGGTATAAAATACCATTTTTTTGTACATTCCACTTAGAATAGGTAACCGAAGGCGATGGTGAAAAAGGTGAAAAATGTATCTAATAAAGAATTAATAATGGCTTCTTTCGAATTAATTGGGAACCGGTATGAAATTGATCACCTTTCAGTCCAAGAAAGCTCAATGCCTAGGTGTTTCAGTTGGCGACTGGGTCTTGGACCTAAACGCCGCCTTCGATGAGCATATAGGTGGCTCATTCGGCGACAGAAGCGGCCCATGCTCTTTTGACATGCTTTCGTTTCTAGAGACCGGGGCAAGGGGCCTCAAACAGGCCCAGAAGTCATTGAAAGATGCTGGGAGGCTAGTTGACGAGGATGAGGTAGCCACCCTAAAGAAGAGAGGCATACTCTACAGGATGGACGATGTCGAGCTTAAGGCCCCTATCCCTCGACCCAGAAAGAACATCGTCTGCCTTGGCCTGAACTATGCGGAACACATCGCCGAGGGGAGCAGGGTGAGGCAGCAGGAGAGACCGCTCCCAGAATATCCGATATACTTTACAAAGCCACCTACGGCAGTTACAGGGCCGTACGACGACATAATCTATCCAAGGGCGACAGGCAGGCTCGACTACGAGGCTGAGCTGGCCTTCGTGATCGGGAAGGGAGGGAAGAACATCCCCGAGGAGGAGGCCTACAACTACATTGCCGGTTACACCGTCTTTAACGACGTCTCAGCCAGGGACCTCCAGAGCCGGCATGGCCAGTGGTACAAAGGGAAGAGTTGCGACACCTTCGCCCCCATGGGTCCTTGCCTCGTCACCAGGGACGAGGTGATGGACCCCATGGATTTGGACCTCTGGCTAAAGGTTAACGGCGAGACGCGTCAGAGTTCAAACACTTCCAACATGATTTTCAACATCCAGAAGATCGTGGCCAGCCTCTCCGAGGGCATGACTCTAGAGGTTGGTGACATCATCGCCACGGGGACACCCTCAGGCGTTGGATACGCACATCCCTCGGGGCTGCTGAAGGTCGGAGATGTCATTGAGATATGGATAGAGGGAATAGGGACCATTAGGAACAGGGTGGTCGCCGAAAGCTGATCAAAGGGCAAGGAGGCACTGAATCTATTTATTGGAATATACCTGCCATAATGCTAATAAGGATAAATTGAGGTCCGAGAGGAAATATTTATATTACAATTCCAAGACTCGGTCTATAGTTTCGAGGTGAAACTGGTTTGAGTGCACCTGGGTCTGGCCAACCCATCATAATTCTAAAAGAGGGCACGGATCGTAGCCGCGGAAGCGACGCGAGGAACGCGAACATCCAGGCTGCAAAGATAGTGGCTGAGGCAGTTAAGTCATCCCTCGGGCCAAAGGGGATGGACAAGATGCTCGTGGACAGCTTCGGCGACGTCACGATCACCAACGACGGGGCTGCAATGCTTAAGGAGATGGACGTCCAGCACCCCGCCGCAAAGATGATGGTCGAAGTCTCGAAGACGCAGGACGACGAGGTCGGTGATGGGACCACAACCGTCGTGGTCCTCGCCGGCGAGCTCCTTGGGAAAGCCCTTGAGCTGATGGACAAAAAGATCCATCCGACCGTCGTAATCGATGGCTACAGGGACGCCCAGGAGCAGGCCCTGAAGGCCCTCGATGAGATCTCCATGAAGGTCGACCCCAGGGATAAGAAGACCCTGAAGAAGATTGCGATGACCTCTATGGCGAGCAAGCTCATCTCGGGGTACAGCGATTACATTTCAAACCTTGCCGTCGACGCGATCCTCCAAGTCGCAGAGGAGAAGGACGGCAGGTACGAGGTCGACCTCGACATGGTAAAGCTGGAGAAGAAGCCCGGTGGCTCAATCACCGACACGGCTCTCATCAAAGGGCTGGTCATCGACAAAGAGGTCGTCCACGTTGACATGCCGAAGCTGATCAAGAAGGCTAAAATCGGGCTCCTCAACGCCGCGATGGAGATAGAGAAGACGGAGTTCGACTCGAAGATCCACATAGAGAGCCCCGACGAGATGCAGGCATACCTCGACCAGGAGGAGCAGATGCTCAGGGAAATGGTGAGGAAGGTGAAGGAAACCGGCGTCAACGTCCTCCTCTGCCAGAAGGGCATCGACGACATGGTCCAGCACTTCCTTGCCAGGGAGGGCGTCATGGCTGCGAGGAGGCTCAAGAAGAGCGATATTGAAGCTCTCGCCAAGGCGAC
>CAZPMB010000011.1:0-5128 GCA_964587735.1 uncultured Candidatus Bathyarchaeia archaeon | reverse complement strand
TCATGGCTGCGAGGAGGCTCAAGAAGAGCGATATTGAAGCTCTCGCCAAGGCGACCGGCGCAAAGGTCGTGACAAGCGTCGACGACCTAACCAAGGAGGATGCGGGCTACGCCGCCCTTGTCGAGGAGCGTAAGATCGGCGACGACAAGATGGTCTTCGTGGAGGGCTGCAAGAATCCGAAGGCTGTTTCCATCCTCATAAGGGGAGGGACAGAGCGAATCGTTGACGAGGCGGAGAGGTCGCTTCATGACGCTCTGTGTGTAGTTAGGGATGTTGTCAGGGAGCCAAAGATTGTAGCCGGTGGAGGAGCGCCCGAGGTCGAGGTCGCCAAGAGGCTGAGGCGATACGCCGAGGGGCTGAGTGGAAGGGAGAGGCTCGCGGTCTCTGCCTTCGCAGAGGCCCTAGAGGTTGTGCCCATAATACTAGCAGAGAACGCAGGGATGGACCCAATAGACGCTATCTCAGAGATGCAGTCTAGGCACGAGAAGGGCGAAATGTGGGTCGGGCTGAACCCATTCGAGGGAGAAGTCGCCGACATGGAAAAACTTGGCGTCTACGAGCCGACACAGGTGAAGGCCCAGGTCGTGAAGTCAGCGACAGAGGCATCGACGATGCTACTGAAGATCGACGATGTCATCGCGGCCTCGAAGACTAGGCCACCAGCCGTTGGACCCGAAGGGATGCCGGGCGGTATGCCGGGCGGTATGCCCCCCGGCGGTATGCCGCCCATGTAGGTGTAGAGACCCAATATTGAAAAGAGTTAGATTTGACGATGGAAATCGGGATCGGTCCACCGAAGCTCACGAGGTTCGAGCGAGCGAGGATCGTCGGAGCCAGGGCCCTCCAGATTTCACTGGGAGCGCCCATCCTCTTGGAGCTCCCCCCTAAGATAAGCGACCCAATCGACATCGCCTTGATGGAGCTCAAGGAGAGCGTCCTCCCTATGACGCTGAGGAGAGTCCTGCCAGACAAGAGCCATCGGGACATCGCCCTCAGCGACCTTCTGAAACCTAGGGTCACCTGAACCTTTTATCTTTGGTCAACTACCTCTGATAACGATGTCGATGAGCTCTCACAAATCCCAGGGGTCGTGGCGGGTTGCAGCATACGTTATGGTATTGATATCAGCTCTCGTGTTTCTGCTACAAAGAACATCCTGGGTGATGTTTGATGCCGTGTTTGAACTTTGCATCTTCCATATCCCGGCCTTTTTCAGTGTCATATTTTACATGAGGGCGAGATCCGACTCAAATCAGCCCAAAAATGGTAAATAGGCAGCCTCCCGATATCTACACGGTGTCGGGAAGTTGAAGTTCTCTCGAATTATCTCATGCATAGACACCCACTCCACAGGCGAGGCGACAAGGGTAGTTATTGGCGGTATACCGAAGCTCAAGGGTAAGAACATGGCGGAGAAGCAGGCCTACTTCCAGAAGCACTACGATGGCCTTAGGCCGACGATGCTCCAGGAGCCGAGGGGGTCCGCCGGCCTCCTCGGGGCAGTCATAACGGAGCCAACTGTCCCGGAGGCCGACATAGGGGTCATCTACCTCTGGACCGACGGATACTTTAGTGCCTGCGGCGACAGCACGTACAGCGTCTCCGCGGTCCTCGTCAACACCGGAATGGTGGAGGTGAAGGAGCCTGAGACGGAGATCACGCTCGACACGGTAGCCGGCCTTGTGAGGTCGAGGGTGCACGTCGAGAACGGCGAGGCCAAGTCCATAGCGATGGAGGGGGTCCCCAGCTTCTATACGGAAACGATCAAGATGAAGGTCCCCGATGTCGGGATGGTCGAGGCGGACATTGCGTACGGCGGCCTTTGGTATGCCTTCATCGATGCGAAGACCATCGACCTGAAGCCGAGCCTTGAGAACAAGGATCACTGGATCCCCTTAGGATGGAAGATAAGGAACTATTTGGCGGATAAAGTGAAGATCTCTCACCCGGAATATCCACAACTTAACGTCCTTGATCTTGTTACCTTCTACACCGTTCCGTCGGTCAAGTCCGCTAGCACCCGCCACTGGAACGTCTTCGGGCCCAAGCAGTCGTGCAGGTCTCCGGCTGGTACATGCACAAACGCAAGGATGGCGGCGCTTTATGGAAAAGGGCAGTTAAAGCCCGGCGATGAGTTCGTTGCAGAGAGCACCATAGGCACCCTCCACTACGGGAAGATCCTGAAGGAGGTCAAGGTGGGCAAGTATAGAGGTATACAGCCAGAGGTTTCAGCCACAGCCTATATCACCGCCGTCAACCAGATTGTCATAGACCCTAACGACCCGTTGAGAGGGGGCTTCCTCTTCTAACAGCCCCATTTTTTTCATTACCTCGTTATGTGTTAAATATCCCTTAATCCGCTCTTAGAGAAAAGAGGTGTTTGGCGATGCCTAAGTCGCTGATCGATCTAAACGCTGGAGACCCGGACGCCGAGGCCCCCCGGTGTGTCATCGACGCCATCTCTGAGGCCATCGGTAGGGGCGGGGATTGGACCCACTACGGAGGCGCCGATATACCACAGAAATTCAGGGAGGCCGTGGCCGAGTATTACAAGGGTTTCGGGCCTGATTACAAGCCTGAAAACATCGTTCCGACCGCTGGAAGCAGTGCAGCCCTCTACATCGCCCTTGCCACGGTTCTTGAGAAAGGCGACGAGATCCTCCTATGGGAACCTTCCTACAGTGGTCACTACAGCCTTCTGAGGAGCATGGGCATTAAGATGACGGTTGCCCCACTGAAGGAGGAGACCGGCTTCCACCCCGAACTGGAAACCCTTGAGGAGCACTTGACTGCGAGGACAAAGGCCGTGCTCATCTGCAACCCGAACAACCCTACCGGAACGGTCTTCACCGAGGCGGAGCTGAGAGGCATAGGCGAGATGGCCAAAGACCACGACCTCGCGGTTCTCTCCGACGAGATCTACCTCCACTTCGTTTACGATGATAACAGGTTCACTTCGACCGCAAGCCTCGACGGGCTTGAGGAGAGGACGATCAACATCATGAGCTTCTCAAAGACCTTCTCGATGACGGGCTATAGACTTGGATACGTCATCGCGCCTGAACAGTATATTGAGAGGGCCAGGGTGATAGCCGGCATTACCGCCGCTAGGCCCGCCACGTTCGTGTATGCAGGTGGTATAGCAGCTCTGAAGAGCGGCATACCGTATGTCGAGGAGAGGCGTCGGGAATACGATATAAGGCGAAAATACTTCTGTAAAGCAGTAGACAAGATCGAAGGGTTGAGCTGCTCTCCATTTGAGGGAGCCTTCTACGCCTGGTTCTGCATCAGAAGCCTCGGAATTAGTTCCGTCGATTTCTGCGATTGGCTGCTTAGAAGAGAGAACGTCAGCGTACGACCCGGTAAGAACTTTGGGATCAACATCGACGATTATATCCGGGTGCCCCTCATCCAGCCTGTACCTGTGCTCAAGGAAGCGGTCACAAGAATCAAAGATTTCGTCAAATCCCTCTGATCACTTTCGATATGGCTTTATTTCATCATATCCGAGAAAAAAAGTAGGAAAGGAAGCTCCATCATGCGTTTGTTCGCCTAATATTCCTCTTTTTAATCAATATGCGTAGAGAGTAATTCTCCATCGTTTTTAGATCATTATTTTCACTTCTTCCTTTCTTCGTGTAAATAAAAAAAAATGCTTCGGTTAGCCTTCTGAAGAGGTCTCTACATGGTGATAAGTGCCTTGGCGCCCTCGAAGTATCTGATCACGTTCTCCCCTTTCTCTGTGATCTTGTACCTATTCTTCGCCCTAATGCCTCCGGGCTCCTCGATGACCCGGATGAGGCCATCGTCGACGAGTTTGTTCAGCACCTCCTGCGTGGGGTTCCACGACATGTTCACAATGTACATTATCCTAGTGGGTTTTTCAACCCCTTCTTGGATCGCCGAGAGCACTTTCAACATGATCTCAAGCTTAGATCTCCTTTGGCTCATCCTCTTCACATCCCCCATTTTCCCTTTTTTTCCTCACAGATTCTCATCTTCTGTCCCTTCACCCCTACTGTCGCGTGGCCGACTCCACCCTGCAGTCAGTGATGTACTGCGAGTTGTTCGTGCAGACGCTGATCCCGACATTCGTCCCGATGTCTTCGGATCTGATGTTCGTTAAACCCTTGATATAGAAGAGGAGTACTCCTCCGGATACTAGCGGTATATCTGCATTAGCACGCTTGTACGTTCTGCCTTCGATAGTCACGTTTCCGCCGGTCAGCCTTGATGGGCTGGTGATATTCATCTCCCCCGACATCGTTGATCCAGACGGGACCCTGCAATAGTAGAGGTCGCTCCAGTCGCATTCGATGTTCCTGACGATGACGCCTTCGATCAGGATATCCCTACCGCCTACATTTTGCAGCTTAAAGGCTGCGGCCGCCCCCGTCGTATTCACCCAGACGCGCTCCTTGCTGAGGCGGACCTCCTCCGTTTGACTCCTGGTGAGTGTGAGAGCAGTAGCGTAATGTGACACGACGGCGGCTAGCAAAACAGCTACGACTAGCAGTATTAGCGTGGTGACGACCCCGCTGAGCCCTACGGACTTTCTGAATGCTCTGTTTTTCAATTCTTTATCCATCTAACGTTTTTGTTTATCTATTTTCCATAACTTCTTTTAAAAAGAGATTTTGGAGTGCATACATATTTCTATTATCGCTAAGCTAAATATCCATGAAAAAGAGGTTATCCTCTAAAATATCTCAATAAGCGATTAATGTATGAATTCATAATTATTCATCACTTTATCATAATTTAGATACAGATCTCGGAGATAGAGGCCTCATATAGCGATCGAATTTGTCCCTTTTTTCCTCTCCGCTTGACTCTAAATTTTTAAGAAGTGGGTAATCACCTTCAGGTTTGGGATAAAGATGATCTACCTCTCAGACGACGATGTCTCAACGGTTCTCACGATAAAGGAGGCCATCGAAGCCGTGGAGGCGGCGTTCGGCGAGTACGAGAAAGGATCTGCGACGATGCCGCCTCGGTCCACCATAATGCTCGAGAGGCATGGAGGAAGCATATCCCTCATGCCCTCGTACCTCAAGGAGGCGGGGGCCTTGGCGACTAAGATCATTTCCATCTACCCCGGGAACCCTGAGAGGGGGCTTCCAACAAC
>CAZPMB010000010.1:16624-34130 GCA_964587735.1 uncultured Candidatus Bathyarchaeia archaeon | reverse complement strand
CCCCTACTACATGCGCGCGGGCGACCAGTCCTTCTACGGCATCGGCGTCCCGAGCGTCGCGGTGAGGGCGAACATCCCCGAGGGCAGCCCCCTAAGGGGGAGGTGGATAGGAGGGAGCGGCGGGGCCTGGTGGTGGCACAGCGCGTTCGACACCCTCGACAAGGGGGACAGGGGCAACCTGCTCAGGGACATCAGGATGGAGGCCCTCGCGACCCTCAGGTCCGTCAACTGCACCGTCCTCCCGTTCGACCTAGCCATCGTCGCCGAGCAGTTCGAGGATGTCGTCACCGAAATACAGACGAAGGCGGGATCGGGGACCTTCAACCTGGAAAGGGTTCTTGGCAGGGTCAGGGAGCTGAGATCACGGGCGGAGGCCCTGAACGGGGCCGTCGCAAAGCTCGATGAGGGAGACGCGGCCAAGGTTTCTAAGCCGAACGGCGTCTTAATGGCGGCCTCGAGGATTCTCACGTCGACCTTCTACACCCAAATTGGGAGATACGACCAGGACCCGGCGTATGACATCCCGCGCATCCCGGCCCTGCAGGACATCAGGAGGCTGGCCGGTCTCGAGCTGGGGGGCGACGAGGCTGGCTTCCTGCTCGCGAAGATGGTCAGGGAGATGAACAGGGTCAACCACAAGCTAGATGCCGCGATCGGACTCGTCGACGAGGCCATCAAAATCATCCAGGGTTGACCTTAACAGCTAAGTGGACACTATCTCCCTAATATTTCTCCAACCGAATAATGAGAATGCATCATCTCTTCGACCTCATCAGCCTGAGGGCTTCAGCCCTCTTGGGTATCGGCGCAACGGCGCCGTGGCCCGTGGCGGTGAGGGCCCCCACGGCGTTTGCGAAGTCTGCCGCATACCTGAGGTCCTGTCCCTCGAGGAGCCCGAGGATGAACGCTCCGTCGAAGGCGTCCCCCGATCCGGTCGTGTCCAGAACGTCGACCTCAAAGCCGGGGGCCCTGAACGACTCATCCCCCCTGGAGACGTAGCACCCGCCCCCGCCGAGCTTTATGGCGACGGTCTCTACGCCCATGCCCCTCAGCATAACCGCCGCCTCGATCGGATCGCTGATGCCGTAGAGGAGATCCATGTCCTCGATGCTGGCGAGGACGATGTCGGCCATCCTGAAGGCGTGTTCGGTTACAGCCCGGGCCGTTTCGATGGGCCAGAGCTTCGGGCGGACGTTGGGGTCGAAGCTGAAGAGCCCCCCTGCCCCCTTGCACGCGCCGGCCGCCTTGAAGACCGCCTCCCGCAGGCTCTGGCTGACGGCGAGCGAGATGCCGCTGCTGTGGAGGACCCTCGCGCCGCCCACGTAGTCCTCGTCAAGGTCGCCCGGCGAATAGTGGCTCGCAGCAGAGCCCGCGCGGTAGTATGTGAAGTCGTGCCCGCCGCCGTCCAGGAGGGAGATGAAGTAGACGGCCGTGAAGGAGTTCCCCTCGACGACGACCCTGCTCGCGTCTACGCCTTCTTCCTCCCAAAGATCCATGAACGATCTGCCGAAGCCGTCGTCTCCGATTCGGCAGACGTACCCGGCCTCCCCGCCGAGCCTGGCGACGGCGACCGCGAAGTTAGAGGTGTCGCCACCCCACCCCCTCCTGAAAAGGGGAGCCTGCTGGAGGCGGCCCACCGATGTGGCGCAGAACTCGGCCATGGGTTCGCCCATGCTGATGATATCGGGGCTCAACTCGATCAGAGAAGCTCTGGACGAGGTTCAGATAAGTATTCGCAGAGCGGCACCATGAGTGGAGAGCGCCGATCCATGTCGCACATTATTTAGGTTCATTGAGCCTTTACCCATGAGGGGGGAAGGTTGGGAGCCGTCGAGGGCGTGATAACGGCACTGGTCACTCCGTTCGACCGGGAAGGGGAGGTGATGGAGGGCGCCGTCAGGTCCCTCGTTGACTTCCAGGCCGAGGCGGGGGTGAACGGGCTCTTCCTGTGCGGGACCGCGGGCCTCGGGGCGGTTATGAGGCCCGAGCAGAGGAGGAGGGTCTTCGAGGCCGCCTCTGATGCGGCTGCCGGCCGGGTGTCCGTGATCGCCCACGTCGGCGCCCCGTCGACCGAAGAGGCCGTGGGGCTCGCCAGAGACGCCGAGGCTGCGGGCGTTGACGCCATCGGGTGCGTGACCCCGTACTACTTCACGCCCGACGAATCCTCGATAATCGAGCATTACAGGCGGGTCGCGGGGGCCGTCGACCTACCTGTCTACGTCTACAACATCCCCAGGAACGCCCTCACCAATGTGGGGCCAGAGCTCATGCTGAAGCTCTGCGAGATCGAGAACATCGCCGGCGTCAAGGACAGCAGCCGGGACTTCGTGCAGGTCTTGGAATACCTCCAGGCCCTCCCCGAGGACAGGTCCGTCATATGCGGGACGGACTCCTACATCCTCCCCGCCCTCATCATGGGCGCGAGGGGCGCCATAACCGGCTACGCCAACGCCTTCCCAGAGGTTTACGTCGATTTCTACAGGTCCTTCCTCAGGGGCGATTACAAAGCGGCGAAGAGGCAGCAGTTCGCGATCAACCTGCTCAGAAAGGCGATGCAGAGGCCGCCGATAGCCCCATACTACGAGGCTCTGAGGCTCAGGGGCATCGAGGCGGGATGGCCAAGGGCGCCCCTGAGGACGATGAGTCAGAAGGAGGCCGAGGGGCTGAAGGCCAAATTGGAGGAGCTCGGCGTCCTATAGATACGCAAACTAGAACCGATCAAAATCGTTGTATGGGACTTATCCCCGACGAACTCAAGAGACTGAAGTCCGTCGCTGTCTCTATTCCAATATCAGGTTCTCCATGTTCTCAAGCTTCTTCCTGATCCACTGCCTCAGGCTCTCGATCTCATCCTCCTTCTTCCTCCAGGCGTCGAGGTCTATGTAGGAAGCGATGGACTGGGCGACTAGGAGCTTCAGGGTGTTGGGGTCGAGGGCGTCGAGCTCCACGGCCTCGTCTCCGTAGGAGGCGACGAAGCTCGGGGTCCTCGCGTCGCTCCTCTTGACGGGCATGGGGGGCAGCGAGTACCTAACGATCTGCTCCCTCGTGAGGGCGACCCTCCTGACCTTGAAGTCCCCGGCTTCGTACTTCCTGAGCCTGTCGGTGAGGTCCCTCTCGATGTCGACGCCGCTCGGGTCGAAGTCGCCGAAGTAGAGGACGACGGTGGGCTTGTCCTTCATGCGGCCCCTGATGTACGAGGCCATCCTATGGACATATGTGAAGCTGGGGTACCCCCTCGTCGGGAACGTTCGAACGGAGTACTGGTTCGCGATGTCGCTCACGAGCCTGCTGAGGGCGTCCTTCTCAAGGCCGATGAGAATGTAGTTTGGCTGGTCCTCCCACCTGGGCATCATGAAGCCCCTCCAGCTGTCCTGGAGGCTCGCGATCCGCTGCTTCAGGAAGTCCTGGGCCGAGGTGTATCCGACGTCCCCCCTCCCGAGGACCCTGCGGCTCCTGTCCTCTAGGCAGTTGATGGGCAGATCCCTGCTCTCCCTCGCCAGCACCATCATGCGGCTGAGGCGCTTGTAGCTGTTCTCAGTGTTAGGGAAGATCTGCCTGGAGACAAGGCGATAATAGAGCTGGCGGAGGGTGATGGCTGTGTCGTACTGTCTCAGCACGTCCAGCGACGCCTGGACGATCTCCTCGTATCCAGCCAGCCTCTTCCCCATCCCAATTTATCTATGAACGTCGACGTATAATTTGATCGCTTTTAGCGGCATTCAGATGGCCTTATGGGCTCGATTCCAGGGCGAAATGCGGAATTATGCGATAAAACAACTGTCCCAGGATCCAGATCCCGGGTATTTTGTTGTAGCCCATAATGCAGATATTTGGGCCAAAGAAGTTACAGGAAATGGGCAAAAGCGGTTGCACTTTGTCGGAGTTCGAGAGGAGGCTTTTCTGCGCCAAGAGGAGGGTCAGCGAGGAGTGCCTCAGGCCCTGGTTCCTGAAGTACCGATGCCCTTACCTCGAGTGGAGCAAGGAGGACGTCAGGAGGGCGGCGCAGAAGGGCGTCAAGGAGATCAGGACGAGGAGCGCGTTCACCCTCGAGGCGATAGAGTACGCCGAGAAGTTCCGTCCCAACCTGAGGCTAGTCTCCAGGGACCAGATCGTGAAGCCGAGAAGGCACGTGCCAGTGCCTGCCACCTAGTGGATGTAGGTCCTTCATCAAAGCTTTTCTAGTGAAGCCTTCTGTCACCCGGAAGAATCCAATTTTCACATGAAATCTTTTAGATTCGTGTCCCGCCTAAGGCCGAACCTCGAGAGCACCAGCCTGTCCAGCGCCTTCGCCACGTAGCCCGCAACGATCTCGACTAGCTTCATGTCCTCCTCGTCGAAGGCGTTGGGTCTTGTTCTCCCGATATCGATGACGGCCACGACCTCGCCGCCGATCTTCACGGGCACTGCTAGGGCTGAGATGACCTCCTCGCCCCCGACAAAGGGCATCGAAGCTTGGTCAAAGCCCTCCCTGGCGTCTGACACCATCTGGGCCTCTCCAGTGCGCACCGCCCACGATGCGGTGCAGTGATCGCCTATCGAAGGCTCATGGGGGGACGCATCCGGCGTCGCCAGCCCCCTCTGCCCGATGCAACCGCTGTCAACGACTGCTAAGCCCCCGACATCGAAGCCGACAGCGCCCCTGAGGAACTCGAGGGTCAAATCCTGCAGCTCCTCAACATCCCCGACCTCTTCGAGGTCAGCCCACAGGCAGTGCAGGGCCTCCAGGATCTCCTGGTACCTAACGACGTCTCTGAGGTCTCTGAAGACCCCATCGAAGCCCACGACGGCCCCGCCCGAATCCCTCCTCGCCCTCATGGTGACCTCTAGCCAGCCCAGCGTCCCATCGCGCCTCCTGAAGCGCCTCGGGACGCGCCTGACCTCACCATCGTGCAGGACCTTTTCGATTAGCGTGTCGTGCTCATCCCTGCAGAGACACGTCTCCCAGGACCTCAGCCCGCCGTTCAAGACCTCGGCCGGGTCGTTGAATCCGAGGATCTCCGCCCCGGCACGGTTCATGGCCGTGTAGTTCCCTTTGAGGTCCGACTGGAAGACGCCCTCCCCGATGTCCTCGAAGAACTCCACGTATCTGGCCTCGGACTCCATGAGGCGCCGCTCAAGCCTCTTCAGGCGTGCAACCCTCCAAAGCCTCGAGAGCAGGGCGTCGGGGCTCGCGGGCAAGGCGATGAACGAGTCGGCGCCAAAGTTCAGAGACTCGATGGCGCGATTAAGCGTCGAATTCCCGGTTAGTACTAGGACCCCCATCTCGGGGTCCGCCTCCCTGAGCGCCCTCAGTAGGTCCGCAACGCCCAGGTCGGGTAGACCCACGTCTATGACCGCCACATCGAACTCTCCGGATTTTACCGCCGCGACGGCTTCGAGCTCCGAATAGACGTTTATAACGTCGTAGTCGACTACTCTGAGGAGGGCGGCCAGGCTGTCGCACAGGATTTTGTCGCCATCGACGAGCAGAACCGAAAGCCCCTCACCGGATTCAACCCCTCGGCTTCCTTCTTTCACGCCTTCTCCATCGGCGACAGCTCTGCCTCGATGACGCCATCTGGCCACATTTTCTGGCCTGTCAAGCCCTCCGTAAAAGCCTCGGCCTTCATCTCGGACTTCGAAATCGTTCCTCAAGGCGGCTCCACCTCGGGGTCAATGCGAAATCGTGGGTGTCCAATCCGAAAATAAGTGAATCGAATACCTGATCGGTATCGCTGATCGGGAGGCTTGTTTCATACCCCTCTCAGGTATCGAAGACGACTCTTATCTTCCAGCCCCCTTCACCCCTCGCTATCCTCATGTCGTAGAAGGTGACGGCCTTGATGGCCGCGCCCTGCTCGTGCCGACCCAGCTCGAAGGGCTCTCCTCTACACTCGGCCCTGAGAGTGATACCCTTCTCGTCCACATCAACGTCGAAGCCGGAGAAGACCAAGAGCTCAGTGTCGTTGATGTACAGGAGCTCGCCGAGGAAGTCGAACAGGAGGGCCCCCAGGTCGTCGCCCTTGACCTCGATGTTTCGGGAGACCCGCTGCTCCACCCCTTCCATCGGGGTGATCGCGTTGAACATGGCCAGGGCGGCGTTCCCGAAGGCCTCCCCAAGAGTGCCTCCCCAGGCCTCGACTGTGAGGTCGGCCTCGGGCCCCTCCTCGACGTACCTGAAGCTCGAGATCTCGCCTCTCCTCTTCTCAGGCCGGAGGCCTTTGGTCCTCCTCGACATCGATATGAAGAGGGTATGGGTCTCCTTATTGGCTTTGTTGAAACGAGCGCTCACCCTTTTTACCCGCGGTGACACACCCTTCATGTATGAACGGGAGTAAGATCAGTGTCCCAGCATGGGAGTGGTATGGCTGGAAGCCTGAGGGGCTTACTTTCCCGGAGGGCTGGACGGTCCACGAGCAGCGGATGCGGGGCCATGATGCACCCGCGCTGTCGTCTAGGAAAATAGCTGAGAAGATAGAGCACCCAGTCGGGACGCCGCCCCTGCGGGAGCTGGCGAGGGACAGAAAGCGGTGCGTCATCCTGTTCGACGACATGACGAGGCCGACCAAGGCTTGGCAGATCCTCCCCCCTGTTCTAGACGAGCTGAGGAGAGGCGGCCTGACCGACGACAGAATCGTCTTCGTAATGGCGTCCGGAGCCCACTCCGGGAGGATGCTCTCCGACTTCGAGAAGAAGCTTGGGGAGGGGATACCCGAAAGGTTCCTCGTCTTCAACCACAACCCCTACGAGAACCTCGTCGACCTGGGTCAGACTAGCCGCGGGACCCCGGTTTCGGTGAACAGGGAGGTGATGGGATGCGACCTCAAGGTCGCGGTGAGCTCCGTCATGCCCCACTTCGGATACGGCTTCGGCGGGGGCGCCAAGATGCTCCTTCCGGGTGTCTCGGGCATCGACTCGATCTCGGCCAACCACAAGATCTCTGGGGGGACAGGTCCGGGCAGCGTCAGCGAGAACCTGAGGAGGCTAGACGCTGAGGAGGCGGCCCGGATGGCGGGCCTCGACTTCGTGGTCAACGCCCTCCTCAACGCCGAATGCGACGTCGCCGGGCTCGCCTGCGGCGACCTTGTGGAGGCCCATAGGGAGGGTGTCGGGATGGCGAGGGCGCACTACGCCACGCCGACGGTCAGGGACGCCGACGTCTCCATCGGCAACTGCTACCCGATGGCGAACGAGGGGTACAAGGCGTATCATATCGCAGTCGAATCTGTCCGGAAGGGGGGCGACCTGGTCTTCCTCATCTACACCCCCGAGGGGTGCAGAGTCCACTACTACAACGGGCGCTTCGGCACGGACTACGGCGGGACGGGCTGGAAACCCGACGTCTACGTTAAGAGGCCCTGGAGGATGGAAAGGGTGATCGCCGTCTCTCCCCACACTCTGAGGGCCGACGAGCCATACTACGGAGAGGGCTCAATCTGGGTCAAGTCATGGCATGACGCCCTGAGTATGCTCGAGAAGGCCCACGACGGCGAGGCCGAGGTCGCCCTCTACCCGTGCGCTGCGATGCAGATATCGGAGAGGAACGCAAGGAACCCGTGAGGGCGGAGAGAATAATCCGCTGGATTATAACCTCCCTCTTTAGATCCCTCGCCGGCTTCCATCCGTTTGTTACTTTCACTACATAAGAAACGTTAAAATCGCAGGATAGCCCAATTTTCATCGGTATATCCTGGGTGATTCCATGAGCGGAATAATTCTAGTCAGGGATATAATGATGAGGAACGTGAAGACGGTCAGGCCCGACGACTCCGTCTGGGAGGCCGTCTCCAAGATGAACAAGTTCCACATCGGCTCCGTAATCGTCACGAACAACGGCAGGCCCATCGGCATAATCACGGAGAGGAACATCCTCGAGAGGATCGTGGAGCCCCGCCTCGACCCGAGCACAGTAAGGGCGAAGGAGATCATGTCCAGCCCCGTCGTCACCATCGACCCGAACGTCGCGGTGGAGGAGGCGGCCAAGATCATGGCGAGGAAGCACATCAAGAAGCTGCCCATCGTCGAGGGGGGGAAGGTCGTCGGCGTCGTCTCCACAAGCGACATCGTCCGCACGAGCCCGACCCAGCTCGGGATTCTCGAGGAGCTTCTCAGGGTCAGGTGAGCGCCCTGGACTTCCTGGACCTCGTGAAGACGAGGAGGAGCATCCGGAGGTACAAGCCAGACCCCGTCCCGAGGGAGAAGCTGGAGTACGTCCTGGAGGCGGGGAGGCTCGCCCCGAGCTGGGGGAACCGCCAGTGCTAGAGGTTCATCGTCGTCACGGACGAGAAGAGGAGGAGGGAGATATCCACCAGGGAGTGGGTGGCCGAGGCCCCGGCCATCGTCGTCGGGTGCGCCCACCCAGAGCTCTCAGGCTCGGAATTCGACCAGCAGTATTACATGCTCGACTTGGGGATCGCGATGGAGCACATGGTCCTCGCTGCCGCCGAGCAGGGCCTCGGCACCTGCTGGATCGGCGGCCAGTTCGAAGAGGAAACCGTGAAGAACGTCCTGGGTGTGCCAGAGGATGTCAGGGTCGTCGCCCTCACCCCCCTTGGATACCCGAACGAGACGCCGAGTCCGAAGGAAAGGAAGCCGATGAAAGAGGTAGTCAGCTTCGAGAAGTGGTAGCCCCTATAGCCCCCCAACGCCCATTGTTCCCTTTATTATAAAAATCGTGGAGGATTTTCAGCCCTAAGCCGGCGCGGCCTTGGCCGCAGGCACAAGCCTGAAGCCATTTGCCGCGGACCCCACCACCTTCGGGGCGATGTCGATAACAAGGTGTTTCGTCTGACCGACCTCGACGTTGACGCCGCCCCTGGTTATGGAGACGGTGAGCTTTCCGCTCTCTACGGGAGCCGTATGATTCTGCCCATTCACGGTCACTATGGAATCGATTATCTCGAAGCGGATGAGGTTGTATTTTCCGGCTCGGAGGCTACCCCCTCCTATTGCCCTGCTCGCGTTGAGGACCTCAGAAAGATCGATCCACCCGTCGTTCTCGACAGCCGTGTACCAGCCCGACTCGTTGCCTGCGTCCGCCCTGTGGATCAGGATCTCGCTGTAATGGACGTAGACTCGCGATGCGGGGCCCCAGTGCTCCGGCGGGTCCTTCATCTCGACTATAAGCTTGCCGCTCCCGTATGTGAGGTAGGCCAACCCGCCCCCTACAATCGTTACGCCTATCAGAAGGGCCAGGAGGACACCCATTTTCCTGTTCATTTACGTTTTCCCCTCAAATCATCCATCTATATCAAGCGGGCCCGAACGATAAAAGGAACCGGATGGAGCAAGACGGAACAAACGTTTCACTTGGACCGGTGACTCACCATTAATCCGATCCAACAAAATGTTGAAGCCCCTTTTCAAGGGCTGGATTTAAGTATTCGGGCCCCCTAGAGACAAGAATCCGCCATGGAGAAGGTTGACGTCGTCGTCGTCGGCGCGGGCGTCGTCGGCCTCGCGATCGCCTCGGAGATAGCCAGGAAGGACCGGGAGATCTACGTCCTCGAGAAGGAGAAGGGTTACGGGCAGGCGACCAGCAGCCGTAACAGCGAGGTGATCCACGCCGGGTTATACTACCAAAAGGGCTCGCTAAAGGCGGAGCTGTGCGTCAGGGCCAACCCGATGATATACAGGATATGCCGGGAGAACAACATCGCCCACAAGAGGCTTGGGAAGATCGTCGTCGCAAACGGCGAGGCCGAGGTAAGGCAGATAGAGGGCATCATCAGGAACGCGAGGGAGTGCGGCGCCCGGGACCTTGAGCTCATAGACCCGGACAGGGTCCACGAACTGGAGCCCAGGGTCAGGGCGGACGCGGCGATCCTGAGCCCGACGACGGGCATCGTTGACGCCCACGGCCTCATGGACCACTTCTACAGGGAGGCCCGCAGGAAGTGCGGCGTCGACCCCCTCGTCCTCGACACCGAGGTCATCGGCATTGAGCAGAGGGGCGACGGGTACGCCGTCGAGGTGGCTTCAGGGGGAGAGTCCTACAAAGTCGAGGCCAGAGTCGTCGTAAACGCCGCCGGCCTCCACGCCGACAGGATTGCGGAGATGGCCGGAATAGACGTCGAGAAGGCCGGATACAGGATCCACTGGTGCAAGGGGGACTACTTCAGCCTGACGGGCAGCCCGCCCGCGAGGATGCTCGTCTACCCTCCCCCCGCCAAGGATGAGAGGAGCCTGGGGATACACACCGTCCCCGACCTGACCGGGCGCCTGAAGTTCGGCCCCAACGCGTACTACGTCGACAGGATCGACTACAGGGTCGAGACTGAAGGGGACGTGTTCTGGAGGGACATCGTGAAGTACCTGCCGACGATCAGGGGGGAGGACCTGCATCCCGACATGTCTGGGATAAGGGCGAAGCTCCAGGGGCCGGGAGACCCGGCGAGGGACTTCGTCATCAGGCACGAGGAGGACAGGGGGCTCCCGGGGCTCATCAACCTCATCGGGATCGAGTCCCCAGGCCTCACAAGCGCCCCGGCCATCGCCGAGATGGTCGCGGGGATGGTCGACGAGATCCTCTAACTCGTACGAAAAATTGTGTAAAGGATGATGAGCATTAGAGGGAGGGGTGCTTGCCCTGCCTACCCGCCTCAGTCTTGAGGAGTTTGACCAGCCTCTGCACGTCTTCCGGCTTTATTAGGGGGAACATCCTCCCGAGGTGCCAGGGGAAGACTTGGAAGAACCACCTGTTGAGACAGTTCACATAGTTGAACCAGCTCCACAGCAGGTCCTCCAGCTCCTCCTTCTTCTCGATCGTGGGGAAGGAGTCGACTATCTCCTGGGCGAGACTGCTCAACCTTGGGAGGTTCAGCCAAGGGGCGGGGCAGGCAGGCGGGTCCGTGTCCCCCATGAGCTTCGCCATGTGGAGGGTGGTGTACTTCCACATCCTCTTGCAGTGCTCAAGGGTGAAGAAGGGGTCGCTCATAGCGAGCTTCATCGCCGGCTCCGCGGTCCACCAGCCCATTGCCTGGGTGTCCGCCACCTGGAAGAACAGGTTTCCGAGGATCTGGCCGTCGACGGAGGCCCCGCTCGGGAATATCCCGAGCTTCGACATGGTGACCTCCTCAGGCTCCTCCCACCAGATTCGATCTATCTCCTCCTCAATCTCCTCCTTGACCGCGCGCCAGTCCTTGGCCATTACCCCTCGAGCCTCCTCGCCACCATGACCATAGGACGGTGGGTCGAGTACTGAGCCTCCCAGACGGCCCTGCCCGCCCTTAGGAGGTCCCCCATGTTCTCGTCTTCGACCCTCCCGACGACGGACCCCCTCGCCGAAAGTGGCTCGGTGCAGGGCCCGTAGAAGAGGCTCAGCCCGCCATAGCCGCCGAAGATGGCGTAGACCACGCTCCCCGGTGGGATCCTGGTCAACAGCCACCGCCTCCTTCCCAGGGGTTTGACCTGAGTTCCGCTCCCGACAGGGTGTCTGGGGGGCCGACCCTCCCCGCTGAACTCCTCCCCGGTCGAGACGGGGTGGCGGCAGACCATCTTCATGGGCCTCTCTAGGTTAGCCCAGAGGGTCTCGCAGAGCTCGGGCTCCTCTTCCTCCAGGAGGGCGGCTTTGACCGACAGGCCGATCTCGGGCCACTCAACGGCGATCCTCTTAGCCATGGCGTCCACCGAGTCTTCTTTAAACTTCGTTTGATATTTAGAGCTTTCACAAAGGGGATGCGTTAAAGCTTTAGCTACCTCCGCGTAGACTTCTGTTCCAGTGAGGTTCGTCTCTCTATGTCCGAGACAAAGGAAAGGGTATTCTCCTACATCGAGGAGCACAGGGGGGAGATGGTACGCTTCCTCCAGAGGTTAGTGAAGATCGACACACAGGTCCCACCGGGGCTGAACTACGACGTGGTCTGCGACGCCCTCGCCGAAAAGCTCAGCGGCATAGGCTGCGAGGTCTGCATCCACGACGCCCCCGAGAGGTACCTGGAGCTCTCCGGCGCGAGGATTATGGGGTTGGAGGGGCCGAGGAGCAACGTCGTCGCGACGTATAAGGGGAAGACAGGTAAGCCGAGGCTCCACATAAGCGCCCACATCGACACGGCGGCCATACAGAAGGAGGGCTGGACCGTGGACCCGCTCGGCGGCGAGGTCACCAAAGAAACCCCTTACACGAGGAGCGGATACGACAGGGGAGGGGGCTACATCTGGGGGCGGGGAGTGGCCGACGACAAGGGGGAGATTGCCTCCATGGTCTACGCCCTCCAGGCGATCCACGAGGTCGGCATCAAGCTCAGGGGGACCCTGATCCTCACTGGGAACTGCGACGAGGAGATCGGCGGCGTCGCCGGCCTCGGGTACCTGATGAAGGAGGACATCGTGAAGGCCGACTACGGCCTCCAGTGGGACGGGGGGCTGGACGGGATCGGGCTTGCGGCTCAGGGCCGGACGAGGTTCCTGATCCGCACCCTGGGGAGGCCCTACCACGGGCAGCTCCCCATCCTCGGCGTCAACGCCATCGAGAAGATGTCGAAGATAAACGTCGCCCTCGACGACTACTGGAGGAACGTGCTGCTCAGGAGGCAGAAGGCCGTGCCGGGGATAGAGCTCGGCAGCGCACTGAGGGAGAAGGGGATAGACAAGATGACGGCGATGCTGAACATCGGCACGATAAAGGGAGGCGTCCAGGGAGCGACCGTTCCCGACAGGTGTGAGGAAGAGGTTCTCCGCGGGATGATCCCAGGTGAGACGTTTGAAGATGTGAGGAAGGAGCTCGTCTCCGTCATCGAGGGCGTGAAGGCGAAGGACTCTGACCTGAAATATGAGCTCGAGGTCATCAACTCCCGTGAGGGGTACGTGGTCTCCCCCGACGACCCGTGGGTGCTGCAGGGAAGGGAGGCGGTGAGGGAGGTCACCGAAAGAACCCTTCCTTTTACCGGGACTCTCGCGAGTACCGACATGAACTACCAGGTGAACGAGGGCGGGATGCCGTGCTTCAACCTCGGCGTCGGAGGACCCTACTCCAACGGCCACAAGCAGGATGAGAACGCATCGATAGACGAGATCGTCGACTCCACAAAGATAGCCGCCCTCCTATACATGAGGAAGCTCGGCTTCGTCTAACTCTCTTCAGACCCTGCACGAGTAAAATCTGCACATGAAATCAAGCACATGGAAAATTTAGGATATTAATTGTTCGAATCGCCTATTAGCATCCCATTTTCCCTTTCAGGTGCGCTAACCAATGAAAATTTCTCATTTTAATTGATTGAAAAGCGGAGATTCTGGGTTTAAGGGATGGATCGAGCGTTTATTATAAAAAGCGTGGAAAAAGGGGTTTAGGCGTTTTATGGCGCAACCACTATGTACGGGCGCATCATCTCGTTGTCTTCGTGGTCTAGGATGTGGCAGTGCCAAACATACCCTGGCCCGGCTTTCGGGTCGAAGGGGTAGTTTGCGGTTCCATCTATTGGTGAAAAGCGGACCCTGAAGACCGTTACCTCACCGGGGTTAACTTGTATCGTATCTTTCCAGCCCTTCTCGTTTGGTGCGGGGAGAGTTGGCTTCCCTGTCAAGTAGAGGGGTTTACCCTTAACATTTAAGGCAAGAGGATTCACAGTCACTACTGGCCATGTCATGTCCCATGGAGGCATCCCGGTACCAGACCCAGCTGCGTTAGCAAGTAGCCAATCAGCTACGTACTTGTTCATGTCAATCTTCTGCCTGCTTACTAACTGGAACTGTACAAGGTGCAGGTGTATTGGATGCGTGTCGGCAGTCGGGTTAACGATCACCCACTCCTCTATTTTACCCTCCGTTGGCATTTCGGATACTGGCGCCATCCACTTCTGACCGTTCAGTAGAATCTCGGTTGGACCCAAGGCGCCCATCACCTCCCACAGGACCAGAGGTCTCTGAGGGGGCACAGCAGTAGGTGCCGGTAATGTCGGCCAGATGTTTAATGGCGTGGTTTGCAGATCAGGGTTGAGCGTAGGTAGGTTCGCTGGAGTTATTTTTGCAGTGAATCCTGGGTTAGCGGCAACGGTGAACTGCATTATCTGGCCCACCGTCTTCGGGTCTGGTGGAGCCCCATTTGGGTACGGGGCCTTGGCGGAGTTCAGCATCTGTATGGTGCGGCCCGCAGGCAGCCCTGAGAAGTCTATGAGAATATCGGCTCTCTCTCCCGGCGCTATAGTGAGTTCAGTAAGCAACGCAGCGCTCTGGAGGTATCCTCCATCGGTCCCTATCTGGATGAAGGGTATCTTCAAACCAGTTACTCTGTCAAGGAAGGTTATTGTATAGAATCGAGCATTGGATCCGTCTAGTAGCCTTAACCTGTACTGACCTTGGTCAACGTTCATGTTGGGCCAGACAAGTCCGTTCACCATTATGGTGTCCCCGAAGAACTCGGGCATCCAATAGGGGTGAACCAACGGATCTAGACCGACCTCCGGGAACCAGAAATCTGTGCGTCCAGAAATTGGGTCTGTTAATTTAAAGGTACGATCCTGTATCGCAAGGGGCATCTCATACATTCCTGTGGGTAGCATAGTTGACTCAATGGTATCAAGGGGGTCGCGTAGAAGGTAGAAGCCGGCAAGCCCCGACATCACATTTATCCTGGTTATGCCCAAGCCATGGTCATGGTACCATAGTGTGGTTGGGGGCTGTGCGTTGGGGTAGTAGAATACCGTCTCCGAAGTCGATATAGTTGTGCCATCCCACCAAGTTGAAAGCTCCTTATTGTATGCGCTGCCATGAAGGCCGTTTGCTGTGAACCATGCTTCGGGATGCCCGTCAGAGGTCGACTGCACCTCTCCGCCGTGCAGATGCGGTATTAAAGGCACAGGGCTCTGTGCATCATAGTAGAAGCCAGCAGGATATTCCTGCGTGCCATCGAATCCAGGCGGATAGAGAGGGAATGGATTCGCAGGCGTGGTCGGCATGAACATCGGAATACCTTTAGGGTTCGCCCAATGCAGTGTTGGGTCAACTGGAAACATGTGAGAGGATGTAATCTGGTTCTGGTACCTCACGTAGATCGGTACCCCCCTTTGGGCCTCGAAGGAGGGTCCTGGCTGATTACTTAGATGAAGAGGACCTGCTGTGGTTAGACCACCATAGCCCCAGACACTTGTCGGACCAAAACCTGTTGGTAGTACCTGCTGAGTAAATGCTGTCATGGTAACGGTATAATACTCTGCTCCCGTGATGGGGTCAACATACTCAGGTACGTAAACAGGAGGCGGTCCAGTCAATTGGTTTACGTATTTGGGTATGGTTCTGGGATCCAGTGTTACCGGGGCAACAGGCGCTGCCAACACGGGCAAAACGACGGACAAATAAATTATAAAGACGGTAATGGCGACGCCAGTCAGCTTCAGAAAATATCGTCGTTCTAGCCTATTTTCCTGATAAAACTTGGTTTTCATTTTACTTTCCAAATAAATCGACGGAACGGCGACTAAAAAACAAGTGTTTGCACGCCTTGAGCGAACAAAGTAACTAAGCGTAACGTTGCGACATCACCGTTCAACGCATGCAATAATCGTCCTTATGAATTTGGGCACTCCAGATTTCACAATTTACTAAAGTCCGCTTGAGAGCACTCGATGGCCTAGATGATCTACGATACGAAGCGATTATTGCATTATGTCTAGTAACTTCTCAATATCCGTGTCTTCGACGTTTTCGGGCTCCAGTGATATTATGCCGCCCGGGCTTGTGAAGAAGGCATATCCGTGGGCCCTTACGAAGGGCATTATCATATCCTCGTACCCCGTGTTGACTATCGTCTGCAAATCGAATGCGCAGATTGCATCCATCGGAGTGGAGAGAGCCCTGTGCAACGCATATTCGTATCTCAGGAGCTCTCTCACCTGATTGTGCTTAAAGAAGCAAGAGGCCTCCCCTGTTGCCCGGCGCCTCAATCCTCTTTTATATCGTACACGATGCCCGAAGGGCCTTAATTCCATTATTCCTTCTACATTGAACAAGGGAGTCATCGGCGCACCCTGACGTTGATCGGTATGCCCTGCCTGACGCTCTGGGTGACGACGCAGAAGGCCTCGAAGACCTCGACGCAGCGCTCGAGCTGTCTCCTGTGTTCCTCGGAGACCTCCAGGGTCATCTCAACGTCCATCTCCCTGATCCTCCACCGCCCCTCCTCGTTCCTGGCGACGACGCCGCTCACCTCGGCCTTCATGCCCTTGACATCCACCTTGGCCCTCCTCAGGCAGAACAGCAGGCTGGCGCTCAGGCAGCCCCCGATGGCCGCAGCCAGGACCCTGGATGCATTCGGGCCGGCGCCTCTGCCCACAGGCTCGGGCTCGTCCATCGTCAGGGGGCCTGTACCCTCGAGGCCGAAGTCGACCTTGAAGGCGAAGTCCCTCTCCTGGGCGACCTCGACATGGAATCCGTGCTCCTCGGACATCTCGATCTGGCTGAATTCGGCGCGTGGGCATATAAATGGATGCGGGTCAGCCCCCCTCCCTGAACAAGTCCTCGAACTCGGGGTGGCGGGGGTGCTTCTTCTTGTAGTCACTCTCCATATAGAACCCTCCTCCGACGAGTGCGACGGTGAGGCCGAAGAAGAGCCAGAAGACCCACTCAAGGCTGGTGTCGCCGGAGGCGGTGACTAGGTAGACGACGTAGACGCATGCAGCCAGGGAGGCCACGCCCCCAAGGTACATGAGCGTCCACTGCCTCAGCTCCAGCCTCGCCGCCCCCCGGACCCTAGCATACCCGGGTCGAGAGAGCACATATAGTTTCCCATCGTGAAGGCGATATAGGAGGAGGGGGGAACTTTGAAGCATGGCCGTATTAAGGAGGGGCGACAAGGAGATCAAGGAACGGGCCGAGGTCGAGGCCGTCCTCAGGGAGGGGGAGGTGGGGAGGCTCGGCACCTGCGTGGGCGGCGTCCCATACGTCGTACCCCTCTCCTTCGTCTACGACGGCGGGAGGATCTTCTTCCACGGGTCGGCGGAGGGGAGGAAGATGAGGGAGATCGCCGAGAACCCGAGGGTCTGCTTCGAGGTCGACATCGCCGAGATAATGCCAGCGGACGAACCCTGCAAATTCAACTACAGGTACAGGAGCGTAATCGCCAATGGAAGAGCGAGGATCGTCACAGAACAATCGAGGAAGGTCGAGGCGTTAAGGCTACTCGTTGAGAAGTACGCACCGGGGAAGGGAAATAGGCTCACTGAGGAAAAGGTTAGGGGCTTCGGTAAGCTCGCCGTCGTCGAGATCACGATAGAGGACATGGTCGGGAAGAGGAGCCCAACCTGACCAACTTCTTCCGTAAGCCATACGGGCCCTCGGACGCCCACCAAGTGCAGGCGGACCACCCTAAAACCCGGTCATGTGCCTTAGTAAATGCTGCAACTGTAGCATTTGTCCGCGAACCAAGAGATCGGCTTCCCACAGGAGGGGCACCGCCATCGCATGTTCGAGCAGATTAAACAGGTTAGAGGGCCGCCATATTATAATGTCGACCGTAATTCCAGGCGGCCCATTATCTCAGCGAACATCTCCCTCTTCGCCCTGCATATGGGGCAGACGTAGGGGGGCTCCTCGC
>CAZPMB010000010.1:0-16524 GCA_964587735.1 uncultured Candidatus Bathyarchaeia archaeon | reverse complement strand
GCGAACATCTCCCTCTTCGCCCTGCATATGGGGCAGACGTAGGGGGGCTCCTCGCTGAAGACCACATATCCGCATTGCCTGCAGTACAGCAGCTTTCTACCAGTCTCGGCCGCCTTTACCGTAGTCAGGGGGGCGCGTTCGGGCTCCACAAACCCCTCTCCAGCGAGGCCGTAGGCTCTGACCTGTTTCTCGACCGGCCTCCTCTCGGGGATCGGCCGGGTCTCATTGCTCTCGTACGTCTTCGCGTCAACGAATAGGCTGCAGTAGCACGCCCCGTACTCCATGACGTCGGGGTCCCTGTAGTCGCAGGGGCAGACGATGTCGCGATCGAGCTCGAATCTGCCTACGGCGATCCTGCAGGGGCAGGAGGGGTAGCTGTAGCGTTCCTCGTTCTCCCTCAGCCCCTCTAGGAGATCTTGTAGGAACATCGGGTTTGGGTTGAGGTGGTAGCCGCGGGCCCCCGCGTCGAGCTCCGCCCGCCGCCTGACCCCGTCCAGAGTGATCAAAGGTCAAGGGCCTCCTTGATCTCTTCCGGCTTGAAGCCGCTGATGATCCTCTCCCCGTCGATTATGATGACAGGGAAGCCGAGGGGCGCCTTCTTCTCATGAAGGTTCTGGATTGCGGCCCTCCGCTCCTCTGGTGTGCACTTGTCCACGTCGATGTACTCGTATTCGACTTCGCTGTCGCTTAGGAACTGCTTCGTCCTCTTGCACCAGCCACAGGTGCTCAGGGTGTAGATGAAGACCTTGTGCCCCCTATTCTTCCCCCTCACCTTTGTGCTCGTCATGGGATCAACCCTAGGAGAACGAGAATCATTCCCACGTATAAAGGGTATTCAAGTGGGGGGAGGGATCGGTCGTCCATCTTTTAACCGTTCGCGTCTATCTAGTACCGATAAGTCATGGGCAGAAGGAAGGTTTACGAAGGCTACAGGGCCTACGGCTACCTGGAGCCAGGGTTCGACTACAAGGCGTTCAGGCTCTGCAGGGAGTTCGGCAGGGTCCCGCCCTACTATGTGCCCCTGTCAAAGGCTGAGGAGGAGCGCCTCGAGGGATTCATAGAGGGGAACTTGATCGTCGACCTCCACGAGCACCCCGTGCTCTGGCCCGAGGACATGAGCGAGGCGATGGAGCTCCAGGGCCTGGGCAGGGACTTCACGGCGTACGAGGCGCTGAGCAAATCCCGGATCGACTGCGTCTTCGACCACCTTATGGACGGCACCGCCTACATCACGAGCTACAGCGGCTGGAAGTGGACGGACGTCGTCCACGACCTGGGGATGCGCCTCTGCGACATCCACCACCAGTCGACGGTCACCCACTGCAAGTCAGTGGAGGACATCCGATCCGCCGGCGAGAATGGGAAGGTGGGCCTCGTCCTCTGCCTAGAGTCGGCGACGCCCATCGAGAACGAGATCGACAGGATCGATGTTGTCTACGGCCTCGGGGTCAGGAGCATGGGGATCTGCTACAGCGAGTCGAACATGCTCGGAGGGGGGATGGGGGAGACTTTTAAGGACTCCGGGCTGACCGACTTCGGGTACGACGCGGTGAATAGGATGAACAAGGTCGGCATGCTGATCGACGTCGGCCACACGAACGACAGGACCGCCCTCGAGACGATCGAGGCCTCGGACGTGCCCATCTACGACAGCCACAGCGGCCCCGCAGCGATAGCCCAGGGCCACACGAAGGCGGACGAGGTCCTCCACGCCCTCGCGGAGAAGGGAGGGCTGCTCGGCGTCGGAGGCGCGGGCAGGGGGCTGAGGACGGAGAAGCACCCAGTGGGGAGCATCGAGAGCTACATGGAGTGCGTCGAGTACTGCATAGAAACGATGGGGATCGACCACGTCGGCTGCGGCCCGGACACGCTCTACGGGGACCACCAGGGCCTCTACAGGTATTGGTTCTCCAGGCAGCTCGGGCACTGCAAGAGGCCCGGCAGGAAGGAGGAGAAGCCATGGCCCATGCCCAAGGGGATAGAAGACCCTGGCTACGTGAAGGGCCTTGAGAACCCCAACGAGCTCGTCAACGTCGCCCGCTGGATGATAAAGCACGGGTACTCCGACGGCGAGATCGCAAAGGTCATGGGCTTGAACGCCCTGAGGCTACTCGAGAAGGCCTGGTGATACCTCTCAACCCTCAGCCTTCTTCAGTCCGCGATTTTTGACTATGGAGACAGCGACGATCAGCCAGTACCCATAGTTGGGGAGCGTCAGGGCGAAGCTAATCCAATAACCCTCCTGGATGTAGAATACGAGGAAGAAGGTTATCGCCAGCACTATGAGCACAGTGCCGAGCAGATTGTAGCCCCTCAGGATCTTCCTATCCCTGTAGGCAGTGTAGAGCATCAGGAACCCCGAGCCGAAGAGGAAGACGTTGGCGACGTCCAGGAAGGAGATCAACGCTGCTCAGCAATCGCGTTCGAAGTTAATAATCGTTGCAGCATAGATGAGGGGCATGCCTCCAGCTCACGGATATCCTCAAGGAAAGGTGTCCAAGGTCGGATCTATACCGGCCAGGACCATCTCAGCACGTCTTTTATCGACTTGTTGACGTAGTCCCCGCACCGCTGGGCGATGTTCTGCGCCGTTATGACCCCGTAGATTATGTCGTCCCTAACGACCGGGATGCGCCGGATGTTGTTCTCATGCATCATCTCCGACGCCTTCAGCAGATCCTCGTCGGGGTCGATCGTTATCAGCGGAGAGGACATGACCTCCGCGGCAGAGACCTTCTTTGGATCGAGCTCCCTCGCCATGACCTTATTCACGAGGTCGCCCTCGGTGATGATCCCCATCGGCTGCCCCCCCTCGAGGACGATGAGGAAGCCGTGCTCCGATTTGCTCATAACCTTGGCAACCTCCGTCGCCGAGGCCTCCTCAGAGATCTTCGGGAAGCTCTTCTCCATATAGTTCTTCACTAGGTATGACATCTCGAATCCGACATCGTAAAATGAACCCCATTATTTTAACCCTTTCAATCGGGGCCACCAGGCCATCACAGCTGAACTCCATGACACACAAGATAGGAACGGAATATAAGCCCCGGTTCCATAATGGCTAAACATGGATAGACGGTTAGCACCCATATCAGTTCTGGTAATCCTGGCCGTCGCAACCGTGCTGGCCCTGACCTGGGGATTCAGGTACGACTGGCCCGACTACGTCCACGACAGCTACGGAGTCCCGCTTACATGGGGCATCCACACGCTCATCACGATCCAAGGCCCCGTCGACATCTGGAGGGTCGACATCGTTGCCCTCGCCACAGACCTCGCCATCTGGCTGGGGATAATGATTGCCTCCCTAGTCATCGTCCAATATTGGATCGCAAAACGGCGATCTTAGCCACTCCCTCAAAGGCCTTATTATGGCACAGAATATAGTGAATATCGGCTTTACCATTTAGGGATCTGGTCAAATTTGATTGAGATACGGTTCCATGGGAGGGGGGGACAGGGAGCGGTGACCGCCGTCAGGATCTTGGCCTCGGCGGTCCACCTGGAGGGCAAATACACCCAGGCGATTCCGATGTACGGAACCGAACGCCGGGGGGCTCCCGTTGTCGCCTTCTGCAGGATCGACGACTCTAGGATAAGGGAACGAGATCTCGTTCACGATCCGGACATGGTGGTCGTCCTCGACCCTCTTCTGGGGAAGACCGTCGATGTGACAGAGGGGCTGAAGCCTGGTGGATTGGCGCTCATCAATCATCCGGGAACCTACAAGGAAGCGGGCCTCTCAGGCGATTTCAGGGTGGCCACGGTCGATGCGACGAAGATAGCGCTCGAGGTCCTTGGCAGGCCCATCACGAACACGGCGATACTCGGGGCGTTGGCGAAGGTATCCGGGCAGCTCGGGCTGAAGTCTCTTGAAGAGGCAATTAAAAACGAGCTGCCAAGCCGGATCGTCGCGTCGAATGTAGAGGCCGCTCGCAGGGCCTTCGAGGGAGTCTCCGAGCCGCGCGATGCTTCGAACCTCCCTAAGACAGAGAGGGTGAAGAAGGCGTCATCAAAGCCCCTGATCTCCTACTCTAGGGAGGTATCCGACTGGCGCGTTTTCCACCCCGTCATCGAGGGCGAGAGCTGCGTCGGCTGCAAGAGGTGCTGGGTATACTGTCCGGAGGCGGCCATCACGATGAATGAGGGCAAGGCGGAGGTCAACTACGACTACTGTAAGGGCTGCGGCATCTGCATCGAGGAGTGCAGGGTCGGCGCCATGAAATCTGAGAAGGAGGCCATTTAGGGTTGAAGTCCGAGGTAATGGTCGGGAACAGGGCCGTCGCGCACGCCGTGAGGCTTGCGAGGGCTAACCTGATAGCCGCTTACCCGATCACGCCGCAGACCACGATCGTCGAGTACCTGTCCGAGTTCGTGGCCAACGGGGACCTCGCGGCCGAGTTCGTCAACGTCGAGGGGGAGATCACGGCCCAGCTCGCCTGCCTGGCCGGCTCCATAGCCGGGGCGAGGGCCTTCACGGCGACATCGGGCGAGGGGCTCCTCTACATGCACCATGCGCTTCACCACACGGCGAGGTACTGGGCGCCGGTGGTCATGGCCGTGGTGAACCGGGGGGTGAGGACGATGCAGCCCGACCACACGGATCTGATGGCCCAGAGGGACACGGGCTGGATCCAACTCTACTGCGAGAACAACCAGGAGGTCCTAGACACCGGCATCATGGCGTTCAAGATCGCCGAGGACGAGAGGGTGCGCGTTCCGGTGGCCTTCAGCCTGGACGGATATGTCCTGAGCTTCACCGCGGAGCCCGTCGAGATACCCGACCAGGACGCGGTGGACAGCTTCCTTCCGCCATTTAAGAGCCATTACCCCGTCCTCCCGGAGAACTTCGACGCCGAGCTGGAGGCTTACAAGAAGCACTGGGGCGAAGGGCGAAGCATAAACGAGCCGTTCACCCCGCTACCCGCCGACGAGAGCTTCTCGCATCTGACGATGGTGAGCTGGGGGAAGGGCCACGACCTGCAGTGGAGGTGGAGGGCGCACGACGAGGCGATGACCAGGGCCAAGCAGGTCATCAAGGAGGTGGATATGGAATACGGCGGACTTTTCGGAAGGAGCTACGGCGGGCTTCTCGAAGAGTACAGGTGCGAGGACGCCAAGGCGATCATCGTCGCAATGGGCACGATAGCGAGCACGGCGCGCGCCGCCGTAGACAGACTGAGGAAGGAGGGCAAACAGGTCGGCCTGGTCAAGCTGAAATCGTTCAGGCCGTTCCCGACGGAGGAGTTCCAGCGCATGGGAAAAAGCGTTGAAGCCATAGGCATCATCGACAGGAACATCTCCCTAGGCGAGGGTGGGATCGTCTTCGGCTCCGTGAGGAGCGCCGTCTACGATCTCGAGGACCGCCCCACAGTCCTCGGCTACTACGCCGGGCTCGCGGGCAAGGAGGTCCGGGTGCGCGACATCGAGCGGATCGGCGACAGGACTCTCAGGGCGGCGAGGGGCGAAAGGGTGGATTCCCTTGCGAAGTGGGTGTAGGGGCGTGGAAGAATGAGCAAAAGAATGAGCATAATGGATATCCCCGAGGAGGAGGCCGTATGGCCGGGCAACCCGGCTTGCCAGGGCTGCGCCGGATCCCTTGCCGGCCGGCTCGTTTACAAGGCGCTCGGGAGGAACTCCGTCCGCGTCGAGGTCGCCTCCTGCGCCCCGGGGTTCATGAACATACGAGTGCCCAGCTTCTACGGCCCCGCATTCGAAGGGGCAGCCGCCTTCCTAACGGGCCTGGCCAGGGGGTACAAGCTCATGGGGAGGGAGGACGTGGTCATCGCGGGGCTGATCGGCGACGGCGGAACGGTCGACATAGGCTTCCAGGGGCTCTCGGCGGCTGCGGAGAGGAACGAGAACATCTTCTGGTTCACGTACGACAACGAGGCGTACATGAACACCGGGGGGCAGCGAAGTGGGGCCACCCCGGCGCACGCACAGACCTCCACGACCCCCATCGCCAAGCTGAGCCGGGGCAAGGTCGAGGAGAAGAAGAACGTTCCCTTCATCCTAGCCCTGCACGGGGTACCGTACGTGGCGACGGCTTCCGTGGCATACCCCGAGGACCTGACGGCCAAGATAATCTACGGTAAAGGGATCCGCGGCTTCAGGTACATTCACATCCACGCCCCATGTCCGACGGGCTGGAATTACGATTCCAAGCACACGATAAAGGTCGCGAGGTTGTCCGTGGACTCCGGGCTCTGGCCCCTCTACGAGATCACGGAGGGAAGGCGTTTCAGGCTTACTCATAAGCCGAGGGAGCTCAGACCGGTATCCGAGGCCCTCAAACTTCAGGGTCGGTTCAGGCATTTAACTGAAGAAACGATCTCGGCCATTCAAAAGAAGACCACGGAAAGCTGGGAAAGGCTGCTGTCGCAGGACGGTGGGACTATATGTTAGCCCCTCGTCTCCCCCGCCTTCGACCCCATGTCTAAAGGAGAAGCCGATTGCGGTATATATGTCTGGGATTGAGGTGATTAAGATGAGCGGGTTGCTTGATGGGATACGAATCCTCGACCTGAGCCACGTCTATCTCGGGCCGTACGCCACCATGATCATGGCGTCGATGGGGGCCGATGTCATCAAGGTAGAGCCTCCCTGGGGGGAGATGGCCAGGTTCTACCCGCCCCTCGTCAACGGCGAGAGCTCCCCCTTCATGTTCCTCAACAGGAACAAGAGGGGCGTAACCCTCAACCTCAAGAACGATAAGGCGAAGAGAATATTCTTCCAGCTCCTAGCCAAATCGGATGTCGTAGTTGAGAATTTCAAGCGCGGCACGATGGAGAAGTTGGGGCTCGGCTACGAGGAGATGAGAAAGGTAAAACCGGATATAATCTACGCCGCCCTAAGCGGATTTGGGCTGGAAGGGCCCTACAAGGATCGGCCCAGTTTCGCGCCGCTCGCAGAGGCCATGAGCGGGTGGATGCGCCTGACGGGAGACATCGTGGACCCGAAGGGGCCTCCAATAAGGCCGGCGGAGTATCACGGGGACCTGGACCCGGCTCTGTGGGCCGTCATCGCGATCCTCGGCGCCATCCGACACAGGGACAGAACGGGAGAGGGCCAGGTCCTGGACGTGGCGCAGCTGGACTGCATGGTCTTGCATCTCGGTGTCCCGATCTCGAACTACTTCGCCACGGGCAAGCTGCCCTGGGAGATATGGAGGGACCGCCCTACGAGCGCCATCCTTTTTGGGATTTTCAAGGCGTCCGATGGATATGTCTACATAGCTGCCGAGGCGGCGCAGACAGACAGGCTGAAGAAGGCCGTCGGAAGGGACCTAGAGAACCAAGAAGAACTCGGGGCCTGGACGAGTGGTCACACCGTTAAACACATCATCGATACGCTGGTCAGAGCCGATGTGCCGGTCGCGCCCATCTACCAGCTAGACGCCATGGTCGACGATCCTCAGGTCAAGGCGCGCGATATGATCGTGGAGATAAACCATCCAAAGGCAGGCAGCACGAGGCAACCCAATTTCCCCCTGAAGTTCTCGGCCGTATCAACCCTGTTGAAGCCCGCCCCGGTGCTCGGGCAGCACAACGAAGAGGTCCTTCAGGATCTGCTTGGCTACGGGGCGGAGGAAATCAAGGTGCTTAGGCAGGAAGGCTTAATATCATAGGATGGGGGATCAGAAGGCCGAGAAGGGCTAGGATCGTGGAGGGCTCAGGCCTTCCCGGACCAGAACTTGCACCAGTGCCTCAGGGAGCGCTCCCTCCGGTCGCCGACGGACTCGTAGAAGGCCGGGTAGCCTTTGTGGCTCACCGCATCCTCCTCGGTCGCCCCCTCGGCTATGAGCGCCTTCATCTTCCTCCTCACGGCGGTGAACCACTTCAGCTGAGTCTCGACCTCCTCCTTGCCGCAGAGGGGCCCGTGGCCCGGGACTATGGACTTGACGTCCATGGCGAGGATCTTCCTGAAGGCCCTGATCCAAGCATCCGGGTCCGCCGTAGGGTCTCCGGCCCACGGGAAGGTCTTCGCGAAGACGAGGTCGCCGGCGAAGAGCACCCTTTCATCCGGAACGTAGACGACCGACGAGCAATCCGTGTGGCCCCCGGTGTGGATCAGCTCAACGCCGTCGATGCGCCAGATCCTCGAGAAGGTTTTGTTGGGGAGCACGATCCTGAGCCCCTCGTACAGGTGGGCCCTGTCGGGACGGTTCCTCCTGACGTCCTCGAGCATCTTCTCCAGGTTTCCAGGCGCCCACTCCCCCCTGAGGCTCTCCTCCATCTTCTCCCTGAGCCTCCTATGGGAGATGATCGTGCAGTCCTCGAAGGCCTGGTTGCCGAATACATGGTCTCCGTGGACGTGGGTGAGAAGGAGGTGGGTGACAGGTTTGCTCGTGACCGAGGGGATGCTCTTGCGGAAGTCTAGGCCGGGGACAGGATACTGGGCGTCGACCGCTGCGACCGCCTTGTCCATGACGACTATGCCGACGTTCCCGCCCGCCTCAAACTCGCAATTAGAGTAGACCCTCTTAGAGACCCTGACAAGCCTCATTCAAAACACAGGTTTACGTTCTCTAAACCGGATAAAAAACTATTCACGGGCACGTCTTGTGCGAGAAGGCAGAGGCAAATGAAGGGAGACAATCTGAACATGCGTTCTCCCCTCGCCCTTACCCGTTCGGGTCGCTGCCCAAGGTTCAATCTTGAGCAATATAGCTGCGGAGAAGAAACCGATTGTCGTCGAAATGCCGAGCCTTTGTGCGCCCTTCCAGGGAATCGTCAATGGCCCGTCTTCGAACCCGTTGGGAGTGAAAACAAGGTCTAATAGCCGGCTTTTAGGCCCTGTTTCAACCAAAGGCTTAATAGCCCTCAGCCGTATGAACACTCTGCTATGTCCGACGAAAACGTGGTGTACATAGGGAACAAACCCGTTATGAACTACTGCCTAGCCGTCCTCAGCTCCCTGCAGGGCGAGAACGACACGGTCACGTTGAAGGCGAGGGGGCGGGCCATAAGCACCGCCGTTGACGTGGCCGAGGTCACGAAGAATAGGTTCCTAGAGGACCTCACGGTCGAGAACATCGAGATAGGGACTGAGGAGCTCGAGTCGAGCGAGGGGCAGAACAGGAACGTGAGCACGATAGCGATCGTCCTGAAAAAGGGATGAGAGTCAGCTGACGTCCTAGAAGGCAGTTGCGAACCTCTTTATTGTCTTTTTAAAACACTCGAGTTCTAGCTCATCAGCCTTGAAGTGCTTATAACGGTTAGGGGACTATCCAAGTTGCCTTCAATATCGAGGCGTCTTCAACACGCGCCTATCCTTCGGCAGCTTCTCCGAGGCATACCTGAGCACGAGGCCGGATGTCTCAGGCCTCCATCTGATCAGGTACTCCCTGACCTCGTCCGGGTGCTTCTTTGACGCCTCCTTGAGCAGCCATCCCACCCCCTTCTGCACCATGTCTTCCTCGTCCGCCATCAGCCTGTCAGCGACCTCGAAGACCTCTTCGAGCATTTCGCCCCTTCTGGCGATCGGGACGAGCGAGACCGCCGCCGCCCTCCTCCTCCATCGGTTCTCCGAGCCCGTCCAGTTGATGAGGCGCTTCACAAGCCCCGGGTCGAGCCTCACTGCCTTCGAGATCAGACCCGTGGAAAGACCGTCGGTGTTTGCCCAGTTCGTTAGGTGGTCGACCCAGCCGTCGAAGACGTCAAAGAGTTCAGGCTTGAAGCGCCTTGTAAATCGCATCATGAGCAAGATGCCCACGGAGGCCTCGTCCAGAACCCCTGACTCTAGTAGCTCTTCAGCCACCTCCAGAGTGAGCCCGATGTCCCCACCGAACCTTGGATAGAACCTCTTGGATAGCTCACCTACCTCACGGGCTGAGAGACCATAAGTTTCAACGGGCTCCCTGAAGAACCTACTTGCCTTCTCCCTCTTTTGGGGGCTTGAGAGCCTCCCGATCTCTTCCCTGATCTCTGCGACGATTGAGCCTTTCATTTGCCCCGCTAAACATGGGTTTATTCAATATAAATGGCTGGTCGGCCCGGCATATGGATGACATTCTTTTATCTGATTCGCCCATTCACCTTCAGGTGTTCCATTTGAGGCAGGACCTTGAGCTCCTAAGGGGAGCCATCGATTCCCACCTCCACGCTGGGCCCAGCCTTTTCCCGAGGCTCATGGACGCCGTAGAGGCGGCGAGGGCCGCGGAGGCGTCCGGGATGAGGGGCATCGTCTTCAAGCACCATCACACGCCGACGGTCGACAGGGCGTACCTCGTTCACAGGGCCGTGCCGGGCGTCGAGGTTTACGGCGGCGTCACCCTCAACTACGCGGTCGGCGGCCTCAACCCATTCGCCGTCGACGCAGCGCTGAAGCTCGGGGGCAAGGTCGTCTGGATGCCGTCCGTCGACGCCATCAACCACCTCAAGCACTTTGGCGAGCTAGGGAAGTACGGATCGCGCCTAGACTACGCGAAGCCCCACGTGTACGAGGAGGCGAAGGGCATAACCGTCCTTAACGACGATGGGAGCCTCGACCCCCGCGTCGGGCAGATCCTGGACCTCATCTCAGACGCAGATGCTGCCGTCGCCACCTCCCACCTAGATTTTCGTGAGTCGAGGGCGCTCGTTGAGGAGGCCAGGCGGCGTGGGGTGAAGAAGGTCGTCGCTACGCACGTCTGCTTCGTGACGTCCTCGCTGTCCGTCGATGAGCAGAGGTGGATGGCGGACAGAGGGGTCTTCCTCGAGCTGTGCTACTCCTCCCTCTCGCCTGCGTGGCGAAGCACGACCATAGACAATGTCGTTGAGGCCATCAAGGAGGTCGGCCCGGAGCACTACGTCCTCTCGAGCGACCTTGGTCAGGTTCACAACCCCCCTCCCCCCGAGGGCCTCCGCATCTATATCGCGATGCTGCTCGAGCGGGGCATCGAGCCCGAAGAGATAAGGGTTATGGTTAAGGAAAACCCAGAGAAGCTGCTGGGCCTGGAAGAACCCTAGAGGGCCGGATCCCCTCTCGCCTCAGCCACGACCCTCTCGATGAACTCGGTCTTCGACTCCGTGTACTTCTCCCGCTGTGTCCTGTACATCCTCGCCAGCGCCCTCTTCAGCCTGCAGTACTCGAGGGCCGTATCGGGGTGCGCCCTCAGGTAGTTCCTGAAGGCGATATGCCTTCGCCAGTGCTCGCTATCGGCCTTAACGAGGTGGAGGTGGTAGTAGAGGGCGCATGAGCCCCTCCCGAGGCAGTGGAACCACTCGTCGTTGTCCTCGATCTTGGTCACGTCTTCGTATCCGATCTGGCTCAGGGCCGTCAACAGCCCGTCGGCTTTCCCGGGTCCCGGCACCGCTACCATCATGTCGATTACGGGCTTGGCGCATACGCCCGGGACTGCGGTGGTCCCGATGTGCTCGATGGCTGAGATTTTGGAGCCGATTTTCTCCATGATTCGGTCTCTCTCTGCCTCATACCGTCTCGGCCATTCTGGATCGTACTCGACTATGACTATTGGCGCCGACATCCAAACCGCCCCTTGACATGGCTTTCTGGCTTCTCATATCATTCAGACTTCGAATAACTCAATGCATTGAACACAGGTTCATACCATTAAATACATTCGGCGATTCCATTTACACCCATGGCCCGCGACTACCTCGATAGACAGCCTCCTCCCAGCGAGATCAAGGAGAGGACGGGGGGTTATCCTTCCTGGATTGAGGTGGACCTCGACTGCGTCGGTTGGAACCTCGACCAGATCCGCAAGCACACCGACGCAGAGATAATGCCATGCGTCAAGAACAACGCGTACGGCCACGGGCTGTTGCCCGTGGTGGCTTACCTCGCCGAGAGGGGCGTAAAACGCGTGCTCGTGGTGAAGCTGCGGGAAGCCGTGCAGATCAGGGAAGAGGTTGGCTGCGGGGTCCTCAGCATGGACCCCCTCTTCACCGACGAGCAGTTCGAGCTCGTGGTCGAGAAAGGGATAACGCAGACCGTCTACACCCGCGAGGCTGCGGAGAGGCTGAGCCGGGCGGCTGTAAAGGCCGGAAGGGATGCGGGCGTCTTCGTCAAGGTCGACACCGGCCTGAGGCGGGTCGGGGTCTGGCACGCCGATTCGCCCGACCTGATAGAGGGCATCTCGAAGCTGCCGCGTGTAGGGCTTGAAGGTATCTTCTCGACCCTAATGCAGACCCCGGAGCGGGACAGGGAGCAGCTCGACAGGCTCCTGGCCGTAGGTGAAAAGCTGAGGAGGAGAGGTATAGACCCGGGCGCGATGAGCCTCGCAAGCTCGGACGCGACGCTCCACCTCAGGGAGGCGCACCTAGACATCGTCAGGCCCGGCGCGATCGTCTATGGGGTTTTTCCGGAGCCGAAGGACGCGGGGTCTGGGCTCGAGCTCAGGCAGGCCCTGAGCCTCAGGGCGAGGATCGAGCAGGCAAAATGGATCGAGAAGGGGGACTCCGTGACCTACTGGGGGCGCTTCATCGCCCCTCGGAGGATGAGGGTGGGAACCCTGCACGTCGGCTTCTACGACGGCGTCCCCCGGGAGATGGCTAACAAGGCCAGGATACTCGTCTGCCGGGAGTACAGGCAGAGCCTCGGGTCGGTTTCCCTCAACCACATGCTCGTCGATCTCACCGGCACAGACGCCCGGGTGGGGGACGTGGTCGAGGTCATCGGCAGGGCAGGGGAGAACACCCTGAACAGGATAGCGGAGGCCGCCGGCTGGATGGTCTACAGCCTGATGAACCACCTGAACCCGTTCACGCCCAGGGTATACTACAGGGGAGGGGAGCCGGTGGCCCTCCTAGAACCCTGAGGTGGGCTCATACGTTGCAGAGATCCGAGATTTGATCTTCAGATTGTATTGCTGAGAGGGAGATGGATCAAACCGGCCTCGTTGCGAGTCTCATCCTTCCGTCTTCTCCCTTCCTCACAACGACGGTCCTCATCCAGCCATCGTCCTCCGCCGGGTGGTCCTCCCTGAAGTGGGCGCCCCTGCTCTCCGTCCTCTCCAGGGCGGCCCTCGCGATCATCTCGGCAGCGTCCAGGGCCATCGGCACCTCTAGGGCGAAGAGCATCTCCCTCCCGGTCGACGCCGAAAGCCTCGGCACCTTCCGTCTCAGTTCGGAGATGCCCGCCAGGGCTTCCTTCAGGGCATCGCCCGAGCGAACTATGCCTGCCTTCTCCCACATCAGATCCCTCAAGGCGGACATGACTCCCATAGGAGACTGGGTTTCCCTAGCCTTCCCGGCTCTGATGGCGTTGTAGCGGTCAAGTTCGGGTTTCGCCAGAGATTCGGAGAAACCTCTTGGAGACTTCTTTGCGTGCTCCGAGGCAGAGGCCCCCGCTCTCGCCCCGAAGACCGTGATGTCAGTGAGGGCATTTCCGCCGTGCCTGTTGGCCCCGTGGACGCCCCCGACGACCTCCCCAGCGGCGAAGAGGCCCGGGACCTCCGTGTAACCGTCGACGTCGGCGATGACCCCGCCCATGCAGAAGTGGCAGATGGGTGCGATCCTGAGGGGCCTCTCCGCGGCCATCAGCCTGTCCCTCAGGTAGGCCTGCTGGTCATCCAGGAGAACCTCCCCGCCTCCGCATTTCTTGAAGACCTCGGTCGCGTCGAGGAGGACGGCCCCGTCGACCCCGTTCCCTGCGAGCACCTCCCTCATGATGGCGACGGAGAGGGGCCCCCGAGACTTGAGGACCAGGGGGCGCTCCTTCACCCCGTGCTTCTCGGGGATGTCCTCGCCGAGGCGGTTGACGATCCGCCCCTCCTCTGTGATGATGCCCCCCATCAGGAAGGGGGGATGCCCGGGCTCTGCGAGGGCCACCGGGAAGAACTGGACGAACTCCATGTCCCTCAGCTTCGCCCCCGCGTGGTACGCCAGGCTGTAGCCGTCCCCAGTAGTCCTGATGGGACAGTCCGTCCGCCTGTATAGCGCCCCGGCTCCCCCCGTAGCGAGGACGATGGCCCCTGCAGAGAAGACGACGGGGTAATCGTTGTGTGCATCGTAGCCCACGGCGCCTACGACCGCCCCTTTAGAAATTAGGAGCCTCGTGATGACGACGTTCTCCACGATCCCAACGCCCTTCCTCCTCAGGTACTCTACCATCGGCCTCGTCATGCCCAGGCCCATGAGGCCCGGCTCATCGCCGACAGAAACTCCGCCACGGTGGATCCTCATCTCGACCCCGAAGCGCCTCAGTTCGAGGACCCTCGGACCGCCCTCCCGGGCGAAGACCTCGACCAGCCTCCTGTCGTTGAGGCCGTTCCCGACCCTGATGGTGTCTTCCATGTGCTCCTCGGGGGTCAGCCCCTCCACCGCCGCCCGGAAACCCCCTCCGGAGACGACGGTTGCGTTGTTCATCCCGGCCGGGGCCTTGGAGACGACGACGACTGATGCATCCAGCTCGTCGGCCTCTATCGCAGCCCTAAGGCCAGCACCCCCCGTGCCGACGACGAGGACGTCCGATTCGAATTTTTGGACCATGGCACCAAGAAAATCGGAGGGCCTTGACATATAAAAGGGGCGGGGTCAGATGGCGCCGAGCTTTCTCAGTCCCTCGATCTCCTGCTTGGAGTAGCCTGCCAGGGTCCTGAGGACCTCCTCGGTGTGCTGCCCTAGCACAGGAGGGGGCGTCCCCATGGCGCAAGGCGTCTCGGAGAGCTTCAGGGCGGGACCGATCTGCTTTATTTTGCCGGCTGACGGATGCTCCATCTCGGCGAGCATCCTTCTGTGGATGACCTGGGGGTCGTTGAATATCTCGTCGATGGTGTAGACCGGGGCGCAGGGGAAGCCGACGGCCCTCATCGCCTCGAGCCACTCGTCCCTGGGCCTCTTCATGAACTCCTTCTGGAGAAATGGTATCAGGGTCCCCCGGTTCTCGACGCGCCTGTCGTTCGTTGCGTACCTTGGGTCGTCCTTCAAGCCTGCGAGGTCCATAACCTGGCACAGGAGCTCGAACAGCCTGTCGTTCCCCCCGGCGACGAGGAGGCTCTTCCCGTCGGAGGCCTCGAAGCCCTGGTAGGGGACGATGCTGGGGTGGGCGGAGCCCATCCTCTTCGGGACCTCACCGGTGGCGAAGTAGTTGCCCGCCGCGTAGGTCATCCAAGAGACGGAGCCATCGAGTATCGAGACGTCTATGTGCTGGCCCTCGCCTGTCCTCTCCCGGGCCAGGAGGGCGGAGGCGATGGCTATCACCGCGTACATTCCGGCCCCGATATCGGTCACCGCCATGCCGACGCGGACGGGGGGCCTGTCGGGCTCCCCGGTGAGCCCCATGAGGCCGCCCATCCCCTGGACTATGAGGTCGTAGCCGGGCCAGCTTGCGTAGGGGCCGGTCTGCCCGAAGCTGGAGATGCTGCAGTAGACGAGGCGGGGGTTGACCCCGTGTATCGTTTCGTAGTCGACGCCGAGGCGCTTGGTGACCCCGGGCCTGAAGTTCTCCACGAGGACGTCGCATTTCTCGGCGACTCGGTGAAAGGCCCTCCTCGCCTCTTCCTTTTTCAGGTCGAGGGTGACGCTCTTCTTCCCTCGGTTCACCGACATGAAATAGCTGCTCTCGCCGCCGACGAAGGGCGGGTAGCCCCTGGTGTCGTCTCCCTCGCCGGGCACCTCGACCTTGATGACCTCGCAGCCGAGGTCTGAGAGGGTCATCGTGCAGAACGGCCCTGCGAGCACCCTGCTCATGTCCAGGACCCGGACCCCCCTCAGGGGCGGCTCGCCCGTCTTGATCTTGTGAGTCATGTTTGACATATAGTCTCTGAACTATGCTTTAGATTTTCTAGGAGGCTTATGTGGTTTTGATCGAGGGGTAACTAGGATAAGGCTGCAAGACCATATATGTTCCCTCCAATAATTTTTATCCTCACTTCTATCTGCCTAGTTATCGGGTGATCGCGTGGTTGATCTAGTTGAGATTCAGACGGCCTATTATATGATGGCGGCCACGGGCGTATTAGTGGCGGCGACCTACTACATATTCAACATGAGACAGTCCACAAAAAACAGGAAGGCCCAACTCTTCATGGGCATATACGATAAATGGATCGCCCCGGAGGCCATAGATGGGCACATAAGGATCCGGAGACTGAAGATCGATAGCTTCACCGAGTTTTATGAGTTGTATGAAAATAGCGAAAGCGTGGAGGGTAGGCACATCATCTGGACCGCCGTGTACTTCGAAGGGCTCGGCGTTCTGGTGAAGGAGGGGCTAATAGATGTGCGATTGGTGGCACTGTTTCTTCACGGTGAGGTGAAGCTGTTCTGGGAGAAGTACGGCCCGTTCCTGAAGGAGCAGAGGGTGGTCGAGAACTACCCCCGTGCCTGGATAGAGGCAGAGTACCTTTACAATAGGATTATTGATTACGGGAGGAGGCACCTTCAGCAGGGCTAGGTAACGCTCCATAACCTTATCCTCACCCCAGCTTAATTCATTTCTGTGATTGTATGGTTGACTTGGTCGAGATTCAGACGGCGTACTATATGATGGCCGCGACGGGCGTCCTGATAGCGGCCATTTACTACGTCGTGAACACGAGGACCACGCTCCAGACGAGGCAGGCCCAGCTCTTCA
>CAZPMB010000009.1:0-35735 GCA_964587735.1 uncultured Candidatus Bathyarchaeia archaeon | reverse complement strand
GCAACTTCCTGGTCATGGCCGACACGGAAGCCGTCGCCCTGGAAGCCTCCGAGAGGGCCGTTGAGGCCATCCACACGGTTCCAAACATCATAACGCCCTTCCCGGGGGGCCTGTGCAGGAGCGGGAGCAAGGTGGGCTCAAGGTACCCGTTCCTGAAGGCGTCGACGAACACGCCCTTCTGCCCCACCATCAAGCGCACCTTCGCCGATTCGAAAATCCCCGACGGGGTCAACTCCGTGATCGAGGTCGTTCTCAACGGCCTCGACGAGAACTCGGTTAGGAAAGCCATGGCCGCAGGAGTAAGGGCTGCGACCGAGGTCGAGGGCGTGAAGAGGATCACGGCCGTCAACTTCGGCGGGAAGCTCGGGAAGTACCAGCTGCGCCTGAGGGACGCGATTGGGGGCGCATGATATGAAGGAGCTCTGGCTGACGGCTACGAGACTGCCCGAAATCCCTGTCGAGGCAGAGGTGATCTGCCCGGACAGGATCATCGGAAAGACCCTAGAAGAGGTGAAGCAGCTGAAGGTCTATGTAGGCAACAGGACCCATGTCCTCGCCGATTTCTTCGAGGTAGAGGGCGAGGTTGCCGCTGTAGCTAAAGATCAGATGATAGTAGTCGACGGATCAGTCCCGACCGTGAAGTACATCGGAGCCGGAATGACGGCCGGCAGCATCCTCGTCAAAGGGTGCGCAGGCATGCACATCGGCTCCCAGATGTCCGGGGGGGAGCTCGTCGTCGAGGAGAACACAAGGGACTGGGCTGGCGCAGAGATGAAGGGGGGGCTGCTCAGGATAGGGAGTGACTCCCGCAACCAGACAGGCGCCGCATACAGGGGAAGCAGCGAGGGCATGACCGGCGGCTGCATAGTGGTCGATGGGGACGCGGGGACAGAGGCTGGTGCCTTCATGCGCCGGGGAATGATTGTCGTCAAAGGCGTCGTCGGGCAATTCGCAGGAGCCCACATGAACGGGGGAGAGATGTTCGTCTTCGGAAGGGCCTCGAGGAGGCTCGGGGCAGAGGCGAAGGGGAACGGGGGCTTCATCGCCTGCCTCGGCGAAGTCGAGGAGATCCTCCCGACATATGTCTACGACACAACGTACACCCCCGCCTTCATGAGGCTCTACATGAGGCAGCTCAGGGACGATCTCGGGATCGAGGAGGCAGCGAAGTACATCGATGCCCCCTTCAGACGCTACAGGGGCGACCTCGCCGTAGGTGGGAACTCCGAAATCCTCATCGCCGAGAAACGGTAGAAGGTATATGTGGGTTTGAAGGTCGGCGTCGTCGCCTCCGACAGGCAGGAGTGGCACGTCCAGCAGCTGATGAAGGAGCTGAAGGTCAGAGGCTTGGAGGCGTATGTGTTCCCAGCCACCAGGTTCTTCTCCCGGATAAGCATGGGGCCGCGAGTCTCTGTCAGGGGCTACGGAATAGACGACTACGACGCCGTCGTCGTCAGGAAGGTGCCCGGGGGGACAGCAGAGCAGGTCTTCTACAGGATGGACGTCCTCCACAGGCTGGAGGACCTAGGGGTCTATGTCATCAACCCGGCCGACGCCATCGAGAGGGCGGTGGACAAGTACTACACATCGACTCTCCTCGAGGACGCGGGGATAAGGACGCCCAGGACAGTTGTCACGGAGAACTTCGACGAGGCGACGAATGCCTTCGAAGACCTCGGCGGCGACGTCGTCGTCAAGCCCCTTTTTGGCTCCCTGGGCATGGGCATGACGAGGGTCAACGACCCGGAGATCGCATACAGGGTGTTCAAGGCCCTGGAGATGACCCAGAGCGTCTACTACTTACAAGAGTTCATCCCCCACAGTAACGAGGACATAAGGGCGTTCGTCGTCGACGGCGAGGTCGTCGCCTCGATGCTCAGGACGGCCGGTGGGTGGAAGACGAACATCTCTGCCGGCGGGACAGCAAAGCCCTTCACCCTCGACGATGGGCTCGCCGAGCTATGCGTGAGGGCGACGCAGACCATCGGCCTGGACTACTCCGGCGTGGACCTGCTCCGATCCGAGAGCGATGGCCAGTACTACCTGATAGAGCTGAACAGCACACCAGGCTGGCAGGGGCTGCAGACGGTTACCGACAAGAACATCGCCGGCGTGGTCGTCGACTTCATCCTCCGGATACGGGGCTGAGCCTGAATGGCCCAAGGGAACCTGCGGGATGGAGACGCCATGGTCACCTCCCACGGATTCGTCTTCTATGTTGTTGGCTATGAACATCCGGAGGAACGATACAACGCCATACTGAAGTACGTGCCGAAAAAAATCGCGTGGAGGCTCGACATCGACTGGCTGGACATCGAGTGGGAGAAGGCAGGCACGGTGTTGCTCAGGCCAAAAGAGATGTACAGCCCGGATGCTTATGCAAGGCTCGTCGAATCGTTCCGAGGCTCCTTCCCAGAGTATATAAACTTCTCAGAACAGCTCGGAAGGTGGGTAATGACAGTCCCAAGAGGGCTCATCGATGAGGTTTTCATACCCTCTAGGCAGCTCCTGAGGATAAGGATGAAGGGGGCGTCCGGTGAGCTGGAGGAGTCTGCTTTAGAGTTCATCGACGCACTCTCCTCGGCCACGGGCATATCAAAGGGCTTCTTCGGAGTCCATGGATCCATAAGCCTCGGGATCAGCCACTTTGGCAGCGACATAGACCTCTCAGTGTACGGCGCAGCCAACTTCAGGAAGGCGAAGGAAGCCCTTCTGGGGCTCGAGGCATCTGGCCGGCTGACCCTTGAAAAGGGGAACCGGGTCGACCGTAAAAGGCTGAACAAGGGGTTTTTCCGTGGTGTGGGGTTCGTGGTGAACGCGACGAGGCGCTTCTCGGAGATCGAGAGGCGACCGAGGGTCTACAAGCCGATGGGCCCCGTCGAGTTGGAGTGCAGGTGTGTATCCGCCAACGAGTCCGTGTTTAGACCGGCGGTCTACAAAGTGGCCGATTGTGAGGCCGTCAGGCAAGGGGCACCGCACTTGCATCAAGTCACCGAAGTCGTTTCAATGGTTGGATCTCACCGGGATATTGTGAGGTCTGGGGAGACGATGAGGGCTCAAGGCGTTCAGGAGGAAATCGTTGAGGGCTCAAGAACCGTCGGGTATAGGGTCTTCGTCGGCTCCGCCCTACAAGGTGAGTACTTGGACTGGGCTAGGGCCTAGGCGTGGAGTTGGACCACATCCCCGTCCGAGAGCTCCCTTTCCAGGCCGACCCTCTCGCTGTCGAACTTGGCGCTTGGGCCCCAGAGCCTCGCATACCTGAAGCGCTCGTAGAAGTCGCTGTGGATCATCTTTGCTAGATCGCCCACAGTGAGCCTCCTCCTCGACACTATCGGCTCCCTCGCCGGCTCCTCCCCGGGTTGCTTGGTGTACACCCGGATGATTCCGAGAAGTTCAAAGAGCCTTGAACCGATGAGCTCTGATAGGCCGGGCGTCTTCTCCGCGGAGATCGCCAATACATCCAGGGGTTTGGCCGACTCGCGGACGCTCTCGATGACTCTCTCATCCGCTACGAGGTCGACCTTATTTGCAACAACAATCGTAGGCCTGTAGACGGCGTTTCCGAAGACGGCGTCCTCAACGATATCAATGGTTACCCTACCTCGGACCCTTACGAGGGCCGATCTGATCTTGTACTCATTCAGGAGTCCGACAACCTCGTCGGTGCTGCAGCCTACAAGCGTTCCTTCCCAGACGAACTGGATGTCGGATCCGTGGCCCCTCCTCGTGATCTCGACCTCCCCCTCGGGCTCGACGGTAAGGATCCTGGAGTTCTCAAGCTCCTCCCTCACTATCAGGAAGTCCCCGCCTGGGTCGTCTATGAGGTCAACCATTATCATCAGGGCGTCAGCGTTTCTGGCTAGACTGAGCACTTGGAAGCCATCGGCCTTGCCCTCAGAGCTGCCCTTAACTAACGGCGGAGCCTCCACTAGTTGGAACTGAATGTCCTTGTAGGGGAGCATGCCAGGCGTCGGGACGCGGGTTGCGAAGGGCCATGGACCGACCTCGACTGTAGAGTTAGTGATCGCCCTTAGGAGGCTGCTTCGACCGACGTTTGTGGGGCCGACGATGGCGACCTGGGCCGCGCCCGCCTTCTCGATGAAGTAGGAGGGGGCCCTTCTCCTCTTGGCCGCCCTCTTCTTCTCTTCTATCTCCTGACGGAGGAGGGACATCTGCCGCTTTACCTGAGAGCACATCCTATCCGTGCCCTTGTGTTTGGGGACGAGGGAGAGGAACTCGCCCATCAGCCTGAGGCGATCCTCGGGGTTCCTCGTGAGGGTGACCTCGTTCCACTTAGCCTTCGCGTCCGGCGGCAGATTCGTTACCAAGCCGGGCCTTCCTCAATTAAATCAGGAAAGCCGGCGATAAAACGGCTTCGGAGGACCCAAAGAGGCGTCGTGGTTATCAATACCCTTATCGGAGAAGGCGCGACCAGTTCAAAGCATGGAGAAGCCGAAGGACAGGGACTTCGTTGAGACACTGGAGGGCATGCTCTTCTGCGTCGTTGGCTATCTCCATCCACCAGACAGGTACACGGCCTACTTGAAGTACGTACCTGAAGCCGGTGGTAAGTGGAGGAGGGGCGAGACGTGCTACAGTAGGGTCCTGCCCTACTACCACGTCTCACAGGTAGAGAACACATACAAGTTCCTGAAGGAGAAACACCCCCAGTATGTATACAAATGCCCCGTTAGAAATATCATAGTCTCCTCTGTGCCACACAATATGGTTAAGGAGTACTACAGACCGCGTGAGAGGCTCAAAGCAATCCTCAACGAAGGACCGAGTGACAAACTTGAGGACAAACTCGTGGACCTAATGACGATCCTACGCGGCCTCTCCGGGCTCAGAACCTGGGACCTCGGCGTGACAGGATCTATTCTGACCGGCCACCACAACCCCGACTTCTCCGACATGGACCTGACGGTCTACGGAAGAGAGGCCTCGATCCGACTGAAGGAAACCGTTGTCGAGACGAGGGACGAGGAGAACGTCATACTACCGTTCAGCTCCGCAAAGAGAGAGGTCTGGAGCAGGAGTAGGGCCGAGAAGCACATGATGAGCTTCGAAGAGCTCATGGACTTCGCTGAGAGGCGGTGGAACTACGGGGTTTTCAGAGACACGTACTTCTCAATCCACCCAGTGAGAACCGACGACGAGATCATTGAGAGCTACGGCGACTTCTTCTACAGACAGCTGGGTACCGTTTCAGGAAAGGCAGAGATATCGGACACCTCCGAGTCCATTTACCTCCCGGCTGTGTACTGTGTGGTCGAGCCCGAGTTGGAGGGCGTAGGAGGGGTCGAAGTGAAGGAGATCGTCTCCTATGAGGGGCTGTTCTGCGACATGTTCGAGCCGGGAGAGAAGGTCTGGTTCAGCGGCGTCCTCGAACAGGTGACGGGGAAGGAGAACCGCTACCAGGTCGTCGTAGGGGGGGCAGGCTCGGCTCCAAGCTACATCAAGAGGATCGTCTAAAACTACGTGTTTTCCTATACGTTTTTATCACATCCGACACAACAAATTTGAAAGATAGCGATGCCGGAAACGCTGGTTTGCCTCGGAATAGAATCTACAGCCGACAATCTTGGGATAGGCATAGCCACGTCAGACGGATTCATCATCGCCAACCAGATCATCACCCACGTCCCGGAGGAGGGGGGGATCCACCCGAGGGAGGCGGCCCGCCACCACGCCGAGCAGATGGGCAGCGCATTATCTAAAGCCCTTGAGAAAGCTGGCATCGGGGCGAGGGACATAGACATCATCGCTTTCTCCCAGGGCCCAGGGCTAGGACCGTGCCTTAGGACCGGGGCGACGGCCGCCAGGGCTCTCTCAGCATACCTGAGGGCGCCGCTCGTTGGAGTGAATCACTGCGTCGCTCACATCGAGATAGGCAGGCACACGACAGGCCTAGATGACCCGTTAACCCTCTATGTCTCCGGTGGGAACACCATCGTGGCGGGGTTCGAAGCCGGACGGTACCGCGTCTACGGTGAGACCATCGACATCGCTGTCGGTAACTGCCTCGACACGTTTGCTAGGGAGGCGGGGTTGCCCTATCCTGGCGGCCCGGCCGTGGAGAAGCATGCCCTGGGGGGCGAGAAGCTGATTGACCTGCCCTACGTCGTCAAAGGGATGGACCTCAGCTTCAGCGGCCTCCTCACGGCGGTCGTCCAGGAGTTTAGAGCTAAAAGGAACAGGCTCGAGGACATCTGCTACAGCCTCCAGGAGGTGGCCTACAGCATGCTGGGAGAGGTGACAGAGCGGGCCCTCGCCCACACCGGGAAGAGAGAGCTGCTCCTCACAGGGGGTGTCGCGGCCAACAGACGGCTTCGCTCGGTCATCGGATCCATAGCGGATGAGCACGGAGCCAAAGCAGAGTACGTGCCCTTGGGATATGCGACCGACAACGGGGCCATGATCGCCTGGACCGGGATCATCTCCTACCAGAACGGTGTCAGGACACCAATCGAGTCGAGCCACATCGACAGCCGCTGGAGGCTGGACACGGTGGATATACCATGGAGGGCCTGAGGCTCACTGCGAAGGGCGCCGAGGCCGACCTCTGGCTCGACCCGGACTGGAACGGCGTCAAGGCCCTCATAAAGAGGCGTGGTGAAAAGAGGTACCGCAACCCAGAGTTGGACAGGGAGATCCGCCGCGCGAGGACGATCCACGAGGCCTCGATAATCCACAGGGCCAAGGAGGCCGGCGTCCCTACACCCCTCATCTACCAGGTCGACCCCAAAGCCACCACGATAGTGATGGATTTCGTCGAGGGCGACAGGGTAAGGGACATCGTAGAATCAATGGCGGACGATGATAGGAGGGGCCTCTTTGCGTCCATCGGCAGGCTTGCCGGCCAGCTCCACGGGGCCGGGATTGTCCACGGCGACCTTACAACCTCGAACATAATAAGAACCAGAGACGGCATTGTTTTCATCGACTTCGGCCTCAGCGAGGTCTCGGTGGAGACCGAGAAGAGGGGCGTGGACCTTAACCTCATGAGGAGGATGCTGACCAGCACCCACTTCAGGCACGCGGAGGAGCTCTTCTGCGCCTTCAAAGAGGGCTACAGGAGAGCCCTCGGCGGAGAGGCGGACGAGGCTTTGGAAAGGATGGAGGAGATCGTGAGGAGGGGGAGGTACATCGAGAGGGAGTAGAGTCTGGATGGCGACTAGCAACCGCCACAAGTACGGTGAAGCCCGAGATGTCTTAGCCGAGATGGGCATCAAGCTGGAGTATATGGAGGTCGAGAGGGTGGAGATACAGGCAGACGATCCAGCGGACATCGCCTCCTACAGCCTCGATCAGATTCAAGAAGTCAAGCCTTTCTTGGTTGAGGATGCGGGGTTCTACATAGAGCATTACAACGGCTTTCCCGGACCGTACTCCTCCTACGTACTCCAAAAGGTCAGACTTCCAGGCGTCCTCAAGCTTATGGAGGGCATCGACGACCGGCGGGCCTCGTTCAAGTCGGTCGTCGCCTACAAGCACGGAGAAGAAAAAAGATTCTTCAGAGGTTTCGTCACGGGCAGTGTCTCCCTCAGTGTTAGGGGTACTGGCGGCTTCGGATACGACCCCATATTTATCCCCGACGAGGGAGACGGCAGTACCTTTGGAGAGATGGCCGCGGACGAGAAGAATGCCCTCTCTCACAGGGCTAGGGCCTTTCGTAGCTTCGGCGCGTGGTTCACGGGGAACGGGTAAAGATTTTTAAATAAAGGGCCCTTTTAAGCTAGAGCAATCTGAAAAGCCTTAGAATTGGTTGATAGCAATGGTCGGGAAGATGGCGTTCATGAGGGGGAGATCCCACTCGACGAGGCCGGTATCTAAGAGGCCCCCCAACTGGGTCGTGTACCAGCCTGACGAGGTGAAGGCCCTCATCATAAATTTGTCCAGGGAAGGCAGGACCCAGAGCGAGATCGGAAACATCCTCAGGGACGAGCACGGGATACCCCTAGTGAAGCCCATCGTTGGCTACGGCGTACGCAAGGTTCTCGAGGAGGCAGGGCTCGCCCCACGGATACCAGAAGACCTGTACAACCTGATGGTCAGGGCGACTCGGCTTCGGAGGCACCTCGAGCGGAACCCGAAGGACTTCGGCGACAAGCGGGGCATCCAGCTCATCGAGTCAAAGATCTTCGCCCTCACCAGATACTACAAGAGGAAGGGGCAGCTTCCGCAGGACTGGCGTTACAGGGACGAGATCGTCACGATCTGAGGGGGCCCTGTATAACCTCCGATGAGGCATTTTTCAGCTCCTTTTCGCCAGCGGTCGAAGTGTTCAGAAGGCACGTCGAAGCGAGGGATCCGATCAGAATCGTCACCCACAACGACTCAGACGGCGTCGCCGCTGGCGGCATCATGAGCCAGGTCGCTAGAAGGCTAGATATACCTTTCAGAACGACCTGCGAGAAGCGGGTGGACGAGAGGCTCTTGAGGGATATCGCGGCCGAGCACCCGCCCCTGGTCGTCTTCCTAGATATCGGGAGCGCATACCTCGACATGTTCGAGGAGCACCTGGCTGCGTCGGACATTATCGTTCTGGACCACCACCTCCAAGTGGAGGCGGAAACTACAAGGATAATCCACGTAAATCCGCTGCTCCAGGGCCTCGACGGCGCAAGGGGGATCAGCGGCGCGGGGGTCTCCTACATCTTCGCAAAATACGTCGACGAGAAGAACGTCGACCTGAGCCTGCTGGGCATTATCGGTGCGCTCGCTGACAGACAGGACAAGGGAGAAGGCAAAACGCTTCTGGAGCTTAACAAGCTCATCGAGGCAGACGCGAAGGCCGTTGGCCTCCTCGAGACGAGCAACGACCTGATATTTTATGGTTACGAGACTCGACCGGTGGCCAAGGCCATAGCATACACCACGAGCCCCTTCATACCCGGACTCAGCGGCAGGGAAGACAAGTGCTTCGCCTTCTTAAACGAGACGGGGATCGAGCTGAAGAGGGATGGAAGGTGGCGGGCCCTGAGAGATCTCTCGGGAGAGGAGAAACGTTCCCTCTTCTCGGCCCTCTCTAAGCACATGGTTTACGAGGGGTGCGACGTTGGTCTAGTCCACGACCTCGTGGGGACTATATACACGCTGATGGGAGAGGAGGCTTGGACCCCAATGCGGGACGGCAGGGAGTACGCATCACTACTGAACGCCTGCGCGCGAATGGGAAGGCCCAGCCTCGGTCTCAGCATCTGCATGGGCGACAGGAACGAGGCGTTGAGAGAAGCAGAATCGACCCTCAACGAGTACAGGAAGAAGATCGGCGAGTGCCTCGAATGGGTAAGGGAGGAGAGCCGTATCGAGGAGATGAGGAACATATACGCACTCAGAGCGCGCGGGGACATCGACGAGAACATAATAGGCGTCGTCGCATCCATACTCCTCTCCACAGGGATATTGAAAAGCCGGAAGCCCATAGTCGCCTGGGCCAGGGCGGAGGAGGGCCTCATAAAGGTCTCCGCCAGGGCCACGGAGGCCATGGCGGCGGAAGGCCTTGACCTCGGCGACGTGATGATGAGGGCCGCGGAGGCCTTCAAGGGAAGAGGTGGGGGCCACGACATCGCCGCGGGGGCCTTCCTGCAGGAGGAAGGGGAAAAGGGCTTCATAGAGCTGGTGGACCGATTTGTCGGTGAGCAGTTCAAATCCTAAGGCGTCAGCCGTCATCGAGATCCGTTACGGGGACGCGAAAACTGCTCTCATAGTCTTGGAGTCGATCTCCCCCGACAACATCAATGCACCCCCGGGGGTCTTGATCGTATCGCGAGCTGAAGGCTGTACTCTGAAGATCTCGGTCTCCTGCAGCAAGGGACTGGGGAGCCTCATGGCGACCGTGGACGACCTACTCGCGTGCGTTCAGGCTGCAGAGAGGGCAATAGAAGGGGTTGCTGATTAGGGGGTAAAAAGCTCCCTAACTCATTCATTTCTCAAGAAGGTGTAGCACGGAGCACTGGCTTCCCTCGAGCGTCCCCGAGTACGGCATTCGTCGTTCGACTGCGACCAGAGATCGTGTACAACGACGTCTTGGTCGCGAACGCCTCCACCTGTGCACACGTTCAGACAGATTCAGGCAAACCCGAACCCAGCACGAGCTTCAACCTCCTTGCGGTGGTTTCCGTATCGCGCTTTCTGTACGTGCTTTTCTCCGTGCTACAGTACGATATAGCTCCACCCATTTTATTTGACCCTTCTGTTGCGCATAAAATCCAAAACTAGTCTTGATAATAAATATTGTATATATGAAATTTGACTCAGATATGTTAAGAATGTCTCTATCTTCTGGGACTAATGTCTTTTTGTGGCGTGCACCTCAAAATCCAAGCCACATCAAGGGGTTATTGTAACCGATGAGGTTGGTCGCCCTTACACCGTGAGAATAAGCCTCTTTGGGTTCGAGGGAGAAAGATATAAATGAGCGGGAACCATTCACAGGACATCGACTCAGGAGAGTATCCGGTGCATGTCTAAGGCCGTCAGAGACAAATGGAGGAGGAAAGACTGGTACGACATCTACCTCCCCCGGTATTTCGGCGAGACGAAAGTGGGCGAGACGCCTGCAGAGGACTCATCGAAGGTCGTGGGTAGGATCTATGAGACGACCCTAGCACAGATCACGGGAGACTTCTCCCAGGAGTACCTGAAGCTTTACTTTCAAGTCACGAGCCTAGACGAGAATACCGCCCAGACAGTGTTTAAGGGCCACGAGTACCTGAGGGACTACCTGAGGAGCCTCGTGAGGAGGAGGAGCACAAAGGTCGACGGGATCTTCCGCGTCACCACGCCAGACGGCTACAAGCTGAAGATTATCGTTACGGCCATGACCAACACGAGGATCAAGACATCCCAGGAGAGGGCCATCAGGGACGTCATGAGGGCCGTCGTAGAGGATAAGGCCAAGACCCTCGAGTTCGGTCAGATCGTCCACGAGATGGTGCTAGGGAAGCTCGCCTCCGACGTCTACAACGAGGCGAGGAAGGTCACCTCCCTCAGGCACGTCGGCGTCCGAAAGTCGGAGCTCATCGCTGTGCCGAACTAGGCGAACGTCCAATTTTAAAGGGAGCGAACAGTACTTCATATCCAGGACAACCCTTGGACGCCCGAGAAAGAGTTGCGAGGGAGGCGGCCCGCCTCCTGTACAATTGTTCTTCCGAGGAGTACAGGCAGGCGAAGGAGACGGCTGCCTGCAGCCTCGGGCTGGACGCCATGCCAAGCAACTTCGAGGTCGCTGTCGAGCTCGATCTCCTCGCCGAACAGTCGGAGGGGGAGGGGCGGAGGCGGCTACTGATGGAGATGAGGGTGCAGGCCCTGAAGATCATGTGGGCCCTCAGGGATTACTCCCCGCTTCTGATCGGTAGCGTGTGGCGCGGCACAGCGAGGAAGGGAAGCGACATCGACATCACGGCTTACGCCGTCGAATACAAGGGTGTCGAATCTGAGTTGATCCAATCCGGTTACATTGTGGGGAGATCCGAGGAGGTTGACATCATGAAGGAGGGCCGGATGGTCAGGTCAAGGCACATTACAATCCCGCTCGAAGCCGGCTTCGAGGCGGAGGTGGTCGTCAGGCCGCCGGAGGAGAGAGGTGAAGCGGACATCTGCGAGATATACGGCGACCTCAAGAGGGGGCTTAGCCTCCGCGATCTGGAAAGACTTATGAAGACAGACCCCCTCCGAAAGTTCGTTCCCAGGAGGAGGTCCAGGTGAGGCTCTTCGGGACGTCCGGCATCCGGGGCATGGTGAACGTTGAGCTCACGCCCCTCCTCGCCCAGCGTGTAGGCATGGCCATCGCATCCCAGTTCGAGGGGGGCGTGGTCCTCGTCGGCAGAGACACAAGGCCGTCGGGAGAGATGTTGGAGGCGGCCTTGACATCCGGAATTGTCTCCTGCGGCCTCGCGACCGGGCTACTCGGTGTAGTGCCAACGCCGGTGGTCGCGTGGCTTACGAGGGAGATGGAGGCAGAGGCTGGGGTCTCGGTGAGCGCCTCCCACAACCCTCCGGAGTACAATGGCCTCAAGGTCTTCGGCTCGGACGGCATGGCCTACACGGAGGAGCAGCAGCAGGGGCTCGAGAGGATCATTGAGGGAGTGAACTTCCCAGCCCCAGGGTGGAACAGGCTCGGTAGGATAGAGGTCGTCGACGCTGGGAGGCTTTATGTGGACGCCATCGCCCAGGAAGTTGTGTTGACGAGCAGATGGAACGTGGCTTGTGACCTTTTCAACGGCGCGACCTGTACGGTCGCCCCAGATATGTTCGAGGAGCTGGGCTGCAAGGCAACACTGATAAACGCCCAGCCGGATGGCCGTTTCCCGGCCGGGAACCCTGAGCCTAGTGAGCAGTCACTCTCGAGGCTCGGTAGGCTGGTAAAGGCCACAGGAGCAGGCATCGGCTTCGGCTTCGACGGAGACGGCGACAGGATGATGGCGGTGGACGAGAGGGGAGGGGTGCTGAGCCCGGATAGGGTCCTCGCAGCGTATGCCAAGCATGTCATCGAGAGGAAGGGGGGAGGAATCATCGTCACACACGTTGGCGCATCCATGTGCGTGGATGAGGCTGTCGACGATGCGGGTGGCTCGGTGATAAGGACTAGGGTCGGAGACGTATACGTAACAGAAGCCATTAAGAAGAATGGGGCAGTCTTCGGCGGTGAACCTGTCGGCGCCTGGGTCCACCCCGAGGTCCACCTGTGCCCCGATGGCGTCCTCTCGGCCCTGAAGCTCATGCTCGCCCTGGAGACCGAAGGCAAGACCCTCTCCGAGTTCGTGACGGGCATCCCTAACTATCCTACAATGAGTTCTAAGGTCCAGTGCCAAAATGCTGTTAAGGAGAGAGCAATGGAAGCGGCGTTAAAAACGTATGATAAAGTGTTCGATGATGTGAAGGGTGTCTCCACAGTGGACGGAATCCGCCTCGAGCTCGAAGATGGTTGGGTGCTCATTAGGTCATCCGGCACCGAGCCAGTCATCAGAATAACTGTTGAAGCAAAGAAGCTTGGGAGGGTTCAGGAACTTCTGAGTCTGAGCGCAAAGCTCGTAGACGACGCAGTGAGGGGTGGGCCGTGAAGGCGGTGGTCCTCGCCGCGGGCAAAGGTGAGAGGCTCATACCCCTGACCGAGACCCGCCCGAAGCACCTCCTCCCCGTCGGGGGCGCTCCACTGCTGGAATGGTCTCTGAGGGGTCTAGCCAGTGTTGGGATCAGGGAGGTGCTTCTGGTCACCCACTACATGGAGGAGCGTATCGTGGACTGCTTCGGGGACGGCTCGGGCCTAGGGCTGGATATCAGCTATATTAGGCAGAGGGAGATGGGGGGGACCTCAGACGCATTTTGGATGGCCGAGGGGTTCGTTGACGGTGAGGAGTTCCTCGGTTTATACGGCGACCTCTTCGTCGCTCCTGATTGTATTAAAACCCTGATCAGGGCCCACAGAAAGCGGGAGACAACCCTCTGTGCCGTGCCGGTGGATGACCCCTCCCAAACGGGCGTCTTAGTGCTCGACGGCGATATCGTGAAGGACATCGTGGAGAAGCCCGCGCCGGGTGAGGAGCCGAGCAACCTCGGTAATGCAGGCATATATATCTTCACGCATGAAATTTTCCCCTTCATCAGGAAAACCGTCGTGTCCAGCAGGGGCGAGTACGAGGTGACAGATTCCATAAAGGCTATGATAGGCTCAGGCGCGAGCGTGAGGGCGGTGACCCTTCCAAAGGAGGGCTGGTTCGATGTGGGCCTACCATGGAACCTGCTTGACGCAAACGCGAGGGCGCTGAGCGTGCTAGAGCCGTCGGTCGGGGGGAAAGTGGAGGAGGGCGCCAAGATCATCGGTTCCGTGAAAGTCGATGAGGGCGCTAGGGTCCGTTCCGGGGCGTACATAGAAGGACCGACCTACATTGGTCCTGGCAGTGATATCGGCCCCAACTGCTACATCCGCCCTGCAACGAGCATAGGCGCCGATGTGAGGATCGGAAATGCATGCGAAGTGAAGAACAGCATCATCATGAACGGCACCAACGTGGCCCATCTCTCCTACGTGGGCGACAGCGTGATAGGCGAGGGCTGCAACCTCGGCGCGGGAACGATAACCGCGAACCTGAGGTTCGACGACAAGAGCGTGAGGGTCAACATTAAAGGAAAGCCAATCGACTCGAAGCGTAGGAAACTGGGAACTATCATGGGGGATAACGTGCAGACCGGCATAAATGTCAACATCATGCCAGGGGTAAAGGTAGGCGCCGGAGCTTGGATCGCTCCAGGCCTGACCGTTTACGAGGATGTCCCATCAGACATCTTACTTAGGTCTGAAAAGCCAGGGTTGAAGAAATCATTAAAATAACACTCGGCATCACCTTTATTTTTTCCCTCAGACAACCGTCTAAATGGAAGCCCGTTGGAAAAAGAGCGATTCAAGAAACTTTTTCCCCACCTCGCCGAGGAGATGGAGAGTGGGGCGTCGAAGGTCAGCCTGACCGAAGTGGAGGAGACCCCGAGCCAGGGAAAAACGGGCACCACGCGAAAATGGATTGGCCACAACCCAGACGTCGTTGATTTCATCCGCAGGTGCGAGACAATCGAACAGGCGGAGGAGATAATAGGATACATGGAACACAGGGGGGAGATCGCATCTGATCACGCAGCCGAGATTAGAAGTCAGCTCCATGAGAGGGGCCTGAGGAGCTTTGGCTACAAGAAAGAGGCCGGTTTCTACCACAGAGATCGATGAACGCGTAGGACAAGAGTTTAAGCCTGAGCCATCTTAGTTCTACTGATACCTGTTTGGCTCGACTCGTCGGGATCGTGGGCAAGGCCAACGTCGGCAAGAGCACCTTCTTCGCCGCAGCCACATTGAAGGCCGTAGAAATCGCTGGATTCCCTTTCACAACGATCAGAGCGAATAGAGGTGTGGCCTATATATCCACGCCTTGCGTCTGCAAAGAAATCGGTGTCAAGGATGACCCGATCAACTCGGCATGTGTGGATGGAATCCGTCTCGTCCCTGTAGACCTCATCGACTGCCCGGGCCTTATCAGGGGAGCCCACCAGGGCAAGGGATTGGGAAACCAGTTCTTAGACGAGGTAAGGAGGGCAGACGCACTAATCGTGATCGCCGATGCCGCAGGCGCAACCGACGACAACGGACAGCCTGTCCCGCCCGGTAGCCACGACCCCATAGAGGACGTCCGTATACTGGAGTCCGAGTTCGACATGTGGCTCCTGGGCATCGTGAGCAAGGACTGGGACAAGGTCGCGAGGACAGCCCAGGCCACTAGGGAGGAGATTGGGGTTCACCTTGAGCAGAGGCTCACGGGCCTCGGGATCAACCGCATGCACGCGGCGATGGCCATCAGGAATGCGGGGCTCAACGCCCATACGCCTTCTGATTGGAGCCGTCGCGACCTAGCACTCTTCGTCACGGAGCTTAGGAAGGCGTCTAAGCCCATGATCGTCGCAGCGAACAAGGCCGACAGGGGCCCAGCAATGGAAAACGTGGAACGGTTGAGGGAGGCTGGGTATCACGTCGTCCCCACCTGCGCAGAGGCGGAGCTCGCACTCAGGAGGGCATCTGCCGCTGGCTTAATCAGGTACATGCCCGGAGACAGGGGCTTCGAACTGCTGAAAGAGGCCGGCCTCTCGGCTGGGCAGAGGAAGGCTCTCGAGATGATCAGGGAGATGGTATTCAAACGATGTGGTTCAACTGGGGTGCAGCAGGCGATAAACGCCGCCTTCTTCGAGCTCCTAAATGCGATAACCGTCTATCCGGTAGAGGACGCCGAGAAGCTTACCGACCACCAGGGCAGGGTCCTCCCAGACTGCTACCTCGTCCCGCGGGGGACGACGGCCAGGGAGTTCGCTGGCATGATCCACTCGGAGCTGTCCGAGGGGTTCATATACGCTATTGACGCCCGCACAAAGATGAGGCTGGGGGAGGGATACGTCCTGAAGAAAAACGACGTGATACAAATCGTCTCTGCGAAGGCAAGGAGATAGAGAGATAAGATCGAATGATCTTGATTTCTGGCAATCGATCTGAACTATCAGAATAATCTAACTCAGAGTTTGGTTTGAGAAGGAGTAACATCCTCTTGGATGAGCCTGTAACTAATATACGACATGGGCAACACCTTTCTATTCTCTGAAAGATAAAGGCTCGGCGAGGAGGGTAATAGAGCGTTAAAGACCTTCTAGAAAGAAATTCCAATTTATCAAATGATTGATAAAGAAGATCGGTCATGAGTTGTTTTCAACGTATGATCGTCATCATCGGCGCGGGGCTTTCTGGATTAAGTGCGGCTTACCATCTCAACGACGAACATATAATACTTGAAAAAGAGGGAAAAGTAGGGGGACTTTGTAAGAGTATAAAGGTTGATGGATATGTGTTCGACTATGCCCCACATATTTTATATACTAAGAACGATTATGTAGAAAATCTATATAAAGAACTTCTAAAAAATAACATATTTAAAAAATTAAGAAGAGCATACATATATATTAATGATATATATGTGGAATATCCATTTGAAGTCAATTTAAATGCCTTACCTCCTGAAGTCATAGAAGAATGCATAAACGGATTATTAAATAGAAATGAGAATAAACCTAAGAATTTCGAGGAATGGATCTACGCTACTTTTGGGGAAGGGATTGCCAAGCATTACATGCTTCCTTATAACGAAAAAATATGGAAATATGATCTATCTAAAATGGGCATTGATTGGATTTCCGGGAGGGTTGTATCTCCAAGCATCCAAGAAATAAAACAAGGAGCCGCTCAAAAAATACGTAAACAGTATGGTCAAAACGCTGAGTTCTATTATCCTAAGTATGATGGAATAGGCGCATTAGCTAACCAGTTGGCATCCTCCGTCGGCAATATCTCTCTCAATTCAGAGGTTGTTGAAATAAAATTCGTAAAAAATCAATTAAAGATAAAATACATAAAAGAGGGTGGACTCAAAGAAATTTTTACAAAGTATATTATTTCATCCATTCCATTGCCGGATCTTGTGAAAATTATCGACGACGTTCCGGATGAGGTTCGAAGAGCCGTGGGATCTCTAGTTCATAACTCATTGGTATGTGTCAACATTGGAATTAAGAGACCAAAAATAATAGATAAGCATTGGTTGTACTTCCCGGAAAAGGAATTTATATTTAACCGCGTGAGTTTCCCAATGAACTTCTCGAAATTCACAGCTCCAAAGGGGAGAAGTTCAATCTTGGTTGAAGTGACACATAGAGAAAACATTGTTGATATTGATGACATAAAAGAAAAAACAGTTGGTGGATTAGTAGATGCTAACATATTAAAAGAGAATGATATAATTGAAGTATGTGATATTACTAATTTCAAGTACGCTTATATAATATATGATTTAGAGCATAAACAGAATGTCAATATAATTCATAAATATTTAAAGAGTAAAAACATAATTCCTGTTGGAAGATTTGGTGAATGGGAATATTTGAACATGGATAAATCCATACTATCTGGAAAAATGGCAGCAATTGAGTTAAATGAGGGAAGAATATGATATCAGTGATTATCCCCACATACAACGAGGAAAAAAACATAGAAAAATGCCTGAAATCCCTCTATGAGCAAACGTTTCCGAAAGAAGGCTTCGAGATCATCGTTGTGGATGGAAAAAGCAATGATCGCACAATAGAAATCGCCCGAAAATACGCAGATAAGGTGGAAATACAGGTAAGCGAAGGAATTGGCGGTGCAAGAAACGACGGAGTCAGGATCGCAAAAGGGGAGATAATAGCATCAACCGATGCGGATTGTTTACCCTATCGTGAGTGGCTCGAGAACATACAGGCGAGGTTTGAGGAAAAAAACGTCGTTGCTGTTACGGGATTTTTAAAACCGTCCGACTTTGATGGAATGAACAAATATGAGGTCAAAGTCTATAAAATATTGTTTGGCCTATCAAACGTGCTCCTATATTTATTGTCGAAAATTGGGTATTATCACCTCTGCGGAGCAAATTCGGCATTCAGGCGCGACGCATTCCTTGAAATAAATGGGTATCTAAATCTAGCCTATTCAGATGACATCGAGATATTTAAAAGAATAAAAAAGAAAGGAAAAATAATTTTAGATAAGAATATAAAAATTAACTACTCAATTAGGAGAATTAAAAAAATTGGTTTAATAGAATATATTACACTGATAACAATAAATGATTTCATAACAATGGTACTTGGTCATAAACCAAATAAAGGCAACTACATAAAACAAGATTATAACTAGATAATTTTTTTTGGAGTACTTTAATATCGATAGATCTCGCTCAAGATTATACTTCTCGTTGGCTCGTTCTTTTATGAGGGTTTAGGTAAAATAGCCAGGAGCCACTCAGGTTTTTCTCGCGACCCAACCCAAATTCCTATCTTTCTTGATTCCGGGTTGATTTGGGTCAACCATTATGACTTCAAACCATTTCGAGAGGCCGTCCTCCCATACCCAGTACGAGCCGATGACCTCGAGGTTGGGGAACTTCCTCGCCACCCTCTCCTCCGCGATGAGCTTTATGCTCTTCGCCGGCGTGTACTTTGTCACGCCCATCCTCTTCTGGCGCCGCCCCATCGTAGGCCTGGGCTTCCTCCTTCCCCCGCGCCTCACCCTCGTCCTAACGACAACGATCCCCTTCTTCGCCTTGTAGCCGAGGCGGCGAGCCCGGTCGATGCGGGTGGGCTTCTCAACCCTGACGATGGTCGGTTGGCGCCTCCACACGATGGCCCTCTCCCTCATCGTGTCTTCGATGTAGCTGTCTTTCGGCTTCCTCCACGCCTGCTGCAAGTGACGGTACACGGCGTCTATCCTCCTAGCCTGAAACCACCGAACAAGACAGTCTCCAGCCATATAAAGATTGAGGGCTTCCTACATGAGTGCGAACACGACGAAGAGGGGTAGGAAAAGGTTCGCTACCAGGCCGATGACCGTCACGAGGGTGTTGAGGGAGGGGCCTGCAGTGTCCTTGAACGGATCGCCGACGGTGTCCCCGACAACGGCGGCCTTGTGGGCGTCTGAGCCCTTCCCGCCCAGGGCTCCCTCCTCGATGTACTTCTTGGCGTTGTCCCAGAGCCCCCCCGCATTCGCCATTAACAATGCGAAGACGAGCCCGGAGAAGATGCATCCGGCCAGGTAGCCCCCAAGGGCCTCGACTCCGAATACGAAACCGACGACCAGCGTTGTGGCGATGGCGACGACGCTGGCTGGTAGCAGCTCCTTCAGAGCCCCGATGGTCGCGATGTCGATGCATTTTGTATAGTCCGGGACGACGCCCTCCCTGCCCTCCCGTAGGCCCGGTATCTCCTGGAACTGGCGGCGCACCTCCTCGATCATCCTAAAGGCGTTTCTCCCGACGCCTAGCATTAGGAGCGCCGAGAAAACGGCCGGCATCGTGATGCCGATGAGGGCGCCCAGCATGACCTTTGGGTTCATGAGGTTAAAAGCCACCGTCATACCTGTCTCCGCCTCAGCCACCTCTTTGAACGCGGCGAGGATTGAGATGACCGTCAGACCCGCGGCGCCGATGGCGAAGCCCTTGGTTATCGCTTTACTTGTGTTTCCGGCGGCGTCCAGCTTATCGAGGATGTCTATCGCCTCCTGCTCAAGCCCTGACTGCTCTGCTATCCCCTTTGCGTTGTCCCCAATGGGGCCAAAGGAGTCGTTTGCCACGACCATCCCCACTATGCTGAGCATTCCGAAGGCTGAGGCGCCTATGCCGTAGACACCGTAATCTGGCCCGATGCCACTGCAGAGGGAGTAGGCCGCCCAGGAGGCGAGTCCTATCCCGATAAGCGGAGGGAAAACGCTCAGGAGCCCATAGGAGAAGCCTGTGATGATGTTGATGGCAGAACCAGTCACAGAGGACTCGGCGGTAAGCCTCGCCGGACCCCTGTTGATGGAGGTGAAGTAGTCTGAGGTTATGCCTATGACTATTCCTGCCAACAGCCCTATGGCCGAGGCTGACCAGATCCTGAAGTCGTAGCCGAGGAGGTTGGATAAGACTAACGTCAGACCGAGGTATAGCGCGCACGTCAGATACGTGCCTCGGTTGAGGACCTTGCCCGGATCACCTCCCTCCCTCACACGGACAATGAAGACTCCCGCCACAGAGGCGAGGCATCCCATCCCAGCGAAGACCAGGGGAAGTTCTAGGAGCTTCGCTCCTAGCAATTGGCCGAGGACCATCACGGCCATGAGGCTGGCGACGTAGGAGTCGAAGAGGTCGGCGCCCATCCCCGCGATGTCCCCTACGTTGTCCCCTACGTTGTCGGCCACAACCGCCGGATTCCTCGGGTCGTCCTCGGGGAGGTCCATCTCGACCTTCCCCACTAGGTCGGCCCCGATGTCAGCCGTCTTCGTGTAGATTCCGCCGCCCGCCTTCGCGAAGAGGGCCATGGCGCTGGCGCCGAAGCTGAAACCGAGGACCACTCTCGGATCGCCCGTTATCAAGTAGATGATGCTCACGCCCATAAGTGCGAGGCCTACAACGCTGAGGCCCATTACGGCCCCGCCTCGGAAGGCTATGGGGAAGGACTTCGTTATTCCCTTCTGGGCTGCTCTGGCCGACCTGACATTTGCTTCCGTGGCGACGTCCATGCCGAACCAACCCGCGAGTGCAGAGCAACCGGAGCCGAACAGGTAGGCCGCCATTAACGTTATGTTATCGCCGATGTTCCCTGTGGCCCAGATGGGCTCTGGCAAGAACACTAGGAGGACGAGGGCCATGACGGCGACGAAGAGGCCGAGGGTCCTGAACATCCTGTTGAGGAATGCCCTCGAGCCCTTCTTTATCGCTAAGGCGACGAACCTCATCCTCTCCGTCCCCGTGTCCTGACTATTGACGTACCGGCGCATGTAGATGCCCGCAATCACGGATACTATAGCAGAAACGGGTGCTATCACCCAGGGTCCGAACAGCGCCATGTCAAAATCCTCAAATGCTTCCGCGTATTAGAAACTATCCAAAAAGATACTCGATTTCGGTTTTATAAAGTAATAGTTTTGGGTGGTGCCTGTGCTCTCCCCTGAGCCACATATCGTCTCCGGGGTATGAGTTTTCCGGGCATTATGAGGAATGCCGTTAGAGAACCCACGAAGCAGAGGATCAGCTGCAATGGCGTGAGGGGCACTACCCTGAAAAACGGGTTAAGCGCAGGGATGTACAGGATGGCCATCTGGAGCGATAATGAGACGATGACGGAGACGAATAGCATCTTGTTCTCGGTCCACCCTCTCCAGCCCATGGCGAAGATGTGATGAGTCTCGGACTTGCTCTGGTACGCGAGGAAGAACTCGAAGAAGACTATGGTGGTGAATGCGACAGTTCTTGCTGTAGTGGCCGCCAGCTCGAGGTCGATTGTAGTTGCAGCCAACGTCGCATAGGTGTAGATGAATGGGACGAAGTCGGAGACGAAGTCGACGAGGGCAGCGAATAGGATAAACCTCCAGAACCTGGAGAGCAGCCCCTCGTTCGGTTCTCTTGGTGGGTACTTCATCAGGTCCGGGTCAGGTGGGTCTATACTCAGGGCTACGGCCGGCAGCCCGTCAGTCACGAGGTTGACCCAGAGAACATGGATCGGAAGGAAGGGGAGGGGTAGACCAAGAATCGTGCACACAGTGATCTCTAAGAACTCGTCAAAGTTGGCGGCGAGCATCAGCCTAACGTACTTCGTGACGTTGTCGTATATGTGGCGGCCGCCCTGAACTGCCCTGACGATGGTGGCGAAGTTGTCGTCCTCAAGAACCATGTCGGAGGCCTCCTTGGTGACGTCGGTGCCCTTGATCCCCATCGCGACGCCGATGTCTGCGGCCTTGAGTGCAGGGGCATCGTTGACTCCGTCGCCAGTCATCGCGACTATGTGCCCCTTCCTCTTGAGAGACTGTGCGATGCGCATCTTGTGCTCCGGCGAGACCCTGGCGAAGACCCTGACCTCGTCGATCACTCCATCCAGCTCCTCGTCCGTCATCTTTGTGAGATCCTCGCCAGTAAGTACAGCGGAAGGAGTCTCATTCTCGAGCATGCCTATCTGCTTTGCGATGGCGATTGCAGTCAGTCTGTGGTCGCCGGTCACCATCACCGACCTGATCCCCGCCTGCTTGCACGTCTGGATGGCGGGGGGCACCTCCTCCCTCGGGGGGTCAATCATGCCAACGAAGCCGACGTATGTGAGGCCCGACTCGATGTCATCCATCTCTAAATCATCGGCGTCTGAGGGAAGCTCTTTGAAGGCCATGGCCAGGACCCTGAGGGCCTCCTCGGCCATCTGCTGCATTGTCTCCATTGCCAGCTCCCTATCGTCGTCGTTGAGCGACCTCACGACGCCATTCTCGTATATGTTAACGCTCCTATCAAGGACGACTTCTGGGGCTCCCTTAACATAGGCCACCTTACTCCCTTCTGGCGTGCTGTGAATCGTACTCATCCTCTTTCTCGCTGAATCGAATGGGAACTCCCCAATCCGGGGATATTTCTCCTTTAGATCCTCCCCTAATCCGACCTTAGCGCCGATCACGGTGAGGGCGCCTTCCGTGGGATCCCCGAAGACGACCCAGCTGCCATTGTTCTCTTGAAGACGTGTATCGTTGTTTAGGTAACCTATCTTTAGGAGGAGGCTCAGGTCATCGTCTTTCCTCGGGTCGAGGGGCTCTCCGTCGATGAGGAAGTCGCCGCTAGGAGTATACCCCACACCAGTGACGTCGACGATGCGTCCCCTGGAGGCGATACGCCTGACTGTCATCTCGTTCTTCGTCAGGGTCCCAGTCTTGTCGGAGCAGATAACGGTCGTGCTGCCAAGGGTCTCGACCGACGCTAGCTTCCGCACAATAGATTTCTGCCTCGCCATCCTGGATACGCCGAGGGCGAGGGTTATCGTCAGCACGGCGGGAAGCCCTTCAGGTATAGCTGACACGGCGAGGCTGACCGCGATCATGAACATCGTCTCTAGTTCGAAATTGTGAACGAATACCCCGATCAGGAAGACCCAGATGCAGAGGATGACAGAGATGGCCCCCAGTTGGCGACCCATCCTTTCCATCTTCCTCTTGAGGGGTGGCTCCTCAACGACCACCGCTTGGACCATACCGGCGATCTTCCCGAACTCGGTGCTCATTCCCGTGTCGGTAACTACCGCGACGGCGCGGCCGCCTGTGACGACAGTGCCCATGAAAACGGAGTTCGCCCGGTCGCTAACGCCGATGTCTACGGATAAGGTCTCAAGATGCTTGGTGACTGGCCTGGACTCTCCAGTGAGGGGGGCCTCGTCCACCTGGAGATTCGCCGCCTCGATCAGCCGCGCATCAGCTGGAACACGGCTACCCGCCTCCAGGAGAATGATATCCCCCGGGACAAGGTCTTTTGACTCAATTGAGTACTCCCGCCCGTCTCGTAAAACGAGGACATGGGGCGAGACCATCTTCTTCAGGGCTTCGACTGCCTTCTCCGCCCTGTACTCCTGGATGAAGCCGAGGATAGCGTTCATGACGACGATGAAGAGGATGACATAAGTGTCCGCATAGGACTCCCCCTCGCGGTATGAGATGAAGGCGGAGACAATAGCCGAGATGATAAGGATGATAACCAAGATGCTCTTGAACTGGCCTATGAAAAGCTCGAGTGGGGTTGTCTTCCTCTCCTCCTTTAGCTCGTTTGGACCGTAGCGCTCAAGCCTCTGATGCGCCTCCTCTTCCCCGATGCCTCTGTAGCTTGAGCCGAGTGACTTCAGGACTGAATTTATGTCCTCTGCGTGCCAGGCCTTCTTCTCCAATGACAATCACCGAACTAATCAATGCTCCTGAGTCAAGCTGATAGTTTCTGAAAAGAGGTGTTTACTGACTTATATCTTCTTACCCAACCTATTCGCATCTTGGATTGGGAGTGCCATAAATGGCAGCAACTTGATACGAGAGTCGCCCTCTAAATAATGAGGGTTTGAAATATTGGCCATCTACCCCTTAAGATTGGTTTCTCAGAAATAACCGGCCACAGGGCTCTCTTTGAGTCTCCTTCTACGCTCCTCCTGGAGACGCTTCTGCAAATCACGGTAAGTGCTGTAGTCCATGGCCACGCAGCATCCAAACAGAATAGCCGCCGAAAGGACGATGGCGAGGACGAGATAGAGCCAGACCAATTCTACCATGACATGAATCGGGATCATGATATATATAATAATTACTGTTCGTAGTAGATGACAGTAACCAAGGGCCAATGGATACTTCGTATGACCTGGGATGGAGGAAAAATGGGCTTTAGACGATTATGGAGATACGTTTCTGCGTGATATTTAGGTTGTTGATGAGTAAAACATTCCATTAAAGGTTGGATGGTTCAGAAATCCTTGAATAATCCTTTTTCTTGAAGCTGGCCCGAGCGCGAGAGCCTGACCATCTAAAAAACGTATTCACTGGATACAATAAGAGAGGGAATTTCCGGGTCATAAGAATAAGCCACTCAATTGAAATCTTGAATTAGCGACTATATTCGACGGATATTATTGTATAAATATTTAATGAAGGAAAAAGTATTAAATATTTAGCGATAACGATCAATTGGAAACCATGTCCAAAAAAGTCAAGAAGATGCCGGACCCCGAGCTGAAGGGGTACTACGAGGACGCAGCAAAGTACCTGCTCAAGCCGTGGGAGACGCGGGCCGACCCCTATAGCGAGCCCATGATCGTCGGCGGCGAGGGTGCGTACTTCTACGACGCAAGGGGGAACAGGTACCTCGACTTCCTCTCTCAACTCTTCAACGTCAACCTTGGCCTCGGTGACCGGAGGATTGTCGAGGCGATCAAGAGGCAGGCAGAGGAGCTGACCTACACCAAGGACACCTTCCTCAGCATCCCGCAGATCAAGTTGGCGAAGCGGCTTGCAGAGGTCGTCAACATGGGCGAGGTCAGGACGTTCTTCAGCAACAGCGGGACAGAGGCGAACGAGGCGGCCTTCAAGATCGCCAGGGTCTATACGGGCCGATTCAAGGTCATCAGCATCTGGAACGCCTACCACGGATCCACGTATGCCTCAATGACCGCTGGGGGCGTCACGTCGAACCGCGTCCCCTACGAGCCCCTCGTCCCCGGGTTCTTCCATATCCCGCCGCCCTACTGCTACAGGTGTGCCATCGGCCACGAGTATCCGAAGTGCGGTGTCAGGTGCGCCAAGTTCCTTGAGGACACAATCAAGTTCCAAGGCCCAGAGACTGTGGCGGCCTTTATCGCCGACCCGGTGTTCGTCTCAGCGGGCATCCTGCCCCCACCGAAAGAGTACTGGCCGACGGTCAGAGACATCTGCAGTAAGTTCAACGTTCTACTCATTCTCGACGAGGTGATCGCAGGGCTCGGAAGGACGGGGAGGCTATTCGCCTTCGAGCACTGGGGCATCAAGCCAGACATCCTCACCCTCGCCAAGGCAATCTCAAATGCCTCCGTCCCTCTTGGAGCCACAGTGCTGAGCGAGAAGATCTCCCAGTTCTTCGCCGAGAGGAAGTCCTTCGCCCACGGCTACACCTATAGCGGCCATCCGCTGGCGTGCGCCGCAGGGCTGGCCTCGGTCAACGCCCACATCGAGGACGATCTTCCCGGAAAATCGGCAAAGATGGGAAAACGCCTCCTCGATGAGCTGAAGGGCATCAAAGACAGGCACAGGTCGATCGGCGATATCAGGGGGCTCGGCCTCATCGTGGGGATCGAGTTCGTGAGGGACAGGGAGACGAAGGAGCCCCTCGTGGCGAAGGACCCGAAGGCGCCGCCGGAGGAGCGCCCCGTCGTCTACTTCTGCGAAGGGTGCCTCAAGGACGGGCTGCTGATGATGCCTACCATGGCCGGGTCGACGCTGAGGATAGCCCCACCGCTGATCATCACCGAAGACGACATCGACAAAGCGATGAAGATATTTGAAAGGCAGCTCAAGAAGATGGAAGAGAAGTTCCTCAAATAAGCGGAATCGACGGATCAGATCGAAGCTATATCTCCCTTTTTTCAAACCATCAATTATGATAGTAGTTATAATCGAGTTAAGTTGATCATGGTCTTGTTCTGGGCATCGCCGGGAGCCTATTGAGGCGCGAGAACACTGCGATTGTTACAGGTTAAGGTTGAGTAAATGCGAGTTGTATGAAGCCTGTACAATTTAGTTATAATTACTATAGTTTTATTGATAATTATACTGAGATTCTGTATCTGTCTTTAAGTTCTTGTTTCTTGCCCTCGTTCCACGCCGTCACGTCGGTGTAGTACCCGGTGATCCTACTCCACCAACGCACGTTGTTGCTGCCGCAGCTCGGGCAGGCGTCCAGAAGGCCTGCCGAAGTTGTCTGGCAGTTGCTGCAGACCGTCATGTCCTTCGTGTAGCTGAAGTACCCGATCTGGCTGTGTCTGGCGATCCTCTGCGTGAGCTTGTAAAGCGCCTCGGGGTCCGAGGACGACTCACCCAGCCAGACGTGGAAGATGTTACCCCCGCTCAGGATCGGGAAGAACTTGTGCTCGATGTCTATCTTCTGCCCCAGCGGTATGCTGGCGCCGACATAGGTGTGGGTTCCGTTGCTGTAGTAGACGGGCAGGTCCCTGTTACCCTTGATCAGGGCCAGGGATCCTTCTAGGTCGCCCTTAACCACAGTCTTCGCGAACTTGTTGTACTTCGGCGACACGAGATCCGATATTGCGAATGTCTGGACGGTGCTCTCAGCCGGCGTCCTGGCGAGCATGATCTTCATCCCGGTCTTCATCTCCAGCCCCTTCCTGTACTTCTCCATATCTAGGAGGAGCCTCAGCGCCAGCCTCACGGCGTCCTGGCTCTCGTGGAGCTGGTTGCCGGTGAAGAACTCGACCATCTCGTTGATCCCGACGACGCCGATCACGTACACCAGCTCGCTGAAGTCCACGGCGGACGGGCCCTCCTTTCCCGTCCTGGGGTCCCTTGGCCTCTGGGTCGCGAAGGGGATCATGTTTTTGTTGATAGACCGGTCCATCCACATCTTCTTTGCCCTGAACACGTCGACGGCGAGCCTCATGTTCTCCTTGGCCGCCGCCAGAAGCTTCTCGTAGTCGCCGTTGGCCCTGTAGGCGAGACGGGGCATGTTGATGCTGACCACCTGCCAGCCCCCCATGCTGAAGTGCTGCCCGTCGACGAAGTGGAGCTTCTCGTCGAATTTGGGGTCGGTCTCGGGCGTGTTGGCGAACTGGTAGGCACAGCACTGGTAGCAGCTGATGCCCTTGCCGTATCCCCTGTAGGGCGGGAGCATGTTATCGAAGTAGGGGGAGCCGTATTTGGCGACGGATTTATGCACCAGCATCCAGAGGTCGTCGTACTCCGGCTTGAAGAACTCCGGGCTAAGATAGTTCTCGTTCTTCGGGAAGTTGAAGGGCTTTCCCCAGTAGTCACCCTCATAGGCCACCTCGTTCAGGGCCCTGAAGAAGATCTGAACCTCGTCCTCGTAGTTGCCGTAAACGTCGGGACCCACCTTTCCCCTCATCACTACAGGGACATCCCTCCAGATATCAGGCACTCCCATCGGCAGTTGGATGTTGCTGAAGACGAGCTGGCCACCGCGGGTCACGTAGGTCTGGGTGAGCTCGTAGAACATCATCTGGGCGAGCTGCTTAACTTGCTTGTAGTCCAGACCACGCATGAAGGGCGCGAGGAACAGCGTGTAGTACATGAAGCCCTGGCCCCCGCTGAAGTTCGTCTGGCCGGCCGCGAGGACCTTCACGCTGTGGAGGATCGCGACCTCAGGCTGCTTTGCGGGGCCGGCAACGCTGCTCTGGAAGCCCTTGCCGTCGGGCAGAAGCCCATAATAGAGGAAGTACCTCAGGTCCCAGTCCTGGCAGAAGGGGCGGCTGCCAAAGTACTCCAGGGTGTGGATGTGGATATCCCCCTGATGGTGGGCTGTCGCCAGCTCGGGGGGCATTAGCAGGAGGTATTCCTCCTTGCTTAGGCGGTCAGCCTTCTTCTTGTGGATCGTCTCAGGGTTCGGCTGGAGGTTCGCGTTCTCTCTAGCCTCGAAGCCTTCTCCCGTGTCGATCTGGTAGGCGTCATACACCGGCGCCCCCACTCTTGTGAGGAGGTTTCGGTAGATGCCGAACTCGGGGACCTCCTCAGACCACTCGAGGAGGATGTTGTTGACCATCTCCCTGATCATGGGGCCGCTCACGAACTTGGGCTTCGAGAGCCTGACCCTGTGCTCGACCTCGTCGGCTATCTTCTCGGCGTAGCTCCCGTTTATCGGCTCGAGCTCGAAGATGGTCCCGGCCAGCTGTGTCTCCCTGTGGAGCTGCTCCACGATCATGTTCTTGTCCCATGGAACGAGGTAGCCGTCCGTCGTCCTCACCATCGGCATGCCACGGTACTTCCTCTCCGACTTGTAATACTGCTCCAAGACCGTCTGCCCCTCGGGGCTGCTCTTACGCCTTGTCAAGCCTCAAGACCTCCCTCGCCCTCGACTCATTAAATGCTCCGACGGGGAAAAGCTCCTCCGAGGACGCCGCTTTATCTTCAAGCTCCAGTATGGGGGGGTTCCCGAACACGTTCCTCATGATGAACCCTAGCTGTGCATCGGTGTCGAACGCCAGCTCCTCGAAATCTATGCCCTTCTCCTTGAGCCATCCCTTTAATATTTCGCATTTGTGGCAATCAGGCAGGGTGTAGACACGCGTGCGAGACCCGATCGAATTCATAGGCAACGATAGCCCCCTGTGGAGGACAATAATGATATTCTACATATCGAATCATTGTTTAAAAATATAATCATTCAATTTATAATACTGAAACAAATTTTTTTAGACGATTCATAATTATGTTATTTATATCCCAATGTCTCAATAAATTGTAATAATATTCATTATTAAAGTCATTTTCAATATTGTTATATATTCCGGCCTGTTAAGGTTAATTGATAAATAATCGAACACGCGTGAAAGGGTTTGACCGTAGTCGTTTGCCTGGTGGGTACCCATTTTCAGCGTCCCTTCGATGGCATCAGGCACTGGAGCAAGCTCCAAGGGATAACAAGGCTGTACCTCCTCTACAGCAACGTTGAGACAAGGGACGATTCGGCGGTCTTCTCCTATATGTCTAGGCGAAACGCAGAGGAGCTAAGGGAGAGGCTTGAGATCATGGACCCCATAATGGTGGGGTTCAACCCTATGGACCACAGGGACGCATTCCGAACCATATACAGCATCCTTGCCCAGGCGAGGAAGGAGAGGGAGGAAGTCCTAATCGACATCACGTCGACGACGGACCTCACAGAGGGAGTGGCCCTCACAATTGCCCTAATGTTTAGAAACGCCAGGGTATACACCGTCCCCTCGAAACAGCCCACTTGGTACATCAGCGGGAGGATCGGAGACGAAAAGTTCGAGGAATGGTTCAAGAACGCCAGAAGCCAGCCTAGCCTCGAGCCGATCGAGATCAGCCTGCCTGGCTATCGCCTCGAGCCACACTCGAAGCACGAGGAGAGGGAGTGGGATGTGGAGAAGAAGGTACTCACCCTCCTCAAGGAGAACAGCGGTGAGGCCGAGTCCATCAGCGACATCATCCGCTGGTTTGGCTACAGGGCCGCGAGCTCGACACTTCGGAACAGGTTTAGTCGCATTGTGTCAAGGTTGGAGATGAAAGGACTTATCGACGCCGCCAAGGGCTCGAAGATGAAAGGCATCAGCCTGACTGACTTCGGAACTATCTTTGCAGAGGCCCTCTCAGACATCGCAGACGTATAACTCTCACAGACGGCCTAAATCAATGGTTGTAGGAAGCGCCGAAAGTAATGTGGTATGCGACGCCCTCGTTTCGCTAAAAAAAATAAACACCAAAATAAATAGGGTAGTATCATAATACCAGGTATTATAACGAAAGGGATTTAAGCCCGACACTAGCCTCTAAGGCTCTTAACTTAGGATTAAGCGGCCCCTTTTGGTTATGCTTTTATCCTTCATCCCCTCTTACCATATCAAACCTTGGAGGTCTAATTTTGTACTTGCAGGTCACCCTTACCCCCGCAGAAGGGAAGAGGCTCATCGGTCGAGCCATCGCTCATATGGATGTTGTCCAGAACGCCATGAAGGAGGGCACCATCGTTGTGGCGACGAGCACAACAACGGCCTTCGTCGTAGAGGAGCTCCTGGGGAAGAAGATAGAAAACAAGGGCATGTTTACCGCCGGCGTGATCACGGCAAGGGGCTGCTGCCTAACGGATCCAAAGGGTCGCTACGATCACCATGTCATCGAGAAGGGGAAGGTGACTGAGATGAAGACCCAAGACCTACCCAAGGTGCTCGCGAAGATGGGCCCCTCCGACGTGTTCATCAAGGGAGCCAATGCGCTAGATCCCTTCGGCCAAGCGGGGATACTCCTAGGCGGCGCCGGCGGTGGAACCATAGGCGCTTCCTGGGGCTACATAACGGCCAATGGCATCACGGCAATCATAGCCGTCGGGCTCGAAAAGCTCGTCCCAACATCTTTGGTGGATTCGGCAGCAAAGACGGGCATCATGAAGGTCGAAAAATCCCTCGGCATGGCCGTCGGCATGATGGTGGTTGGGGGGAACATCATAACCGAGATTGAGGCGTTCACGATGCTGACAGGTGTGGACGCCATCGCGATCGGTGGGGGCGGCGTCGATGGCGGCGAGGGCTCAAAGATATTCGTCCTCGAAGGGGATGAGGACGGCATAAAAGCCGCGCATGAGCTCGTCTGCTCGATTAAGGGCGAACCTGTCATCGAGACTAAGGTACAGAACTGCGAGAAATGCAGCGCCAAATGCGATTACAAGAACGAGCAGTAATCAACTTCTTTTTATGTTCTCTTAGTAAACGATTTCCTCTGCTCCATTGAACTTCAAGATTCTATGGAGCAACTGGATGAACCATCCTCAAACGCCAAATCGAGTTCGAACCAAGGCCCGAGTCTAATGGACTGGATGATGAATGACCTGTTTTCATATCGCGCGCAGTAGGTTAGAGGTTCGCCAAGGTCGAAAGACTCGTTGTCCTTCAGGAAGATCCATGGAAGCACATCTCGGAAATTACTTTACATTATGTTTTAAAGAATGGTTGCCATAAAGGAAGGGGAGTACAATGGGTGTCAAGCCCCCGTGGGAGATTACGAGGACAATTACTGTTAGGGCGGAGGAGGAGACCGATCCGGACCTAGGATGCCCACCAGAGAAGCGCCCTTTCCAGCAGCACATCAAATACGGGATGATCGTGTTAGACAAGCCGCCTGGGCCGACAAGTCACGAGGTTGTGGCCTGGGTGAAGAAGCTTCTTGAGCTCGACAGGGCGGGCCACGGGGGTACCCTCGATCCCAATGTGACCGGCGTCCTCCCCATAGGCCTACAGGAATCGACGAAGGTCGTCCAGGCCCTCTTGGATGCTGGGAAGGTTTACGTTTGCTTAATGCGCACCCACAAACAGGAGGAAGAGGAGAAGGTAGTAAAAGCGCTCAAGCTCTTCGAGGGTGAGATCTACCAGCGGCCGCCCATAAGGGCCTCAGTGAAGCGCAGGCTCAGGACACGTACCATATACGGCATAGACTACCAAGAGGGGGACGGTAGGAACTGGCTGTTCACCGTAGCCTGCGAGAGTGGCACGTACATCAGGAAGCTCTGCTATGATGTCGGTGAGGTCCTCGGGGGTGGAGCGCACATGCACGAGCTGAGGAGGACCAGGAGCGGCCCCTTCACGGAGCAGGACTTGGTGACGATGTTGGACCTCGTGGACGCCATCGACGTAATGAACGGGGGCGACGATGGGCCCCTCAGGCGCCTGGTCAAGCCCATCGAGGCGGGCCTTACCCTACTCCCCAAGATGTGGGTTAGGGACTCAGCCGTGGACGCGGTCTGCACTGGAGCCGCCCTGGCGATGCCCGGGATTCTGAGGCTCGAGTCGGGAATCTCGAGGGGATCGATGGTGGCCGTCATGACACAGAAGGGGGAGGGCGTCGCACTGATGAAGGCAGAGGCCTCGGGGGAGGAGATCGTAGGGTCTGAGCACGGGATCGCCGCCACGCCCGTAAGGGTCCTGATGCCAAGGGGCACTTATCCAAAAATGTGGTGAGCCGGGAAAAACGACTTTCTAAACGTGGTTAAATTTGGTGGAGCACTACTTTACTAGAAGCCCTACGACCTCTGTGATGGCGGGACTGATTAGATGCCGCCTGAAGGGACACGACTTCGAGTTCCTCACCATCTCTGGCGTTTTCTCGCCGAGGGGGATCGACAACGGTACTCGCCTCCTGATCGAGTCGATGAGCCTGCCCAAGGGCGGTTCGGTGCTGGACCTCGGGTGCGGCTACGGGCCTGTGGGGATCGTCGCCGCTAGGCTGTGGCCTATGCTCGAAGTTTGGATGACAGATTTAAATGAACGAGCGATCGAGTTGACGAAGGAGAACGCAAAGAGAAACGGCGTGGAAAACGTTATCGTGGTTCAGGGGCACATCTACGAGCCCGTGGATGGAAAGGCTTTCGATGCGATCGTCTCCAACCCCCCAATCTCAGCAGGTCTGAGAAAGGTTGTGGGTCCTCTGATAAGCGGGGCAGTCGATCACCTCGTGGAAAAGGGTAGCCTCCAGGTCGTGGTGCAATCGAATAAGGGCGGACGTGCTCTGTCCTCCTTAATGGAGAAGGCCTTCGGGAATGTCGAGGTCTTGTCCAGGAGGAGTGGTTACAGGGTTCTAAAGGCCGAGAAAGCAAAGGCATAGGGCTCAATTAAAAGCTCTGGATCGGTGAAATCGTGTGTCATACGTTGAGGATTGTCTTCCTCTTGGCCGGGTCAGGGTTCTCCCTGTAGAATATGGCGACGTTCCCTATGAGGTCGACTAGGTGGCTTCTAGTCTTCTCCGCCATCACTCTTGATATCTCTTCCCTCTCCATCTTGTGTTCCAGGAACCTGACCTTTACTAGCTCGTGGTCTAACAGGGCTTTGTTCAGAGCCTCTACGAGGCCTTCGGTAGCCCCAGCCCTGCCGATCTGGATCATGGGCTTCATGTCGTGGGTCAGCCCCTTCAACTGACTTCTCTGAGAACCTGTCAGCGGCTCCATTCGTCCCTCCATACAGGTTATCCCACCCTAAAATGTTTTCTTAAACGGTTTCGATTGCTCGGGCCGTATCTTGAGGCGTCTTTCTAGCGCATCCAAGGGGGTGTTGGCTGTCTGTATGACGGGATTGAACCCTAGGCTGCGCCAGAACCCCTCAGCCTCCTTGTTTCCCAGCACGTACCTGAGGTTCACCTCCTCAACGCCCTCTGCCCTGAAGAATAGGCAGAGTTCCTTCACCAGGCGGCTTCCGACGCCTCTTCTCCTTTTAGGCTCCTTGACATAGATCGTTTTGATGTGGCCCACGACCCTCGGGGTGTAAGCGTTCCTGCGGGCGACGTGGCCGTGGGCGAAGCCTATCACCATGCCGTCTTCCTCGGCCACCAGCACCCGGCCGTCCTCGTCTGAGAGGGTTCCGTCGACGTCTGGGCCTGTCTGCAGCATTCCCTCCTCGGTTATTCGCCATATCCCCGGGTTTGAGGCCTCCATGTGGCGCTGCATCTGGAGCCTCATCTTGACCAGTTCTTCCCTGTCCCTCGTCTCCGCCGGCCTGATCTTCGTCTTTTCCATGGGCCTCGATCTGTCTTGGGGGGCCTGGGTTTTATAATCTTTATAATCGCATGTGGGCTGTATGGTTTTGGGGAGCCCGGTCGTCTAGCGGACAAGGATGTGGGGCTTTGGACCCTGCGACGGGAGTTCGAATCTCCCCCGGGCTACCATTCTCCGACGGTGTGGGCTTTTGACCCCCCTCCCCCTGCCCTTTGGCCTGTCTTTTTGGGGTGTTTTTCTTTTTTCTTTTGTTGTTCGGGGTGTTTTTCCGTTTTTGTTTCGTTGCGCGTGGGTGCTGTTCTGATACTGCTCTGCTTGACTGCTGTTTGGTTGGTGTTTGGTCTAAGGGTCGTCATCCAGTGGACGGGCGTGGGGGCCTCCGTGCTTCTCGACGGAGGCTCGAATCTCTCCAGCTTAAAGGTTTTTGTTTTTGGTAGCTTCATCACAGATGTTTTCTTGCTGCTCTTTGTTTTTAGTAATATTTATAAAATCTACAGTTTCTATAGAATCTGTGAAAGTTGTTGTCCACGATCCAGGTCGATGACGACGTCAAGAGGGAGCTCTTCACCGTGGCGGCCGATTTACAGTCGAAGCTCGGCAGAAAGGTCTCTCTGAGTGAGGCGATCGTGATGCTCTTGGAGGCGTACAGAACCAGGGAGAGGAACGTGGCGAAGATGCTGTCGCTTTATGGCTGTCTGGGGCAAGCGTCTGAGGCGAGGGGGCTGCTCGCCGAGCTGAGGGCCGAGGAGGAGAGGGACCTTGAGCGCCTTGCGGGGAAACACCGCACTTGACACAAGCGCCATCATAGAGTTTCTGACGGGCTCTGAGCTCGGAAGAGCCGTCAGGGAGTACTTTGAGACCCTGAAGCCCACGGAGAAAGCATACTGCTCCCTATACGCCGTCTCGGAGATATTCTACATACTCTGCAGGCTCAGGGGCGAGGAGGACGCCGAGGAGAAGCTTCGCCTGATGCTGGGTTCCCGCGTCATAGAAGTGGTCGATTCGCCGGAGATGGCCCTCGAGGCGGGAAGGCTCAAGTGCGCAAGGGCCATCTCGATAGCCGACTGCAGCTGCATCTCCACGGCCAAGATCACGGATAGCGTAGCTGTCTTTGCTTACATTGAAGAAGAGCTGGATAAGGAGATGAAGAGGAAAAAATTCGATGTCGAGATACTCACGCTCGCCGACAAAAAAAGATAGAGGTGTAAAAGTATAGGAGTAATCAATATTGAGACACTAGCCACTGATTGAAGAAGGGGGGGCTTTAGACCCCTCGACGGGAGCCCGAATCTCCTGGGCTGCCAATTGCGCGCATGTCGATATGATAGGGCTTGTCAAAATCGTTGTATTCTGTTAATGAAGAAGTGAATCAGAGAAGGCACTTGGCCAAAGTGTCTATAAGGGGGCGTGCGCCCGGGTGGGTGGACCATGAAGGCTGACGGGCGGGTCAGGGGGAACATCGCGAGGGGCGCGGAGGTCCTCGTCGTCCTTAAGAGGGACCAGCGGACCGGGAGGCTGACTCGGGGGCTGGTGAAGGATATCCTCACCAAGTCTGAGAGCCACCCCAGGGGGATCAAGGTCAGGCTGCAGGACGGGAGGGTCGGGAGGGTTCGGGAGATCGTAGCCCGGGAAACCGTCTAGTCCGAGATGGTTGAGGCCTTCGACGGGAGTTCGTGTCTCCCCCAGGCTTTTTGGCGATTAATAAATATTGTAATTTTTTTAGGTTGTTTGAATGGCATCAAAAAGCGTGCTGAAACAATATGTTTTCGTTATTTTCTGCTAGAATGCTTGGGGATGGTTTCTCGCTTGGCTTTAATGAATACGTTTAAAGGATAGGCTCCCACCTTATTTAGTGGGACGTCCATGTCTAGCATCGTTGACGAGAAAGGGCGAGTTATGATCCCAAAGCACGTGGCGGAGGAGTTGAACCTAAGTAAGGGTGACGTGGTCGCATTTGAGAAAAGGGAACATCTTTTCGTGGTAAGGAAAGTCGAATTCGCCAAGAAAAGGCTTGAGGAGGTTATGGACTGGGACCCTGAGCGGACGGATGAGCCCGAACCCGTTTCCCCGAGCGAGATGAAGGGGATCTGGAAAACTTGACGGGTCTAGACACGAACATCTTGGTATACGCACTTGATC
>CAZPMB010000008.1:15177-36121 GCA_964587735.1 uncultured Candidatus Bathyarchaeia archaeon | reverse complement strand
TTTCCCCCCGTTCTTCCTCTCGAACTGCCAGAACCTGAGGCAGCGCCCGTTGTGGCTGTAGCACCTGTCCTTCACCCTCTTCAGCTGCTCGAGCTTATCCACCAGGGACTCCTCGGAGTACTCGTCCTCCTCCTCGGTGAGGCCCATCGCCCCGGCCCTCCTCACCTTCGAGAGGGCCTGCCCTATCCAGCGCTCTCCGCTGACGATGGTCTTGAAGCTCGAACACTCTCCGGTGTACGGGCAGAGGCCCGTTCGGCCATATATCGCCTCTATCGTCATTGGTGTAGTTCCTCGGACTTCTGCCCCCTCTTAAGCCAGCTTCAATAAATGGATTGTCGAAAATTACCCCCTTCTTGAACACGGTTAGACGGTTATGTATTAGGGTTCCAGAGGCTTTGAACGGATCTGGCACGGGGCCGTGAATGACCTTTTTTAAGTCATGGATTTGACGAGGGTCGAGTAGATGGGGCCCTTCGGCGTCAGGACGCTCTTTTTCAGCGTTATCTGCTTGACGTCGAACTCCCCGAACACCTCGTCAGCACTGTTAGACACGTACTCGACGAGCCGGTCCCTGTTCCTCCCCGACCTGACCCTGGCGAGCGTAATGTGCGGGCTGAAACCCCTCCCCTCCCTCCTGAAACCCAATTTCAATAGCCCGTCCTCAAGGTCGTTGAATATGCCCTCCAGTTCCTCGACCCCCCTCGTGATGCCGGCCCAGATGACGCTCGGCCTCCTGAGGTTCGGGAAGGCGCCCACCCCCCTGAACTCCGACTGAAAATGCTCGAAACGTATGCCCTCTATCAGGTCCTTGAGTTCCTCCACCAGGTCCCCCCTGACGTCGCCGAGAAACCTCATGGTCAGGTGGATGTTCTCCCTCTCGACGCACTTCAGGTCGGCCCCCGTGCCCAAGAGTCCATCCTGGAAGCGGACAAAGGCGTCGATTACCTTCGGGTTCTCGATGTCAACGGCCACGAAGCACCGCAAACTCATCTTTGACGGCCCCTAAGGGAACGCTATGCCGTTCACAGGATATAATCTTGTCCCAATACCGGCATTTTCATATCAGGCGAGATCCAATGAGAAACACGAGAAAACCTGCTTAAATACGATGAGCTGGGAGATTCCATCATGCGGGAGAAGTCGCTCCACGCCGTGACAAAACGCTGGTACACCCGTCTCGGTGACCAACTTGAAGTCAAGGTCGACGGCTACGTCGTCGACATCGTGCGGGGCGACCTCCTGATCGAGATCCAGACCCGCAACTTCTCCACGATCAAAAACAAGCTCAAAAGGCTGATTAGGGGGCACAGGGTCCGGCTGGTGTACCCCATCCCCCAGAAAAAGTGGGTGGTCCACGTCGACGCGAACGGCGCAACCGTGCTCTCGAGGCGGAGGTCGCCGAAGACGGGTCGCATCGAGGACCTTTTTTCGGAGCTCGTCTACATCCCGTCGCTGGTTAAAAGCCCCAACTTCTCGCTCGAGGCCCTGCTGGTTCAGTCCGAGGACCTGATCGTCGACGACGGCCTCGGGAGCTGGCGGCGGAGGGGATGGAGCCTCCTCGACCGGCGCCTCCTAGACGTCTCTGACAGGTTCCTGTTCGAGAACCCTGAAGACTTCGGAGAGCTCCTCCCCCCGACTTTACCAGAAGAGTTCACCACCAAGGACGTCGTCGAGGGGCTTAACATAAGGCCGGCCATCGCCCAGAAGATGGTCTACTGCCTCCGAAAGATGGGGGTCGTGGGCGTCGTCGGCAGACGCGGTCGCGCCCTGCTATATTCACGCCCCGGACAGGCCCCAGCCGAAAAGGTTGTGGGTGCGGCTCACCCCTCGCAATGACCAAGCTTATACACATGGTTCCCCTAGTGTTCCGTCCATAGGATGGAACTTCTCCCCTTCGCCTTGGTGGTCGCTTCTGCCGTCTCCCACGCGACATGGAACGTTTTGGCGAAGGGGGGCGATGACAAGGAGTCCTTCATGTGGCTTATGATGGTCACCTCCCTCTTTACCCTCGCCCCGGTGTTCTACTTCTTCATGCCCTACTGGGGGTTCCCCCTGAAGGTCTTGCCACTTCTTCTATTGAGCGGCGTCGCCGAGACCCTCTACTTCCTCTCCCTGAGCCGAGCCTACGAGCTGGGCGACCTCTCTCTGGTCTACCCCCTGGCGCGGTCCTCCCCGCTCTTCATCACCGTCGTCGCCGTGATCCTCCTAGGCGAGAAGGTCACCCCGTGGGGGTACGTCGGCATACTCCTAATCGTCATGGGGGTATACATGATCCACCTGAGAGGCCTGTCCTCCGGCGACATCGCGATGCCGCTGAGGTCCCTGGGCGACCGAGCCTCTCAGTTCGCCCTCCTAACGGCCGTATGGACCACTGTGTACTCCCTCTCCGACAAGCTTGGGGTCGCCATCGCCGACCCCGTCGTGTACGCCTTCTGGCTGGAGCCGTTCATACTCCTTCTCATGACGCCCGTGGTGATATGGAGACGAGGCTGGGGCGCAGTCGCCAGAGAGTGGAGAGAGGCAAAGGTCCGGGTGACCGTGGCGGGCTTCCTGACGAGGCTCGGATACATCATGGTTCTCGTGGCGATGAGCCTCGTCCAGGTGAGCTACATCCTCGCCCTGAGGCAGGTGAGCGTCGTCCTCGGCGCCCTCGCCGGCGTGCTCCTCCTGAAGGAGAGATACGGCCTAGTCCGCATCCTCAGCTCGGCCATCATCTTCATCGGTGTGTACGTGCTAGGAGTTCTCGCCTAACATCAGCTACGGGTGAAAATGCGAAAGGTATTTGGTCTCATCCCATGGCTCTTCCTTGATCTGTGATGAGGGCGACCTTCAGCAACCCCTTCGAGGCGAAGGGGCGGTGGTTCAAGGGGAACCTCCACACCCACACCCTGAACTCGGACGGCGAGGAGTCGGCAGAGCAACTGGTCAACGCCTACAGGGGCGCGGGATACGACTTCCTCTCGATAACCGACCACGGGAAGCTGACAGAGACGGAGGGGCTCTCGACGCCGGATCTCCTCCTCATCCCCGGGGAGGAATTGTGCGTCGGCTCCTCGGAGACGGGGAGGTTCTTCCACGTCGTCGGGGCGAACATAGGGGGCGAGATCCCAGTCGAAGACCTCAACGAGGATGGGAGCCCACAGAACGTGATCGACCTCATACTAGGTCTCGGCGGAGTGGCCTGGATAGCCCACCCCTACTGGTCGGATCTTAACAACAAGGACCTCGCCGGGCTTCAGAGGCATCTGGGGGTTGAGGTTTACAACACGAACTGCGAGCTGACGATAGGGAGGGGCCTCTCCAACGTCCACTGGGACGACCTTCTCGTCAAGGGATTGAGGCCCCTCGGCCTAGCAGTGGACGACGCCCATAGCAGAGAGAGGCCCTACCTCCCGGACGACTCGTGCCGTGCCTGGGTCAATGTGAAAGCGGAGAGCCTGAGCACAAGAAGCATCATTGACAGCCTGACGAGTGGCCTGTTCTACTCCAGCTGCGGCCCAGAGATAACCGGAATAGAGATCCGTGGAGAAGAGATCGTGGTCTCGTCCTCGAGGGCGAGGTCGATAGCCTTCATCTCGAACGGCGGCCTCGGCGAGAAAAACACGGCGGAGGCGGGTTCCCTGATTTCTGCAAAGTACAGCCTCAAGGGAGGGGAGCGCTACGTCCGAGTGGAGGTCACTGATCGGAAGGGGCGGACGGCGTGGTCGAACCCGATCTTTCTGGAATCATGAGGCTCCTCCCCAATCCCGGGCATGATCAAGCGATTTAAATCAAAGCCCCCTTTCATTGAATGTATAAACCTAGGCGGCCTGGCTCTGACCATGAGGATTGGTGGCTTCGTCGACATGTCTACCGTCGACTGGTACGGCAACGTCTCCCTCGTGGTCTTCTTCGCCGGGTGCAACTTCCGCTGCCCCTACTGCCAGAACTCGGGCCTCCTGCCCTTAGACTCCGGAGAAGAAATGGAAGTCGAGACGATCTGCAAACGTATAATGATGAACATGGCCCCGGTGCCCGAGCTCGACGCGGTCGTCTTCAGCGGGGGGGAACCCCTTCTCCAGCCCGAGGGCCTGCTAGAATCAGCGAAAATGGTCAATGGGATCGGGCTTCGGACCATGCTCAACACCAACGGGAGCGCCCCCGAGGTCGTTGAGTTGCTTCTGGAGGCCGGACTCGTTGATAGGGTAGCCCTCGACGTCAAGGCTCCGCTAGCCCCCAAGGACTATGGGAAGGTTGCCGGATTACGCGGGGACCGCTCTTCCTTGGTTCGAAAGGTGAAGAGGACGTTGGCCCTGTGCAGCGATTACAGCGTGGAGGTCGAGGCCAGAACAACTGTCGCACCAAGGCTCTCAGACGATCCAGAGTTCATAAGGCGCATAGCGGAGGAGATAAAGGGCCGCTGCGCCGTCTATCAGCTCCAGCAGTTCGACAACGTGGGAGAGGTCCTGAGCTCGGAGCTCAGAGCACTCCCCCCTCCTACGAGGGAGAGACTGATCGAGCTGGCCGAGGTCGCAGTCGATGAGGGGATGAGGAATGTCTACATCAAGACGAGGAGGCTCGGCCTCGAGAGGGTGGGGTGAGGGCTGTCCCGCAGGCGTCTGATTCTGATCACCGGCATGTCCGGCGCCGGGAAGACGACATTGGCGGGTTATTTCAGCGGGCGTGGTTATAGAGTTGTCACAATGGGAGACGTCATTCGCGGGATCGCCGCTGAGAGGGGGTTAGAGCCGTCTCACGAAAACCTCGGGGCAATTGCCAGGGAGATCAGGAAGGAGGGAGGAGAGATGGCCGTGGCGGCTAGGTGCGTCGAGATGCTGAGGAAGATGGCTGAACATCGCCTGGTCGTGGACGGGATAAGGAGCATGGCGGAGGTCGAGGCTTTCGGCGAATCCTTCGACGTTGTCCTCGTGGCGGTCCACGCCTCCCCCGAGACGAGGTATAGACGCCTCAGGGGCAGGGCGAGGTCAGATGACCCATTCGACAGGGAGGCCTTCCGCGTCCGAGACATCCGGGAGCTCGGGTTCGGCCTCGGCTCGGCGATAGCACTGTCCGACCACATGCTGGTAAATAAGGGCACCTTGAAGGACTTTGAACGGGCCTTCGATTTGCTTTTCGAGCGGCTGGGCGGGAAATGACCAAGATCGAGTTCTCCGTGAGGACGACCGTGAACCCCACCGAGAGCCAAGAGAAGGTGGAGACGGCCGTCAGGAACGTCCTCGGAGACATCGCGCTCAAGGACTCCGACGAGGGCAGAACGACCGTCTTGGAGGGGAGAAGCGAGGGCCTCGAGTCCCTCACCCACCTCAGGGGCCTGCTCAGGAGGACTAGGATAAGGGACGCGGCGCGAGCTCTCTTCACGAGGAGCGCCAGCGGAGACCGCCTCTCATTCGGGCTGAACAAGCAGGCGGCATACGCGGGCCATATCTCCTTCTACCGGTCGGGGGAGTCACCGTTGGGGCCCATCCAGGTCACCTTGAACGGGGACATCCCCGCGGTGATCAGATACCTCTGCGACTCAGATAAGGGATAGTCCTGTTTAGCCCCTCTTCGTCTCCCAAGCTGTTTGCTCATCAATTTTAATCTATCATGGGTTCAAATAATCGCGGCATCCGGAAAAGAAATGTGCTGGTAGTTTATTTTCTGAATCCCTTCATTTTCTAGCTGATCCTTGGAACCTCTGGAAAGATGTGTATAAAATTGATTTCCTTGATGAAGAAATGGCCACGATTTAAATCAATCTCCATGAATCAATAATATTAGATAAAATAGACCACATTTTTAATATACATTGATATCGAAACTTGTTTTCCCTCTCTAATATGTATCAAGTATAGATTATTTTTGTTAAAATATTTACCCTTCTTTCATCTTGGAAGGGATATATATTTAAAGGGGGTGCTAGAATCAGAGATGATCAAAATGTCGAAAAAGTTGAGCCCATGGGAGGCGCAGCTCGTCAACGTTAAGAGCACATGCGAGCTCATGGGCCTCGAACCGGCGGTCTACGAGGTCGTGAGCCACCCCAAGGCGATACTCAAGGTCGCGCTTCCCCTGAAGATGGACGACGGCACCGTAAAGACATTCGAGGGCGTAAGGATCCACCACAACGACGCCCGCGGCCCGACCAAGGGCGGAATCCGCTACCACCCCTACCTCGATATGGACACAGAGATGGCCCTGGCCGCGTGGATGACCTGGAAGAACGCCGTGGTCGACCTACCATACGGGGGAGGCAAGGGAGGGATCAACTGCGACCCCAAGATCCTCTCCCAGGGAGAGCTGGAGAGGCTCACGCGGATGTACGCGGCCACCATCGCCCCCTTCGTGGGCGTTGACCTCGACATCCCGGCCCCTGATGTGGGCACCAACGCCCAGATCATGGCCTGGTTCATAGACGAGTACTACAAGATCATTGGGAGGATCACCCCGGGAGTCATAACGGCCAAGCCCATCGTATTGGGAGGTTCACTGGGTAGGACGGCGGCCACCGGAAGGGGCTGCTACTTCGCCGCAGTCGAAGCATCCAAGGCATATGGCATCCCGATCAGGGGGGCGAGGGTCTCTGTCCAGGGGTATGGAAACGTCGCCCTCTATGCAGCTTACAACTTCCACGACGCCGGAGCAAAGATCGTTTCGGCGAGCGACTCCACGGGTGGCGTCTACAACGTGAAGGGGATGGACCCGAGGAAGCTACTCGCTCACAAGGAGAAGACCGGGAGCGTCGTAGGCTTCCCGGGCGCGGTCGATATCGGATCGGACGATCCCATAACGGCTGAATGCGACATACTCGTACCCGCGGCCCTACAGAACGCGATCACCACGGCGAACGCCGGTGACATCAAGGCGAAACTTATCATCGAGGGGGCAAACGGACCGACGGTCCCTGACGCGGATAAGATACTGGAGGACAAGGGCATCATAGCCGTGCCGGACATCTTCGCCAACGCAGGCGGCGTCACCGTCAGCTACTTCGAGTGGGTGCAGAACAGGCAGGGGTACTACTGGACGGAGGAGGAGGTAGACCAGCGCCTCGAGCGGGTGATGGTGAAGGCCTTCAAGGACCTAAAGGAGCAGACAGACAAGTACGAGGTGCCACTGAGGACGGGCGCCTACGCCCTCGCCATCGGCAGGGTGGCGGAGGCAATGAGGTTTCTGGGCAGGATCTAGGCCCAATTTTATTTTGAGGATTATTCGGTTCGGAGAATATCTGCCCACCAATCTCAACTAGCCTTGTCCATATTCATCGTTTCGAGAATTTTATCGGTAAATCCCTGCAGTTTCTTGAGGTATTCGTTGCTCTCGACCTCTCCTTTCCTCCATAGTCTCAGAGTGGTGATCGGTTCCTTTCCAGAGATGTCTGTCATTTCCTCGAAGACATCGCTCTTAGGATCGTCTCCAATGCTGAAGAAGGCAACCAGCTTGAGGCGCTCCCTGTATTGATTGATGTACGTCCTAATGGGTGTTGAGACCGTGCCCCTCCAAATCGGCGTGCCTATTAAGACAACATCATAGAGGCCGGGGTCTTTTTGAAGACCTTCGATTACGGTTAGGTTCTTGTCACCTGCGTCCCTACCAGCCTTCAGCCACCCAAGAATGCCTCCTCTGCTCTTCGCATCGCGTATCTCCTCTATGTCAGAGTTCAGTTTCGATGAGATGGCTTCCGCGACTTTTCTCGTCGTTCCCGTCCTTGAGTAGTAGACTAGGAGGATTTTAGTCACATTTAGTGAATCCATCAACTACATCCCCATGTCTTGTTTCTGGGCTTTTGCGCATGTCTTCAACACAGCGCCTATTAAATTCACAGCTACAGCAGCGACCTTTGTTGTATTATCTACCCTCGAATTGAAGAAAGCCAACATCTTAGATTCACTCAGTTATCCATAAACTCGTCTCATTTTCAACGAGCAGAGGATTTTTATAATATTTAGTTACGGGACACCCCGCGCACAATGCATTATGATACCTATTGCAATTTTCGCACACCATTCCACATGGAGCTTCTATCTGATCTTTGGGGTCGATGGCGATGATGATGTTGCCGTGTACAGGCGTTCCAAGGTAGTGCGTGTAGATAATTTCGACATTCGGAACGTCCCCAAATGACTCAATGGTTGAGTTGATTGTGCTATCCTCTTCTCCCCATATCCTGATGTGAAAGTTGGCTTTCCCTGGAACCCTGAATATATCCAAAATCCTCGGGCATCCCTTTAGATATTTCTCGATCTCCCGCCTGGTCTCTTCTCCCCTGATCTCAAGTCCGACATCGCCTATTTTATAGCCCAGCTTTTTGATGTCCAGACCGCCTCGGATAAGAACTAATTCCCCATCCATCAGCTGCTTTAATCTATTCGTGACAGTTTGCCGGGGAGTCCCTATTTTATTAGCCAACTCGGTTAATGATGCCCTTCCATCTCTATGCAATTGGAGAATAATTTTCAAATCAAGTTCATCGAGTTTATCAGCCATATTACTTCCGTTTAAGATGGAAGGGATCCTTTATAATCCTTTTGGAGTTAAAGGGCATAATGCTCATATTTTCAAAATTATTATGATATAATGTTAAGTTATAAATTAATAATAAACATATTGCCAAAATATAGGCGCATATCCTGTCAAAATGTATCGGTAAGGGGCAATATTTTAATACAGCTTTCTGTTAATCCAATTTTTGAACTTGTGTGTTTGATGTCCAGACGATAGGTACATTGGTGACTGTTGTCAGCGTCATCGTCGCTGTTATTTACTATATTTTATCCGTACATAACGCAAACAGAACAAGGCAGGCTCAACTCCTGATGCAGGTATACTCGATTTATACTACTGAGGAGTTCCACAACGACTTTACAGAACTACGTATGTGGGATTATGGAGATCATGATGATTTCTTACAGAAATATGGTGACAGTAAGAAAATAGCTTTTATTAACCATCTTGTTTCGTACTTTGAAGGCGTAGGCACTCTTGTGTATAGAGGTTTTCTTAATCCAAAGTATATTGATGATCTGATGTCAAACTATGTTTTTATCGTATGGGAAAAGCTCGGGCCTTTTATCATTGAAGCAAGGAAAAGGCGGAATCAGCCTGAGATCTATGATAAGACTGAGTACCTGTACAATAGATTAATGGAGATCTATGAAAAGGAGCACGGGTTTAAATTTAAAGGGAAACCTCTGCCCCTTAAAAAATAGTTAGATGACTCTTGTAGAAGATGCTGTTATATAACGCATGTGCACACTAATCATGGAGCTAAAGTCGGCGTACAGGTTCGTGCGACTACATAATGGAATGAGATAAAGACAGACCCAAACGCGCTGATTAAATGGTTCTTGATGTTTTTTGGGAGAGTATTAAGACAAGCCTCGTTAGACAGATCTTTAGACTAATATCAGAAACCTGCATTGATGGGCGGTTATTAGGTATAGACAAAAAAAGGGAGCCCTGCCAAATAAGCTTGTTTTTAGCTCGCATTACTTCATTATCGTGAAGCTGTTCTCCTCGACGCCACCGTCTTGATCCACGGTCCCGCTCCACTGGAAGCTGATCTCGCCCCTGTACTCGACCTTGATCGAGTATGTTGGTCTCAGCACCACGGCGTTTCCCGTCGTCACCGTCCAGCCCTCGCCTGCGTACTGCTTAGTTTCGTAGCCTAGGAGCCCCTCCGGCGTCAGGTTCTTCTCCTCCCATGACGTCGGAGCCGTCAGCCCCTTCAGTTCACCATGAACCGCGAGGATGTACTCGACGGCCGTTTGCCGTGCCACCTCGGTGCCTTCGGGCATCTCCCCAGTGTTTCCAGCCTGCCACGCGTAGAGGGAAGCCGCCGGGAAGACCCCAACGAGCATCAGAGCGAGCATCGTGCTCAACTTGATGTTCATCCTTTCTCACCTCGCCCCCATAGGTCACATACCTTCGATATTATACCAAGCATTCGAACATCCGTTCGAAAGGATAGAACATTCGGATTATTTGCAGGAGAAACCCAATACCCCCTCTTTTTCTGGTGGGTTTGCACATGATTAATTAATCCGCCCGCCGTCTAGTTTGGGGGTGTCAGACTTGCCTCTGAGACAGCCCATCGTGTGCATGCTCGGGCATGTGGACACTGGGAAGACCTCCCTTCTTGACAAGATCAGGGGGTCTGCGGTCCAGCTCAGGGAGGCGGGGGGCCTCACGCAGCAGATCGGGGCCAGCTTCTTCCCTCTCGACACCCTCGTCGCCATAACGAAGCAGCTTATCAAGGATTTCAAGGCCGATATTAAGATCCCGGGGCTCCTCGTCATCGACACTCCTGGCCACGAGGCGTTCGCAAACCTCAGGAGGCGGGGCGGCTCGGTGGCTGACATCGCGATCCTAGTCATCGACGTGATGCACGGCCTCGAGAACCAGACCTACGAGTCGATCGAGATCCTGAAGGCGAGGAAGACGCCGTTCATCATCGCGGCCAACAAGATAGACCGCATCGACGGATGGAAGAGCGTCTTGGAAATGCCATTCATCGCATCCTACGGGAAGCAAGTTCAGCTGGTCAGAGAGGACCTCGACAACAGGGTGTACAGCATCATGGGGGCCCTCTCCCGCCTCGGCTTCAGGTCCGAGCGCTTCGACAAGGTGCGGAACTTCACGAGGGACATAGCCATCGTCCCCGTCAGCGCGAAGACGGGGGAGGGGATAGGAGAGCTCCTCGCAGTCCTCATCGGCCTCACGCAGCAGTACATGACGGAGAAGCTTCAGGTCACCGAGGGCCCGGCCATGGGCACCGTCCTCGAGGTCAAGGAGGAGGTCGGCCTCGGGACGACCATAAACGCCATCATCTACGACGGCGTACTCAGGAGGGACGAGGCCATCGTCATCGGGGGCAAGGAGGGCCCCATCGCTACGAGCATACGTTCCATACTTCTGCCCCAGCCCCTGGACGAGATCAGGGACCCCCGAAAGCGGTTCAACTCCATCGACGAGGTCCCCGCCGCGGCGGGCGTCAAGATAGCCGCCCCAAACCTCGAGGATGCCATACCCGGCGCGCCCCTGATAGCCGTCGGCGGCGACATGACGGTTGAGAGGGCCAAGGGCGAGGTCTCTTCCGAGCTGCAGAGGCTTCGGATATACACCGATAAGGTCGGCGTGGTGCTCAAGACAGACACCCTCGGCTCGCTGGAGGCCCTCACTGAGAGCCTCAGGGCGCGCGACGTCCCCATACGCCTAGCAGACATCGGCGACATATCCAGGCGGGAGGTCATGGAGGCCGTCTCGGTCAAGTACGAGGAGCCCCTATACGGGGCGGTCCTCGCATTTAACGTCAAGCCGTTGCCCGACGCAGAGAGGGAGGCGCACAGCCAGCGGGTGCCCATCTTCAGAAACGACATCATCTACAACCTCATGGACGAGTACACCAAGTGGATGGAGGACGAGAGGGAGGCCAAGGCCAGGAAGGAGTTCGACGCCCTGGTGAAGCCGGGGAAGATAGAGGTGATGGAGGGCTTCGTCTTCAGGAGGGCGAAGCCCGCCATATTCGGCGTCAGGGTCGTTAGCGGGAGCATATCCTCCAACGTCCCGATGATAAACCTCGAGGGCTCCAGCGTTGGGCGCATATCCCAGATCCAGGACTCTGGCGTGGCGATCGCCGGTGCAGAGGAGGGGAAGGAGGTCGCAGTGTCGATGCCCCAGCCCATCGTAGGTAGACATATAAAAGAGAGGGACGTCCTCTTTGTAGAAGTTCCCGAAAAAGACGCCAAGCTGCTGAGGGAGAAGTACACCCAGCGGCTCACGGCGGGCGCCGTCGATGCGCTCCGGGAGCTGACGGAGATCAAGCGGAAGAAGGACCCTCTGTGGGCCTTCTAGGTGGGGAAGATGCCTGTGCTCGTGATATCGGACCCCGAGACCGGGGGCAGCCAGAGGGTTGAGCTAGAGGAGGGGAGGATGTCCTCCCTCATAGGCACGAGGATAGGGGAGGTCATAGACGGCACCATAGCAAACCTCGCAGGCCACAGGATCCAGTTGACAGGGGGCACCGACAAAGACGGGATTCCCATGCGACCAGACGTCCACGGTGGCGTCAAGGCGGACATAATACTCAGCGGCGGAGTGGGCTACAAGCCCAAGAAAAAGGGGGAGAGGAAGAGGGTCGTCGTCAGGGGGAACACCGTAACCCCGGAGACGACCTTCCTGAACTTCAAGATCGTTGATAAGCCAAAGGGAAAGAAGAGGGCGAAAGCCGAGCAGCCCGAGGCCGAGGATGAAAAGGTCCCAGAAGGAAAAGAACAGGACTAAGTGCGCGATCTTGAGAATTTAATTCACCCTTTTCTGAAACATGAATTAAAGTTAGAATATATCTAGGGCTCTGCCTTCCATGTCGGCGGGAATGGGGAGGCCCATGGCCATCAGCACGGTTGGCGCTACATCGATGATGTTCATGTCCCTGACCACGCTGCCGAGGTCCCTCTTCGGGTCGTAATAGATATACAGGCCCTTCTTGTCGTGGACGGCGTCGTCTGGGCCGGTGTCGTTCTCCGGCAGGTAAAGGTTCCCGTGGCCGATCGTCCCAGCGGACCTCCAGTACAGGTCGTCGAAGTAGACCATGAGGTCCGGCGGGTCGCCTCTGCAAGCGGGATAAGCCTCGTCTGGAACGAGAACCTTCGTGTTCCACACCTCTCCGTTCGGCCCTCTGATCCTTTGAATCCTGTTTGCGACCTCGTTCCTGACCCTCTCATAGTCCTTGGGATCGACGACCCCCTGCTCCTCCCTACCCTTCACGTTGAGGAAGATCCTGGCATAATATCCCCCCCACCCCCAGGCCACCGTCTTCCCCCAGTCGACATCGGCGTCCTCAAGCCTGATTATCCCCTGGGCCGGCTTCTTCAGTCTTAGAAGGCCCTGCTTCTCCAGCCAACTGTTGATGCAGAAAGCGCCCCTCATCGGCTTCCCGCCGTGGTCAGAGGCCACGAGGACGACGGTGTCGTCGTCTGCTATCTTCAGTAGCTCTCCTAACTCTTGGTCCAGGTAGACGTAGTACTCCTCCATCACATTCTCGAACTCGTTCCCAGGCTCGTGGAGGTGGTGGGTCTCGTCGAAGTACTTCCAGAAGGCGTGGTGGACCCGGTCGAGGCCTATCTCGACGAACATGAACAGGCGCCAATCTCGGGTCCTGATCAGGTGCCTCACAACCTCGAAGTGCTTCTTGGTCATCTCGCGGATGTCCTTTATGAGGCCGCGCTTGTCCTCAATGCGGAATTCGACATCGACCGGATAATCCCCCACAAGTTTAGTGATCTCGTCTCTCAGGCTCGGGGGATGGGTGTACTCCCTGTTCGTGTCCGGGGTGATGAAGCACCCGACCAGCCAACCGTCCAAGGGAAAGGGGGGGTAGCTGGGGGGGACGCCGACTATGCACGACTTGCCTCCGGCATCAGCCACGCAGTCCCATATCCTCCTGACCTTGACCCTGTTGGAAGAGGCGATCCAAACGTCCCTGTAAGAGCTCCCCTTCCGGTGGCGGAAGCCGTAGAGGCCCAGGATCCCGGGTGACTTGCTGGAGGTCATCACGGACCAGGCGGGGATGGTTATCGGGGGGTCGCAGCTCTCGAGCTCGCCGTATACGCCCAGCCGCATCATCCTGCGGAGGTTCGGTAGCCTATTGATAAATCGGCTGAAAACTAGGTCTGGGGCCGCGCAGTCGAGCCCTATTAGAATTGCCTTCCTCATATCAGTCAGCTCACAAAGGGGTCTGGGTGTTTGAGGATGGCGTCAACGACCTCGGGGCGCATCAACGTCTCCGGAGGGCGTTCGCCATCCAAGAACATTCGGCGAATCTCGGTGCCGCTGAAGTTCATGTGGTCCTCTGGGCCGTGGGGGCAGACCTTCTCGTTCTCGACGCCCCCGCACTTGCTGCAGTAGAAGAAGTTGCGGAAGAAGAGCGGGGCAATGCCGAGGTCGGGGTACTCGCTAAAGATCTCCTGAGCCTCGTACGGGCCGTAATAGCTTCCGACGCCTGCGTGGTCCCTGCCGACGACGAAGTGTGTGCATCCGAAGTTTTTCCTCACGATTGCGTGGAAGATCGCCTCTCTGGGCCCCGCGTACCTCATCTCCATCTCGAGGGTAACGAGCGTTGCCGAGTTCCTCGTGTAGTAGTGGCGGATGAGGGCCTCGTAGGCGTCGATGATCGCCTCGTCCCTGAAGTCCCCCGATTTCTTGCGCCCGATAAGGGGGTTGATGAAGAGGCCGTCCACGAAGGCGAGGGCCGTCTTCTGAACATACTCATGTCCGATGTGGGGGGCGTTCCTGGTCTGGAAGCCCGCGACCGTCCTCCACCTGAGCTCATTGAAAAGGAACCTGGTCTCCTTCGGCTTCAACCTAAACTTGGGGAACACTCCCGGAGTCTCATCGAAGATATCAATGCTCCCACCAAGGAGGACGGGCCCCATCTTCCCCGTCTTGGCTACGCCCGGGTGCTTCACATCCAGCGTCTTGAAGACACTTTCGGCGTGGGCTTTCCTATCGAAGCTATGTCTGTCCCCCACGTGGAGGATGCCAAAGGGACCCCCCGCACTAGACAAGGCGACATCGTCACCCTCTCTTATCCCTGATGCGAGTTCGTCCGTCACGTCGAGGACGATTGGGAATGTCCATGGGAGCCCATTATGGAGCCTGCTCCGTTCGAGGACTGAAAGGTAGTCGTCTCTGTTCAAGGGGCCATCTAGGGGACTGAAGACGCCGTAGGCTATACACTCGAAGTCCTTCCTTAGCTCGTCCGTGACCGGGACCGAGACGAGCTCAGAGGCCTCCTCGCGCAGTCTGGGCCTTTTCCTCTGGGGCACCAACCTGTCGACGAGCATTCCACCGTGGGGCGGCAGCATCAGTGAAGCCTCACTCTATGTAGCCTAGCTTGCGCAGGCGCTCCTTTATCCGCTCCTCCTCATCCTTGCTGTAGACAGGTTCGGCGGGGAAATCGCTCTCCAACTTTCTTACCACATACTCCTCGACGGAGGAGAAGCTTGTGCCCGCTATCTCCTCCTCTATTTTAGCGTACAGGTCCAAGGGAATCCTTATAGAGACCCTCTTGGGGCTCCCCTTTACCATCGAATCCACCCGAATCATTTGCTATCCCATGCCCAGTGAATAAAACTCTTTACATCCCCACGCCTTGGTAAAAATTGGACGTTAGGTAGAGATAACAAGCGTCATCAGCCGATTGATAAATGTATATAAGCCCAGACCCAATAACTACGATTACCAATAACCGGGGGATGTCGAAAGTCATGAGACTGCCGCGTCAGCCAGAGATAAACATCGGCACCATAGGCCACGTCGACCACGGTAAGACAACTCTAGTGCAGGCGCTGACCGGCGTCTGGGCGTCGCGCCACAGCGAGGAGCTGAAGCGGGGGATCACGATTAAACTCGGGTATGCCGACGCCGCCATATACAAATGCCCTGATTGCGATAAGCCTGAATGCTACTGCATGTCTCAGGAATGCGCCCGCTGCGGGGGGAAGGCCGAGTTCCAGAGGGCGGTGAGCTTCGTCGACGCCCCTGGGCACGAGATTCTAATGGCGACGATGCTCAGCGGCGCGGCTGTGATGGACGGAACCATCTTGGTGATCGCCGCCGACGAGCCTTGCCCCCAGCCCCAGACCAGGGAGCACCTTGCGGCCATAGGCATCGTCGGGCTGAAAAAGATAATCGTCGCCCAGAACAAGATCGATATCGTGACGCGGGACGACGCGATTCGCAACTACAACGAGATCAAGAAATTTTTAAAGGGCTCTGTGGCAGAGGATGCCCCGATCATACCCGTCTCCGCTCAGCACAAAATAAACATCGACCTCTTGATCCAGGTCATGCAGGAGTACATTCCAACCCCTGAAAGGGACCCGTCGAGGCCGCCGCGAATGTACATCGTCAGGAGCTTTGATGTGAATGTGCCCGGCACGCCGATTGAGAACCTGGTCGGAGGCGTCGTTGGCGGCTCCATATATCAGGGGAGCTTTAAGACCGGGGAGGAGGTCGAGATAAAGCCAGGCCTCCCGACGAAGGAGAGGAACAGGCTGAAGATGCACGAGCTCTACACCGAGATAACCAGCCTCCACGCTGGGGGAGGTCCTGTGGATCAGGCGCTGCCCGGCGGGTTGGTCGGAATGGGGACGTTGCTCGACCCCTCCCTCACGAAGTCTGATGGGCTTGTTGGGAGCATAATAGGCAAACCTGGCACTCTTCCGCCGGTCCTCGAGGATATGAGCCTGGAGATACAGCTCTTCGACAACGTCGTGGGCAGCCGAGAGATGGAGAAGGTCGCCCCGGTGGCGAAGGGCGAGAGGCTGCTGCTCAATCTTGGCACGGCGAAGACGATGGTGGCGGCCACATCCGTCTCCAAGAACTACCTCGAGTCGAAATTGACCATCCCAGTCTGCGGGGAGGAGGGGGACCGCGTGGCGATCAGCCGGAGGATCGGGGGCAGATGGCGGCTGATAGGGTTCGGGATCATAAAGGGCTGAGCGCGGCCGGCCGCGGCGCCAAGGTCATCCTAGACTCGAACTTCCTCTTCGTCCCCCTGCGATTCGGCGTTGATATCTTCGAGGAGCTTGTGAGGCTCCTCGGCGGGATCCACCGCTGTGTTGTGCCCAAGCCGGTGATCGACGAGCTGAGGCTCCTGAGGCCCGAGGCGAAGCCCTCGCTCAAGAAAGAGATAGACTTCGCCCTCAAACTGACTGAAAAATGCGAGGTGCTCGAAGAGGAGCTGGGGGCCGGCGAGACGGTCGACGACTTCCTTCTCAGGTCCGCGGCCGACAGGGGCTGGCTCGTCGCCACCAACGACTCGGACCTTAGGCGGCGGCTGAGGAGGGTTGGAGTCCCTGTGATCTACCTGAGGCAGCGCGCCTACCTGGAGATCGATGGGCTCGCATAGGCCCCATAAACCGAATCAATCCACAAACGACTTTGAAAACAGATATAGGCCTCGCCGTGCTAGGAAAGGACTTAGGAAGGTGGCGATTGGATGAAATGCCATGTCTGCGGGAACGAGTTGGGCGATGGCGACAAGTTCTGTTCCAGGTGTGGGGCTGCTGTGAACCCTGACGCGCAGGGCTTCATCATGACGACGACGCCGACCATCCAGGGATACAGGATCAAGAGGGTCTTGGGCGTGGTGACCGGGCTCACCCCGAGGACGAGGGGGATGCTCGGTAAGTTCGTCGGCGGCATCCAGTCTATGTTCGGAGGGGAGGTGACGGCCTTCACATCGGAGCTAGAGAAGGCGAGGTTCGAGGCCATGGACCGGGTGAGATCTAGGGCAATAAACATGGGCGCTAACGCGATCATCGGCCTCGACCTGGAGACCTCCGACATGGGCTTCCAGATGGGCGTAGTTGTGATATCTGCCACAGGCACGGCCGTCGTCGTTGAGCCGGAGTGAAAAACCCACCCAGATCCGTATCTACCTAAGGCCTTATGGAAGGTCGAACCCTATGTGACATATTTATGCCTCTGCGCTTGAGGGGTAGAGCATCGGCGGTGGTCTTCATCGCTATCAGGTGGATTCAGAGATTTCACCCTCCAAATATGCAGCGCATATGTGGGCGAAGGTATCGATAAGGCTTAGAAAATTGGATGAAAATATGCGGATTCCTCATTTATTTGAGATGATAAGTTCATTACATCATGATGCCTTAATATTTCATTATAAGCATTTTGTGAGCTGTAATATTATCCGTTTAATCCGTTCGGGATCGGTAACTCTGCGTCCGTCGTTACGTTCAGGCCCAGCTGTTTCAGCGGCGTCTCGTCCCCGTCATCCATCAGGTGCGTCGCGTGCATCTCGCACCCGCTGAGCGTCTCCAAGGCGTCCATGCACCTCTGTGCGTTCTCGTCGGAGACTGCGCTCGCGGCGAGGGCGTCTAAAACCTCCTTGACGTCCAGGGAAGCCCCGGTTAGGCCCATCGCCTTCTTCAGCCTTATCATGCTCTCGATAACCGTCCTCGAGATCACCTCGACCTCGTCGGGTATCCCCACAATAGTCTTCATTGCGTTGAGCAGGGCCGCGGACTCGGCGTGGAGCAGAGGAGAGTTTTTACCAGTTATCATCATTACGCTCCTCGTCCTGACCAGCTCGATCGCCGCGCCGCAGAACACGCCCCTGTAACCCTTACCCTTGTTTCTCCTCCTCCTGGCGTCCTCGGCGGCCTCCCTCGCCGGGAGTACGACAGACCTGTCAAGCGGTTTGACGCCGACCTTCCCCATGATCTCGTCCATCCTCTCGAGGGTTTCGGATGTGGCCTCCCCCTCGACGAAGTCCCTGTGGTACATGAAATAGCGCCTGACGATCTCCTGCCTGCTGGCCTCTCGGACGACTCCGTCGTCGATTATCCCTTCCTTGGCCATGTTGACGCCCATGTCTGTGGGAGATTTATATCTGGCCAAAGGGTCGTCGTCCTGGACCATCTCGTTGATTATTTTCTTCATTATCGCGAAGTTTTCCACGTCCCTGTTGTAGTTGACTGCCTCCACGCCGTAGGCGGCCTTGTGATACGGGTCGACCACGTTGTAATCCCCTAGGTTGGCGGTCGCAGCCTCGTACGCCACGTTCACGGGGTGGTTCAGCGTCAGATTCCATATCGGGAAGGTCTCGAACTTCGCGAAGCCCGATTTGATGCCTCGTTTCCTATCGTGGAATATCTGGGCCATGCAGAACGACATCTTCCCGCTCCCGGGGCCGGGGGCCGTCACGACCACTATCTTCTTCTCGGTATCGACGTAGTCGGGCCTCCCGTAGCCGTGCTCGCTCACGACGAAGTCGAGGTCGCTGAGGTAATTCGGGATCTCGTAGTGCAGGAATACGCGCGTGTCCCTGTTCTCGAGCCTCTGCTTGAACTTCTTCGCGGCCGGTTCGCCGTCGAAGCGGTTTATCACCACGGCGGAGGCATCGAGGCCGATCTCCCTTAGGTCGTTTATGTCCTTCAGGGTCTGGTCGTCGTAGGTCAGGCCGAAGTCCCGCCTGATCTTCCTCCCCTCGATGTCCTTCGCGCTGATGCAGTGCACTATCTCGATTCTGTCCCTGAGTCTGCCGAGCATCTGCGTCTTCGTGTCGATGGCGAAGCCCGGGAGCACCCTCGAGGCGTGGTGGTCGTACCGAAGCTTGCCGCCGAACTCGAGATAGAGCTTGTCGAAGAGGCCCACGCGTTCCAGTATCTTATCGATCTGATGCCTGAGGTACCTTTCAGTGTCGAAGCCCTTCTCTCGGATCACGGCATCGCCCCTCGGAGTTCGGCGCTAATTGAGGAGAGCCCAGCCATGGGAATCGCATTCGGTCCATCCGGCGTCGAGATGGTTCCGTTATCTCCATGGGGCTCTGATGCCGCTTGGGCTAAGGGCATACTGAACAATGAAATCACGTTGGATAAGTCTTTTACGAGAGTGTCTGCGAGGTGCCTCAGATTTTCAATGATCAATCGAGTACCCTCCGGCGCCTTATTCACCTTTTTTCAGTGGAGGGACAGGAGGCACATCTAGCGGCGGCTCCTCAAAATTTAAAGGCGCCCTTGTTTCTGGTCCTAAACAGTTTGAACCTCAGCCAGTATGATTGCATAACAGCTTAAAGAAGGCTTTCGGCGGTCATCTCGGTGGGTTTAGGAACCCCCATTAACTTTAGGATCGTGGGGGCGACGCTGCTCAGCCCTTTCCCATCAGCAAGTTCGGCCTTTCTCAACTTCGATTCAACGCTGATCATGATGAAGGGGACGGGGTTCATCCCATGGCTCGGGTTCGGCTCGCCGTTGGGGTAGAACATGGTCTCTATGTTCCCGTGATCTCCCGTGACGATGACTGCGTAATCCTCGTGGAGCCCGGCCTCCACGACCCTGCCAACGCATCTGTCGACGGCCTCGCATGCCCTGATGCCAGCTTCGAGGTTCGCCGAGTGGCCGACTAGGTCGCCGTTCGCGTAATTGACCAGTATGAAGTCGTACACGCCCCTTCTTATCTCTGGTATGAGTCTCTCGGTGATTTCGGGGGCGCTCATTTCAGGATTCTCGTCGTAGCTTGGGACCTTGGGGCTCGGGACCAGGATGCGGTCCTCGCCGGGGTACGGGTCCTCCACCTGGCTGTTGAAGAAGAAGGTGACGTGGGCGTACTTCTCAGTCTCCGCGATCCTCAGCTGCCTCATGCCGTGGTCGCTGAGGGTCCTCCCAAGGTTGTTCCTGACCTCCCTCTGGGGGAAGACCACTGGCAGACGCAGATGCTTGTCGTACACGCTCATGCATGCGAAGTTGACCCTCGTGTGGTTGCGCCTCTTGAACTTGTCGAAGTCCGGTTGGGCGAGCGCGTAGGTTATCTGACGGGCCCTGTCCGAGCGAAAGTTCCAGAAGAAGACGGAGTCGCCTTCCTCGATGGTTGCTACGGGTCTGAACTCCTCGTCGACCATGACTATGGGCTTAACGTAGTAGTCGGTCTCGTCCCCCCTCTCATACGCGTTATCTATGGCCTTCAGGACATCCCTCTCCTTGTGACCCTCTCCGAGCGTCAGGAGGTCGTAGGCCACACGGGTGCGGTCCCAGTTGGTGTCCCTGTCCATGGCGTAGTATCTGCCGACCATAGATGCGATACGACCAACCCCCTTTTCCCTGATCTGCCTGAGGGTTTCCCCTAGGTAATCCTTGGCGCTCCTCTCAGGAACGTCCCTGCCGTCCAGGAAGCAGTGGATGTAGACCTCCTTGAGTCCGCGCCGACGGGCGAGTTCGAGGAGCTCATAAAGATGGTGGGTTGTCCCGTGGATGCCCTGATCGCTGTGCAGCCCCATCAGGTGGAGCCTGCCGCCGCCCCCCTTCAGGCGCCGGACGATGTCCAGGAACACCTCGTTCTCGTAGAAGCTTCCGTCCCTGATGCTCTGGTTGATCTCCTCGAGGGGCTGCCAGACCACCCTGCCCGCCCCCATTGTGAGGTGCCCGGGCTCGCTGCCTCCCTGGGT
>CAZPMB010000008.1:11345-15077 GCA_964587735.1 uncultured Candidatus Bathyarchaeia archaeon | reverse complement strand
TGATTGAAGATCAGGTGGAGGTATAGGAAAGATTAAATTTGTCAAATTGAATATCTACGAGGTCAAAATGGGTGACTCTATTCCGTAAAGATAGCCCATCTTCAAAAACTGTTTTTGGCCAAATAATCGAGGATAAGGCAGGTGAGAAAAATGAATGAAACCACTGTGAGATCTGCTGAAAAATTCGAGAACTTCGGCGAATGGTACGACAAGGTGCTGATGGAGGCCCAGATAGTCGACGACCGGTACCCCGTGAAGGGCTTCTCGGTCTACATGGGCTGGGGCTACAGCATCGTGAAGCGCATCTACAGGATGCTCGAGGACAAGCTCGAGGAGGAGGACCACCAGCCGATGCAGTTCCCCGTCGTCATACCCGAGGAGTCGTTCCAGAGGGAGGAGGAACACATAGAGGGCTTCGCCACCGAGGTCTTCTGGATCACACGCGCCGGGGACAACGAGCTGGACAGGAGGCTCCTCCTCAGGCCGACGTCCGAGACCGCGATCTACCCGATGTTCAAGATATGGGTCAGATCCCACGCCGACCTCCCCCTCAGGATGCACCAGACCTGCAATGTCTACAGATATGAGACGAAGGCTACCCGCCCCCTGTTCCGCGGAAGGGAGTTCCTCTGGAACGAGGCCCATACAGCCCACTCGGACAACGAGGACGCCGAGAGGCAGGTGCAGAAGGGCGTGGAGGTCTACCGCAGCGTCTACGACGCCCTAGGTCTCAGCTACCTCATCCTGAAACGCCCGGACTTCGACAAGTTCGCGGGCGCCGTCTACAGCCTCGCCTTCGACTCCTGGAACCCCGACGGCAAGGTCAACCAGATAGGCACGGTCCATCAGCTGGGCGAGAACTTCGCCAAGGCCTTCGAATTAACCTACGAGGACGAGGAGGGGAACCAGAGGCCCGCCTCCACCACCTGCTACGGCATGGGAATGGGCAGGGTCCTGGCCGCAGTCATCGCCCACCACGGAGACGACAACGGCCTCGTGTTACCGCCCATCGTCGCACCCGTGCAGCTGGTCATAGTTCCCATCCCCTTTAAGGGAAGGGAGAAGGAGGTGGCAGACTACGCCGAGAAGATCGAGGCCAGGCTTAAAGAAGCCGGGGTACGAGTCGAGCTCGACGACGACGACCGCCTCAGGCCAGGGGAGAAGTTTTACAAGTGGGACATGTTCGGAGTTCCGTTGCGCGTCGAGGTGGGCCCCAAGGAAGCTAGGGCCGGGTCGGTCACCATCGTCAGAAGGGACACGAGGGAGAGGAGCGAGGCAAGGCTCGAAGGTATCGTGCAAGACGTGAGAAACCTCTTCGAGGACATACACGCGAACCTCAGGGCCCGAAGCTGGCAAAGGCTGGAGAGCGAGATGGTCACAGCCGGCAGCCTCGAAGAGCTGAAGACACTCGTCGAACAGAGAAAGATCGCAAAGATCAACTGGTGCGGAGACCCCCAGTGCGCCTACGAGCTGAAGGATCAGGTCGCCGGCGAGGTGCGAGGAACACTATGGGAGAAGCACGAAGCGACAAACGGTGCCCCATGCATTGTTTGCGGTGAGCCGGCCAAGGAAGTCGCGTATGTAGCACGCAGTTACTAACCCCGCGGACATACTTCGCCAATCTGGCCGTGTGTGGGGGTCGGACCAGATTTTATATCTTATATATGCGCCATAGGAGATGATTTAGAGGAGGATGTTGGCCAAATGAAGAGCTATGTAAAGCTCTATGGGCCCTCGATAGACAGGGGTATCGAAGCGCTCAACAAGCTGCTCAAAGAGCTCAACAAGAGGTACCAGTACGGTGAGATGGTCTCCCACATAGTCTCAGTCGTGGACCCGTCACTCGACCTCATGACGGGTAGGTTGATTCGAGGGGGAAGGGAGAGCCTCGGTGACTACGACTTCTTCGTCGAATGGGAGCAGGACCCAAGTTTCGAACAGGTCAGGGGCCTGATAAGGCAGATCGATGAAGCGCTTCACTACACCGGATGCAGGTACTCCATCGTCACCAAAGAATAGAATAAAAAACCTAACACTTGTAAGATAAAATGAAGTTCTTACACACCTTTTTTTTAATATTCAACGCGAAGTCTTACAGCTATAGTTCTTAGTTGGTCGTCTTTGGCGTCATTAAAATCGTGTTTACGATTCACATCATGGATTACTCTGGCTTCTGCATCTACATTCATCTGCCACGCCCGAGCAGGTTCAGAAGCAGGGAAATGAAGGAGATGATAATCAGGAGGGGCGAAGTGGCGAAGTAGAAGCCATTACTCCTGTACACCCAAACGATAATCCATGGCAGCCTCTCAAGGCTCGGGAGATATCGTGCAATTAAGGGGAGTAGGACGAGGATGAGTCCGCTCGCGATGAGGAGGATACCTACGAGCGTGAGTGGCCTGTAGTAGGGTTCCATTCCTGCCACCTTGAAACCTTACGCTCTCTTCTGATATAAGCATAAACCGGTTCATCGAAATAGTTATTACAGCCTACGCCTTCCCCCATCCAGAACCTTGGGGGTGTCCCGGGAACGAGAATCGTTATTTTAGGGCCACCTGGAGCGGGGAAGGGGACGCAGGCCAGGATCATAAGCAAAATCTATGGCATACCCGTCATTGCCGCGGGCGACATGCTCAGGGAGGCCACCGCTCGAGACACCGAGAGTGGACGTATCGCGAACTACTACATGAAGAAGGGGGAGCTCGTACCAGACGACATCGTAATCGAGATCATGGAGGAGAGGCTCAAGAGGCCGGACGTAAATAAGGGCTTCATCCTCGACGGCTTTCCGAGGAACATTGCGCAGGCGAGGGCGCTCGACCGCATCCTTGAGAAAATGGGAGCGACCATTGACATAGTGCTGAAGATAAACGCCGGCACTGATGCCATCGTGAACAGGCTCTCGCTGCGTCGCTCATGCCCGAAATGTGGAGCCGTGTATCACCTGAAATACAATCCTCCCAAGAACGACGAACTTTGCGACGAGTGTGGAAGCAGGCTCATCCAAAGGGAGGACGACAAGGAGGATATCATCCTGTACAGGCTGATCGTGTACGAGGAGCAGACCCACCCCATCATAGAACGATACGAGAGGATGGGGAAAGTCAGGGAGATCAGCGGCGAGATCGGCATCAACAAGATCCAGGCCGAGGTCAGGCGCGTCCTCGGGGATCTGCGCTAGGTCTTGTAGCCGAGCTTCCTCAGGATTTCCTTTCTCCACCTGACGCCCTTCTCATCCTCGACGCCGAGGGGTCTCTGCCCATCGATCACGCCGAGGACGCCCCTTCCCTGCTCCGTCTCCGCCACGATGACCTCCAATGGGTTGGACGTCGCTGCGAAGATGGTGCAAACCTCCGGTACAACCTTTAATTGGTTGAGCACGTTGATGGGGTAGGACTCTCGCATCAGCACCACGAAGGAGTGGCCGCACCCGAGCCTCAACGCGTTCTCGGCCGCTACCCTCTCCAGCTTCTCGTCGTTACCCTCCACCCTCACTAGGCGATCGCCCGAGGACTCGCAGAAGGCAAGTCCGAACCTGACGGTGGGTGTCGAGGTTGCCATCGCCTCGTAGATGTCCTCTACGGTCTTGATGAAGTGGCTCTGGCCAAGGATGAGGTTGCAACCATCCGGCGTCTCCATCTCCACGACCTTGAGCTCCATGATGAAGACCTTCTATAACCACGAACAACGGCCTAATGAGGGTTGCGACCTGCAAAAAACGTATTAATACTC
>CAZPMB010000008.1:0-11245 GCA_964587735.1 uncultured Candidatus Bathyarchaeia archaeon | reverse complement strand
GGCTACGACCTTAACCCGACGATGTGCAACTCGGTTCAGCTCAAGATCGACGAGAAGGGCCTCGGAGACCGCATCGAGGTGGTGAATGGAAACTTTTTCCTCGCGGACATAACCGACGCCTCCATCGTCACCCTCTACCTGACGACGTCGGGCAACACGAAGCTCAGGCCGAAGCTTGCTGAAGAGCTGAACGAAGGCGCCCGGGTGGTCAGCCACGACTTCCCCATCCAAGGATGGTCGACCCGGAAAAACGACTCCCCAGAGTATTTTCAGATGGGCTCCCACAAGATCTACCTCTATGCCATACCCGAAGCCTATGAGCGAAAGGGCGAGGCTTATGCAGGCAAGGAGGAGGAGAGCCGCTGGAAGAGGATAAGGGATATCTTCCTTGGTAACGATAGGCGCGGCTAGAGGGCTCCCAGGACGAGGGCGAATAGGGCCATCCTCACGTATATGCCGTGCTTCATCTGTCTGAAATAGAGGGCGTTGGGCGTCCCGTCCACGTCCGTGGAGATCTCAGCCTGCCTTGGGAGCGGGTGCATCACCTTCAGGTCGGCCTTGGCCCCCCTGAGGAACGCCTTGTTGATCACGTACGCGTCCTTGACCTTCTCGTAGTCAGCCTGGTTGGGGAACCGTTCCTTCTGCACCCTGGTCGCGTAAAGTATGTCAAGTTTCGGCAGGATGGCCTTCAGGTCTCTCGTCTCCTCGTAGTCCAGCCTCCCCTTGACGTCCCTGATCACGTCGTCCCTCATCCTTAGCTGCTCGGGTGAGACGAAGAAGCACTTGACATCGTAGTTCCTGAGGGCGACGGCCAACGAGTGAACCGTCCTGCCGTAGAGGAGGTCGCCGACGAGGGCGATGGTCAAGCCATCTATCTTGCCCTTCGCCGCCTGAATCGCGTGGAGGTCGAGCAGGGCCTGCGTCGGGTGCTCCCACGGCCCAGAGCCTCCGTTGATGACGGGTATCGATGCCGCCTTGGCCGCGATTATGGCGGCGTCCTCCGATGGGTGGCGCATGGCGATCACATCGGAGTAGTTCTCCACGGTCTTGATCGTGTCAAACAAGGTCTCCCCCTTCGCCACGGAGGATACGCTCGGCTCGGCGAAGCCGATTACGCCGCCGCCAAGCCGGCACATGGATGATTCGAAGCTGAGCCTCGTCCTCGTGCTCGGCTCGAAGAAGAGCGTTGCGAGGACCTTCCCCCTCAACAGGTCGGATCCTCTCTCCTCGATGGGGATCATGTCAGTCGCGCGGTTGAGTATGAAATCGATCTCGTCCCTGTCGAAGTCCCTCATCGAGATGATGTCCTTGCCCTTGAAGGAACCTGCGCTAACCAAATTGAACTCCACTACATCCATTCACTGGCTTATTTTAAATTTGACCCCTATGACAACCTCGCTCCGCTGAGTGATGTTTATCTCTTATTCATTTGAATTCTACACGGGTAGATCTGGCAAGACTATTCATTTTTGACCGATGAACGGTTTTGAAATAATCATTTGTGGATGTGGGTTCCGGTCTTGCCGTCGAAGGCGTCCACGAGTTTCTCGAGCGAGGATATTATCGCCCTCTTTCCGCCCCACCTTAGAAACCTTATGCACGCCTCGACCTTCGGACCCATGCTCCCGGGGAGGAAGTGGCCCTTCGCGAGATATTTTTCCGCCTCCTCTATGGACATCTCCCTCACCGGCCTCTGATTCGGCTTCCCGAAGTCGAGCATCGCGTATTCCACATCCGTCAGTACCAGGAAGTCGGTTGCGTTGATGGCCTCTGCCATCCTCTCCCCCGCCTTGTCCTTGTCGATCACGGAGAACACCCCATACAGGTCCCCATCCTCATTCTTCACGACGGGCACGCCGCCGCCTCCGGAGGCGATCACCATCACGCCCTGGTCCACGAGCGTCCTGATGACGTCGCCCTCGACGTTGCTGAGCGGGTCGGGTGAGGGAACCACCCTTCTGAACGGCCTCTCGGTCGAACCCGTCGGCTTGACCTGCTTGATGACGAAACCCGTCTTCTTCTTTTCCATGTACTGAGGACCCGCGAGCGGATTGATCACATAGCCCTTTTTAGTCGCCAGGCTCTCCGCCTCCTCCTTCGTGAAGAAGTTACCTATGGGCTTCGTGGGGTCGAGGAACTCCGGATCGTCTAAACTCACGAGCACCTGATTCACGATTGAGACGACCGGCATACTCTCTAATCGCCCGCCAGCCTTCCTCAGGGCGTTCTGGAGCGTCTGCTGGAACATGTAGCCTATCTGCCCCTGGCTCATGGCGCCGACCACGTCAAGGTCCTGCGCCGGGACCAGTCGGGATGCCTCCTCCTGCTGGACGAGGAGGTTCCCCACCTGGGGGCCGTTGCCGTGGGTTATTGCTATCCTGTCGTCTTCGTCAAATCTCTGCAGCAGTTTCACGATCTGTCGGCAGGTCAATTCGACGTTTTGGAACTGTTCTCGGGTCGTGCCCTCCTCGTTGGATTTCTTAATTGCGTTACCGCCTAGCGCAATCAGTAGCCTTCTAACCAATTAACGACACCATTTACCCCTTTTTCCTGCTGTGAAATATATGTGCAAACGGCGGATATTCCTATAAGGATTCCGGGTAATTAACGTGAGTACGTTGGAGGCGATGTCCTTGCTGAAAGCGATATCCGATTTGGTTGAGAGACGACGAGAAGAGGCGGTCTCTTTCCTCCAGAGCCTCATTAGGATCCCAAGCACCAGCGGTCAGGAGGAGGAGGCTGCCAGGTTGGTGTCGGACAAGCTGGGGGAGGCAGGCTTCTCAGTCGAGGTCGACGGGCTGAACGACGTCATGGCTTTGATCAAGGGCGCCGGAGGAGGCAGGAGCCTTCTGCTCAACGGCCACATCGATCACGTGCCGGCTGGAAACATGGTCGACCCCTACTCCGGTAAACTGATCGACGGGGCCGTCTTCGGTGTAGAGGGAGATGTCGTCTATGGTAGGGCCGCCTCGGACATGAAGGGAGCCTTGGCCGCCATGGTGATGGCGGGAGACGTATTGTCTGAGATTGGCGTCGAGCTGATGGGGGACTTCAAGGTCGCCGCGGTCGCCCAGGAAGAGACTAGCGGCGCCGGAACCCTGGCAACGATAGAAAAGGGGCGCTTCCTCGGGGACGTTGTGGTCGTTGGAGAGGCCACGAACATGGAGGTCGCCCTCGGCCACAGGGGCGGCGCTGGCATGGACGTCTTCCTCAGGGGCAGGAGCTGCCACGCGAGCGCCCCGGAGCGAGGGATAAACGCCCTCTACAAGGCCGTGGACCTGATAAGCAGGATAAGGTCCGAGCTAGTGCCCAGGCTCCCTACCCACCCCGTCTTCGGAAAGACGACTCTAACCGTCACCAGAATAGCAGTGAAGCCGGACGTCGCCAACGTTGTCCCGGAGGAGTGCTCGTTCCACATAGACTGCAGAAATGGCCCGGACTTCCCTGCGGCTGCCCTGAAATCTGCTTTGGAGGAGATCATCAGTTCCATCAGAGCTGAGGACTCAGAGATGAGTGCGACCGTCATTCCAACCAGGGCGATTAACGGCCCGAGAGGCTTCACAGGGTTCTACACGGATCCAAGGACGAACCATGTTGTGGCAGAGGCCGTGGACGCCATCTCAGAGGCCTTGGGCCACAAGCCCGGCACGAAGATATGGAGCTTCGCGACGGATGGCAGGTTCTACTCGTGGCTGGGGATACCCGTCCTGGGCTTTGGCCCTGGTGAGGAGAGACTGGCCCACACCAACGATGACCACGTCCGGGTTAGTGACTACCTGGACTCGATCAAGGCATATGCTTGGATTGCATGCAAGATCTGTGTGGTCAGACGAGAGGCGCGATAACAATTTTGTTGGGTCTCTTTTAATATCATCTGCTCGTCGCTGATCTGAAAATTATTGCCGGTTTCATGTTTCGTCATAGAGGCCAATCTTTTTTAGCAGATCGATCAAGGTCGGCGTGAGCTCGTAGTTTTTGAAATCTTCCGCTTTCACCCAAAGGGCATCGAGGGCGTCCGAGGCGGGCATCAGGGAGCCGCCCTTCGGCGTTGCGAGGTAGTCGACGATGACGAAGTGGTACTTAACTCGGAGGGACTCGTCCTTCACGATCCTGTCGACGACGCCCAGAACTTCAGCGACCTCAACATCCAAGCCCGTCTCCTCCCGGGCCTCGCGCACCGCTGCGTCAGCGGCCTTCTCACCAACCTCGACGAGGCCCCCGGGGATCGACCACAGACCCGCATCCGGATCTGCGGCCCGCCTGATGAGGAGGTATCGCTCGCCATCCCTGATGAGGACGCCGACGCCGACCATCGGCTTCTCCGGATAGAGACGCCTGCTGCCCATATCGCCCCACTAAAAGAGGCTTCAAAATTAATAAATTAGCCTTGGAGGCTCGCAGGATTTATAACCCCGGATCGGAAGGGACGAGGTGGAACGGGCTGAAGTTGAGGCTTCTGGTCTTCACTCAAGGGAGTTACGGTGAGCGCGTTCTCGACAACATCCGTCGGAGAGCACCGCGGAGCTGGGCCATCGATAAGAAGCCCCTCCCCGATGCTCTGCCACAGATCGTTGAGGACCCGGGAAAGGTGGTGTCGGGCCTCGAGCTCAACGGGGAGTGGGACCTCGTCCTCTTCCTGGGGGAGAGCTCATCGGCCTTCTCGCTTCTCCCGACCATGTTGAAACGCGTTTCAACCTCGGCCGTCATCGCCCCCGTGGACGACTACTCTTGGCTCCCCCTCGGATTAGAGCAGCAGATCAGGTCTGAGATGAAGGACTCGGGCATAGCCGTGGTCTTCCCCCGCACCTTCTGCACCCTGGTGCCAGTCGGGGTTCCGACGATCGACGAGTTCGCTCAAATCTTCGGCCTACCAATCCTCAGGCTAGGGGTCGAAGGGGGCAGAGTGAGGCACGTTGAGGTTCTGAGGGGGGCGCCCTGTGGCTCCACTTGGTACATGGCGGAGAAGCTTGATGGTGTGAGCGTGGAGGAGGCGGGCTCGAGGGCCGCCACCCTTGCGCTCACATCGCCATGCCTCGCGTCTCGGGGCGTGGAGCGCCTCTTTGGAGATGCCTCAATACACGTTGCGGGGCATTTGGCCAAAAAGGCCGTTGAGGACGCAATCAAAGGGTTGAAGAAGGGCTGAGGCCTCGAGCCGGCCTCAACCGCCCGCCCTCACGGTCTGAACCTCGGCGGCATCTCCCCTCCCGGCCGTCTCCATGTGGGTGAACCGGCTCATCGGCGTCTCGATTGCGGACGCGGGGGGGACCTCTGGGAGCACCTTCACCCATAGGGGGAACCGGCACTTGAGGGCCGTCCCCTTTACGATCGCCTCCCCGGGCGGGAGGTCGCCTATGAGCCCCGAGAACTCCTCGCCAACGATCTCGGCCAGCCGTTGCCTGTCGAGGTCCTCGAGGCTGTGGCAGATTATGTTGTTCGCGCACTGGGTTACCACGGTCTTCTCAACCGTCGCCAGCCTCTGGGTGACGATCCAGAGGCCGACCCCGTTGCGGCCGCCGTTTGTCGCTATCTCCTTCAAGAGGCCGATGAGCTTCTCCCTGCCTTCCTTATCCCCTATCTCGAAGATTCCCCGCTGGGGCGCGTAGTACATCGCTTCCTCCAGCAGTATGATGCAGCCGAATCGCCGGTTCTCAAGGGCCTCGCTGAATATCCTCCTGAGGACCTGGGCGACGACGATGTGCTTCTGAGCCCACGTGTCCTTGCCCTGGGACACGTCCATGATGACTATGTGGTGGGAGGAGAGGAGCTCCACCGGGTCGAGAGGCTCGACGTCCCTGTCCGGTATCAGCCTCGAGTTGGTGACGGCGTTGATCACCTGCTGCCTGTAGCTCTCGAACTCGTCGGCCTTCTTTCCGAACCCAAGGGAGTCCTGGCTCACGTACTCGATCGCCCTGCAGAGGCTCTCCTTGGTCACTGCAACGGCCTGGGCGTAAAGCACCTTCAGCGCCCGTACAAGTATCTTCGCGTTCCACCACGCCTTCTGCCAGCCGAACTCGGTGATGTAATCCTCCCAGGGGATGTTGGAGGGCTGGAAGAAACGCTTCCAGGGAACCCTGACGACCTCGTCGGGCTTCAGTCGGTAGACGAGGCTCGAGTACTCCCCGTCCTTGTCGACGATGAAGAAGCGGACGGGGGGGCTGAGGCTAGCCGCCCTCGCTACCATTGAGATGGCGGTGGTGGTCTTCCCGGTCCCCACGGCCCCGCATATGAGGCAGCTCTGCCTTATGAGGGGGTAGACCCCGAGCTCCACGTCGAGGTCCGTACTGGGATCCGTACCAAGGAGAAGCTTCCACTCCCCGTTGGGCTTCGTGAATTTTGCGATCACGTCTATCTCGGCCCTCAGGACCGGGGTGTTGGGCGGCAGCGGATGCCTGAGCTGCCTAAGACCCTCATCCTCGTCGATCCATCCCCATTGGTGCGCGACTGCGTGTATCGTGGTGTCGTCCTGGTCTCCGATCAGACGCCCCTCCCTCAGCAGCGTCTCCTCGTACTCCCTGATGCGCTTGTGGGGATAGACCCCGGTGACCTGATAGACGACGGGTGAGCCATTCTTGGGGTGCTCGACGTAGACCAGATCTCCACGGGCAAGCTCCTGCCCCCTCAGGAGGACGATGGTGATCTCCTCGTGTCTGTACTCTCCGTTCTCGCTGTACGTGAAGCCCACGGTCAGGCCATCATCCACCTCCCCTCGCCCCAGATCGGGGCCAGGTGGAAGACCTCCCAGTCGTTACGACCAGCCCTGCTGACGATGTCGCCGTAGATCTCGCCGACGAGTCGCCTTGATATCCGCACCTCCTCGTCAGCACGAACGATCGGGAGGGGGATGCCGCCCCAGAAGCTGGAGCCATAGCAGTAGTCGGCCACATCGTCTAGGTGGCCCAGGGAGAGGGTCGGGAGGTCTATCCTGACCGGGGGTATCGACCACTCGCTGGACATCCTGCTGTAGAAGGAGTATATGGGGCAGCCTATGGCGTCCATGAAGGGAGACGACCTGACGGCCTTTCTGATCGCCGATTTAGGGGAGAATATGTCTGTCCTCTCCCCCGGCCCAAGAGCATGGAGCAGAAGGAAGGAGTCGGAGAGCTCCGTCTCGTCTTGAAGGCCCATTTCGTAGATCAGGTATCGGGCTGAAGGCCGCTTCACAACCCCTGCCACAGCGACATTCTCTTCCGTACAAATGTCCAAGAGTTTGTTGATGGCGCGGATGAGCCTCTGCCTGTCCCGTTCCCGACCCGCCATGCTCCACCGGTTGCTGAAGGCCAAAGGCCCGTCGACGAGAAGCAGCTCGACCTCCGAGTCCATCTCGACGTACTTGCACGCGGTCTCGTAGAGCTTCGCCTCCCTTCTCACGTTGACGACGCCATTGAACTTCTCCCCCCCTGCCGTGTTTGGGATGGAGAGAGACTCGGGCTCCAAGAAGAAGCGGGCGCCGGATGGTACGGAATATACAAGAGCGCTGATGATGGCGTACCGCCTCGACGCGAGGGGCAGGATCTGGCTTCCGGCGTCGGCCCCTGCAACGCATTGAAAGGAATCGCGCTTTTTCATCGTGAGGATGTTTAGCTCGCGCCTGAATCGCGACGCCAGATCCCTGACGGAAGGCGAGTCACTTTCGACGTCCCTGGTGACCTCCTCCATGAGCAGATTACGGATGGATAGGTATAGGTCCGGTCCTTTTTTCTCTTTAATCCGTTCATCGATCCCATTTTTTTCTTGATATGTGAGCATTCGTTTCCCCGGTTGAAAATTCTTCCATACAACACTTTTTTTCTTAGATATTTAAATCCTCTGATTTTTTCGAGCGTAATTTGGGAAAAATGGCATTTTATATATAAATAACGAAATTTTATCGCTCAATTTTGTTTTCGTTGTTTGGGATTTCGGTCTTGCAACCAAAAGTAAAGTTAATAAGAAGATCGCCAAAATAGAGGGTGTACAAAAAATGACTGAGGACTACACCCTGCGAGAGACGGTTTTCAGAAATTTTCTCAAGAACCCAAGTTTGGGCCCGCGAGAAATGACCCAGAAGCTGGGCGCGAATTACAACTCGGTCAAGGCCGTGTACGCAAAACTCTTCGATGAGGGCCTGCTCGCTAGGGAGGGTCGTGGAAACTACGTCCCCAACGTTTCGGGGATCCTCCTGAATCTCATGGAACGGTTGGAGACCTTGGAGAAGGCGGCCAAGTAGGGGGTCGGTTATGACAAGCCTGCTGGAAAAGGCCCTGAGCGAACTCTCGCCGGGCTCCAGCCATTTTAAGGTCCTCGTCTACCTAGCCTTCAAGGGCCCGGGCTCGCCTAGCCAAGTCTCCGAGGAGACTGGCATGTCTCCAGGCACGGTACGGCCGGCGCTGAGGACCCTGTTGTCTAAGGGTTACGTGAACCAGTTGGGGGACGGATCCTACCAGTCCAACATCGCCTTCACCGACATCGTATCGGACATCTACGCTAACTGTGTGAGGAAAACGTAGGCCGAGAGGCCAGCGACATGGTTGGTTCCGACGAGCTCGACGGTCTGAGGCGGGCTGAGAGCCAGAGACTTGTCCTCCTCTACCTCATCGAGCGCGGGGAGCCTTTGTCGTCCCAGGAGGTCGCCGAGGCAACGTCGATGTCCGTCAACGCCGTCAACATCGCCCTCTTCAACCTCTACAACAAGGGGCTCGTCGACAGGGTATCGCGGGGGGTCTACAAATACAGACTTGGTCCGCTCCTCGTCAGACTGCTGAAGGAGTACTTCGAGGGGTAGCCGGATGTCTGTGAACTGGGAGAGGCTCATGGCCCTGAAACTCGATACGTCGGCATTCAAGGTCCTCTGCTACCTCTCCTTCAAGGATTCGGCCCTGAAGCCGTCGGAGATCTCGGAGGGGGTCGGGGAGAAGCCGTCAACCGTCAGGGCCAGGCTCGCGGAGCTCAAGGACGCGGGCCTCGTCGAAGCAACCCCGGAAGGCTATGTGTCGGTCCTCAGGCCATACGATATCCTCATGAAACTGTACAGGGAGATAATGAAGGATAGGAGTGGGTGAGAGCATGTCCGATGAGCAGGTCAAAGAGCTGAGGGAGAAAATGGATGCCCTCCAGAATCTGATGAAAGCGCCGAGCCAGTTACAGATCTTCTTCCGCCTCCTCGGCACGGGCAAGACGATGACGGTTAAGGAGTTATCAACTGAGATCGGTATGACCCCCAAGGCGACCGAGAGGGCTGTCGCCAAACTCCTGGAGAAGGGGCTGATACAGAAGGCACCGTTCAGGGAGGGCTCATACGCTTGCGACAGCAAGGAGATCCTCCTCGGCCTACTGATGGTTACCTTGGATCTACAGAGGAAGCTAGGGGAGTTGGATAAATAGCCTACTTCTTCTTCAGCTCCGGGAGGACCTCCTCCTCGATCCACTTCTCGCCCTTCGTCGACAGCTTATAGTACGGCGCCCTGTCAACCGGTTTGAATATGTGGCCCCGTTTCCTCATCTCGTGGAGTCGCGCCGGCACCGTAACCTTCTTGCCGCTGGCATTGAGCCTCCTCTCGAGCTCCTGGGAGCTGGCCTGGTGCTCCCTTAGGCTGTAGAGGATCAGGCCAATCGCCTCGTAGTGGGAGAGCGTCTTCTTGGTTACGATGACTGGGCCGTCCCGCCCAACCTCCAGTATGCCTTTCAGGTCGTCCTTTGCCTGGCTCGCCATGAGCTCCGAGACCTTTGAGTTCACCTCCCCGACGAATCTCGAGTCGAGCCCCGCCAGGGCATCCACGACCTCCATCGGGGACTCGCCACTGATCTGTATCTCTCCGAAGGGCGTCCTTATTGCGAGGGTGATGCGAGGCATCACTCGGCCTCCGGCTGGTTGAGGACGTAGAGGTAGCCGCGCTTCTTATCCTTCCACCGCCTGACCTGGCCCTTCTTAACGAGCCAGACGAGGACGCCCGACAACGTTGTCTTAGGGAAGAAGATCGCGTTCGCTTCCATGGCCTCCCTCAGCTCCCCGATGCCCCTCGGCGTCTTCCCCCATTCTGTTGACAGAAGCGAAGCCACGGCATCTCCGCACTGGTTGGTCCTACCGATCTTCGGGTAGTCCATGGGCACGGGCTCCTCCTTCGGCTTTTTTACCTTTGCGGGCTTTGCCCTGTTCTCGCCGTTAAAAGCGGATGAAACCTTCCCTAAGATTTCATCTAGTTCATCGAGCGTAGCGAGGACTTCGGTTTTATCTCCGCCAAGCTCCACCTCCATGTCGCCTATTCTGACTTTGAGGCGGAAAGGTGGTCGCTCCATGTGATCACGGGGGGAATGATATCCCGTAATAATTATTGGGCTTATCTTATAATACTTTAATCCCCGATCAAAGTTGAGAGGGTTTTCCGTAGCAACAATTGAACATCCTCTGCGCGGGCCCTTCCCCTGACCTCCCCCATTATCATCCCCATCAAAGGCCCCACCGATTTCATCCCCATTCGTCCCACGATCTCGTTGTTCTCTGAGACCTTAGCCTTCACGATGTCCCTCAGCTCTTCGAGGGACAGCATCTCCAGGCCCAGGGCCTTCAACGCGTCTTCGGGGGATCCATCAGGGTTCTCCGCGAGCCAGGTCAGTATCTGGGGCAGGGACTCCTTGGTTGTTTTACCTCGGTTGAGTAGTGAAAAGGTGTCACGTATGACTTCATCACTCAGGTTTTCTACGACGACCCCCTCCCTCTCGAGGCTTTTAAATGTCTCAGTTAGGGTGACAGCCAGTAGGGTCGGCTCCGCGTATTTCTCTCCCGCGAGTTGCTCGAAGAGTTCTATGTAGTCCGATTCTATGATCTGCCTCGCGAGCTTCTCGTTGATCCCATAATCCCTCTTGAACCTCTCCAACCTCTCATCCGGCATCTCCGGTAGGGATGCCCTGAGCCTCTCCAGCCTTTCTTTTGTGACGACGATCGAGACCACGTCCGTCTCTGGGTACATCCTCGCCGCCCCCGGGCGCGGCCTAGTGAAGTACGTTGTGCCATCAGGATTAGCCGCCCTCGTCTCGCTGGGGACCCCCACCAGGGCCTTCTTCGCCCTGTCTGCGACGGCGGTTAGAGCCCTGTGGCCTTTCTCGGCGTCGTCGGCGACGATTACGACGGCGTCGTGCTCCGATGCCATCATCAGGTCTCTAAGTGACCGAACCTCCTCCTCCGTGATTTCGTAGCCGGGGAGCTCGTCCGTGTGAAAGATGCCTCTGACCCCGCCGTGGAACCTCGCGTGGTCAGCCATCTCCGTTCCCA
>CAZPMB010000007.1:0-37165 GCA_964587735.1 uncultured Candidatus Bathyarchaeia archaeon | reverse complement strand
ATGGCGGTTCATGTTTTTCTCAAAACGGGCTTTCAATGCTCTGAGTAGTTCTTCATGTTGTTCTGGTGAAAACTCTTTCTTAAATGCAGTAATTGATGGCTTGCGCATAATCATAGTATTCATCCTGCGTTTATAGAATTATTTATGTAGGGTGACGTTTACTTTACAACTCAAAATGACGCTATCTATCAGAAAGGGCCAAGCACAATCTTCGCCTTCACGCCTTGACAGAAACCTGTTGTACTTGTCCCAAGCCTCATCCTGAAGCTCCTTGCCCGTTAGCAGCATACCATCGAAAACCTTGACAGGCAGAGGCTGCTTGAACTGAAACTTCTCATTCAACGCTGAAGGAACAGGACTGAACAACTTCGCGTATTGATTGACGACAAAAATGTTGTAGCCCTTTGTTGACCGTTCCAGCCAGCCGATCTGAAAATCAAGCCACCTAGGAGCGATAACAAACCATTAATTAGCCCTTCTCGGAATAACCACCTAAGGCTCTTCGAAAAACTCCTCGAAACGGCTCCAATCAACCCGACCAAAACGAATCAACTCAAGCCGACGCTCAAACTCAGTCCTTAACCTGTCCCGTTCAGTCTTCATAATCTCGATAAGTCTGTCAATCTGCAGCAATGAACCCTCAAAGATCTTCTTGATGTCTGAAAGGTCACTCATTCCTAGGCATACCCCCGCTCAACTGAAAGCTGAACTCAAAAAAAGAGGGAATATGGACGGTTCTACCCGAGGCTGAAAAGGATAAATTCATGCCTAGGCACCCATCTTTCCCGGGCTACCTTTCTCCACCTGTGTTGGCTTTTAACCCTCCCCTCCCCCCTGTTCTGCGGACCGTCTTTTTGGGGTGTTTTTCAGGTTTTGTCAAGTTGTGCGCGGGTGCTGTTCAGACACTGTTCCACTTAGGTGCTGGTTTGAATGGCGTTTGTTTGGATTCGTCGTCCTGCGGAGCGATAAGGTGTTATCTGGGCCTCTCGACCGGAGCGAAGGCCGATTAAAGGCGTATATGCCCGCCATTTTCATCCTGTCTCTAAGCGCCGGCGCCCTCGAAACTCTTTATAATATTCACGTCCCCAAGGAGTACAGGTGAGGGAGTTGGATTCGATGATGAGCCCCTGCGGGCTCGACTGCGGCGCGTGCGAGTGGCACACAGGCGGGAGGCAGCCCGGCTGTGCCGGGTGTACAGCCATCAAGGGTAAGCCGTTCTGGGGTACCTGCCCGACATACGCCTGCGCCGAGAAACGCAGGGCCAGACACTGCGGCGCCTGCGCCGAGTTCCCCTGCGAGATGTTCGTCGAGCAGTTCGACCCGAACGACCCCGAGGGGCAGAGGAGCGCCGTCTACAGGGCTGGCGTCGAGGCCTACAGGGCCAGGCACGGCGACGAGAAGGTCGCGGCACTCATCAGGAAAGCTTCGAAAGGCCACCAAGGGCCTTGATGAAAAGTTCTATCGATACACTCCCCTCTTCTCTCCGTGCGCCAAGTTGGCTGAGATGTATAGGTGGCTATTTGTAGAATGGCTTTTTCCCGAAAGACGAAATTTAAATATACATACGTGTATTTAATTTTTGAGAAATGGGTCACAAGACGCTGACAATCTCTGAGGAAGCCTACGAGGCGCTTGCAAGGCTGAAGAGGGAGAGAGAATCCTTCACCGATACGATCATCAGGCTGACGAAGAAAGCGGATAAGGGCTCGCTATTGGACTATGTGAGGTCGCTGGAGCCCGACAACGAATTCGCCCGCATAATGGTCGAGATCCTGGGGGAGAGAGAAAAGGTGATAATCAAGGCCCCCGAGCTGTAGGTGCATACCTTGGTATGCCTCGACACCAGCTTCATAGTCGCCCTCATAAGACGCGACCCTAAAGCCGAGAAAAAACTCGAGGAATACGTGGCGAGCGGGGCAAGGCTGTCTACAACACCCATAATGGCCTGCGAGCTGTTCAAGGGCGCATATAGGTCGAGGAGACGAGACCTCGAGGTCGGAAAGGTCAGGGACATGCTCGCATACTTGGAAATCCTGTCCTTCTCGTCTGACGCCTGCGAGAGGTACGGCAAGCTCGTGAGCGACCTCGGGCTCCTAGGCCAATCCATCGGCGATCTGGACGCCATGATTGCCGGCATCGCCCTGACACACAACGAGCCCATAACGACCTCGGACAAGAAGCACTTCGAAAGAGTCCCCGGACTTCTAGTAGAAACTTGGTGAAATCTCGAACCGGTTTCTGATCATCCAGAACGGCACCATGATATTCCGAAATTCATCCGGCTGAGTACAAAAATGCATTTTATTGCGTCGCGCGTCTCAGATTTATATCCCTTGGCCACAGACAAGTAGAGTCGAAATGGCCACAGAGTTTGTTAGGGATAAGTTTCTCCAAGGCATGGCCCGGGTGATCCGGGAGAGGGAGAACACCGTCCTGCTCGGATCAAAGCTTGGTGGAAGGGGCTTCAAGCGACTTTTCCTTGTGGCGTGCGGTGCCCCTAACATGGTCATGTTCATCATAGAGTACTGGGTCAAGCGCCATACCAGGGGCCTGGATGTAAGGCGCTACTTTCCCGCGGAGTTCATTCACCAAGACCCGGCCGCCCTCGACGGGGAGACCCTCGTTGTCATAGGATCCCATTCAGGCACCACAAGGGAGACAGTCGACGCGGCCAGGTTCCTCAGGGACAAGCCTTGCACAACGGTCTGTATCACCCAGAGGCCTGACTCACCCCTCGCCAGGTTGGTCCAGCATCCCATCGTCTATGGCGATTGCGAGCACGGCTACTATCCCTTTTTCTTCTTGATCCTCGCACTCGTCAGTGCGTTCATGAAGGGATCAGAGGGATGGGTGCTCCATGAGGAGGTCATCGCTTCTCTCGACGCCCTGCCTGACGCCATAGCCGACGCAATCGAGTCTGTCGAGGAGAGGGCGAGGGAGGATGCTCTCTTCCTCAAGGACGACCGAGTTCTTTACGTCGTCGGGGCCGGGCCAATGTATAGCACAGCCCACGTCTTCGGCGTCTGCGTCCTCGCCGAGTCCCAGTGGATGCACGTGGCCCCGGTCGTGGCCGCAGAGTTCTTCCACGGGGCTTTCGAGGCAGTCGACCGGAGCGTCCCCGTCGTCGTGCTTGTGGGGGAGGACCCGAGCCGTCCAGAGGCCGAGCGCGTGCTCAACTTCTGCAAGAGGTTCACCGAACGTTTGATCGTCTACGACTCCCGGGACTTCGAGATGAGGGGCGTCCACCCGAAGGTCAGGGCCATTGTTGCGCCCCACGTAGTGGAGGCCGCGCTCTACAGGCTGGCCGAGCACCTTGCCGCGTTGCACGGGCAGCCCCTCTCGACCCGGCGCTATATGGGTAAGGTTGAATACTGAGATGGTGCGGGTAGTCGGCGTGGGTGACAACACGGTGGACACCTACCTCCACCTGGGCATGATGTTCCCGGGTGGGAACGCGGTCAACGTCCCCGTCCTCGCCCACCGCTACGGCCACGACGCCAGCTACATCGGGTGCCTGGGGAACGACGTCAGAGGCCGGCTCATTCTCAAGGCCCTTGAGGAGGAGGGGATCGATGTCTCACATGTCAGGGTCATGGAGGGCCCGAACGCCTACTGCGAGGTCCTTCTGGTCGACGGCGACAGGGTCTTCGGCGACTCCACCGATGGGATGTGCGGCAGGCTGAAGCTGAACGACGACGATCTGGAGTTCATCGCAATGCACGATGTCACGCACACAAGCATCTACAGCCACATCGAGGCCCAGTTGCCCACGCTCAGCGAGGCCTCTCGACATCTCTCCTTCGACTTTTCATCGAGCTCGGATAGGGCTTACCTGGAAAAGAGCCTCCCCTGGGTCGATATCGCCATCCTATCGTGCAAGGGATATGGGAAGAAGCAGATCGAAGATCTTATGCGATGGGCGCACGGACTGGGGCCAGGGATAATCCTTGTTACCCTCGGTGGGGAGGGCTCCATGGCCTTCGATGGGGAGAGGACCTACGAGCAGGGCATAGTGGAGACAGAGGTAGTTGACACCCTGGGAGCGGGGGATGCCTTCGCCGCCCGCTTCATGACGGAGTACCTGAGTGGAACGCCGGTAAAAGAGGCTATGCGTAAGGGAGCTGAATCAGCCGCCGAGACTTGCAGCTACTACGGCGCCTTCGGCCACGGAATCAAGATCGACTCAAAGGAAATCTGATCAGGTGCAATGAAATCTGCTGGGCTTCAGTTAGTGCGCGTGTCATAATGCGAAATTGTTGTGCTCCGCAGTCGAGAAAGTTTGTTTTAACTGGAACCTTTTTTGGCTTCTTCCAGCTTCTTTAGAGTCCTTTTCCAGACCTCCGACGAGACGAATGCGTCCCTCGCCGGGTTGCTGATCCTGAGGAGAAGTTCGACCTTAACCGAGTCTTCACTCAGGTTGGTAACACGGACCTCCGGCTTGGAGTCTGGCGCCAGCGCTTCTTTGAGTTCATCGCCGACACCCAGCAGGATTCTCTCGACCTCGGAGAGGCTCAGACTCCTGTCCACCGTTATCGGCACGGCCACGCGGATCCCCCCCTGCACGGTTCTGTTGACCAAGTTGCCTTTGATGATCCTCGAGTTTGGTATGTGCACCATCTCGTTGTCTCTGGTGAGAAGATCTGTGTTCATCCAGGTGAGGTTCACCACCCTCCCGAAGTATCCGTCCACCTCTATCCAGTCTCCTATCTTGAAGAGGTCGTAGGTTGTTACGAGGTCAAAGGAGGCCATGCTCGTGAGCACGTCCCTGAAGGCGGTGATTGCTGCCAGGCCCACCATCGCAATGATCATGAGGAGTGAGACCAAGTCCAGGCCGAGCTGATCCAGAGTCTGTATGATCCCAACTAGCCATATGAACGCAGACACTATACGCCTCACCTGTAGGGCCACTTTGGGGCTCAACAGCCCCAGCGCCTTCGAAATGAGGATCCCGATAATCTTTGTTGTCAACCAAGTAAAGAAGATTATCACGCATGCTATGGCCAGCCTTTGAAAGAGCTGCAGTAAAAAATCCACATTTATTTGAGCAATGTAACTTGAAATCAAGTTGGACATCGTGGATCCCATCTAGGTTAACTCAATCTCCCTCAGCCGGTTTGAGGTTTTTTCCACGCACTCTGTTGAACCGAACACAAGCACCTTGTCACCCCCCATGAAAACGAATGGCTCTGAGGTGAACATGAATTTGTTGTCACGGATCAACGCCGCCACCTTGCAGCCTTCACTCGCATCTAGTTGCTCCAAGTTCTTGCCTATTACGCGCCCGTTTATGGGTATTGTTACCATCACAGATTTGAAATCCGCAGAAATATACTGGCAAAGAATCACCATGTTTAGGCCTTCCAAGGCGTCAAGGAATAGACGTCGCGCCTCTTGAGAAGGGCATATCGCCACATCAGCTCCCAGTCTCTTCATCTCGGGGATGTTCTCGGGCTGACGTGCTCTTGCGATCACGAAAGGTATGCCATACTGCTCCTTGGCGATCCTTATCGCCCCCATGTTCACGGCGTCATTGTTAGTGAGGGTCATCAGAACATCTATGTCTTCGGCTTCAATTGTCTTCCACATCTCAATATCGGATCCGCTGCCATGGAATATTGCGGCGTCGGCCTTCTCTGAGATTTGTTTACACCTAATCACGTCAATCTCTATAACAGTAACCTTGTGATCCATGCTGGAGAGGTAATGGATTATTGGTAAACCGATGTCACCTGCTCCGACCACAAGTACCCTCAACAACTTATCCTCCTAAATTAACTCTTGACAGGTGCTTTCGTGATAGGTTTAGTCTTTAAGCTTAAAACCTTATACAATAACCCTGTGTTTAACCTCTCAATCGCTTAAATTTACGGGTTGATGCAAATAAAACCAATCCCACTACGCCCAATACACATCCCAGGAGCAGCGACTCATAACTGAGAGTGATTATCATAAACACTAGCGCCATTATAGCTATCATTGGGGTGAGGGGGTAAAGGGGCACCCTGAAAGGGCGATAGAGATGCGGCTCCTTCCTTCTCAGACGTATCAGTGCCAGACACACCATAATGGCCGTCACAGAGTAGCCTAAAGTTATTGCGTAAACTATAAGGTCTACTGATCTCGTGAGGACAAATGTTATGGCCAAGAGAGTTGTCAGCGCTAACGCCGTATACGGCGACCTGTATCTCGGGTGGACCTTGTCAAAGATGGAGGGTATTAGCCCGCTCCTACTCAGTGCGTAGGCTATACGTGTTCCTCCCGCGACGCTTCCATTTATCGTAGTAAGGACTGCCATGATGCTCGCCACGGAGATCACGATACCCCCAATTGGCCCCATGAAGTAGCTGGCGGCGTCCTGAAGCGGAGTATCCGACCCGTAGTAAACCTCCGGAGGCGCTCCTCCGATTGTGGCTATAGCGGCACCGGTGAAGAGTAGAGTTATGGCCACCAATGTCAAGATGAGAGCCCTCGGGATAGTCTTCCCAGCAGTTCTCACCTCCTCCGAGAGCTGCGTGATCGTCTCGTACCCGGCATATGTCGGGAATATAAAGCTCACCATGTAGAGGGTGGGGAGGATCCCATACGGGAAGACTGGCTCAAATCGCCCAAGCTCGAAGTTTAATGAGGCACCCGTCTTGTAAAGGCTGAGTGATAAGATGAGAATCGCTGTTAGGATGAACTGGGTTATGCTCATGGTTTTGGCCCCTTTGAAGTTGATCAGAGTGACAACGATGAGTGTGATGACCGCCAGGGAGAATGGCTCAACCCAGTGAAAGAAGTAGTGGACGGAGAGGGCGAAGACCAAGGAGCCTATGGAGGCGTCGGTTACACTGCCTATCCAGCTGAACCACCCGGCTATGAAGGCGACTATGCCCTCGCCGTACGCCCTTCTCACGAAGCCTATGGCGCCCCCGGCGCCCCCCGGAACAGATGCCCCGAGCTCAGCGTAGGAGAGCCCTATTAGAAGAGCGAAGAAGGCTCCGATCAGAAAGGTAAACACTATGCTTGGGCCTGCCGCCTCAATAGCTCGGCCCATTATAGCGAACATGACGCCCCCAACGGCCGTTCCTATTCCGATGAAGGTCGTCTGGACGAGATTCAAGGATCTGATTAGGGGTATCTCATGGTCAGGTTTTAGAGACCCATCAAACATCGGGCGCTTCTCATCGCCCAGATTTTTCCCCAAACCCGATCGCCATTCCAAGTTTCAACATACTCATGTGGATTTTTTTGTCGGGACCATTTTATGGGGGGGTAAGCCGATATTTAAGTTTGTCCTCGTTCTTCTTCTCCTGCTTATTAATGCCAATTAGTTTATTTTAACTTTAGATCGTTGGATTAATATATTAAATTTTCACGATGTTTGAAGGTCATTCATGTAATATGCGCGCATAATTTATTTGAGAGCAGAAAATAAAATCGCCATTATTAAAAAAAGGACAGTCAAATAGATGATCGCTCATAAAAAAGGTTCGAGAGGGAATCGGACCTATCTAAAAGAGCTCTAGAACTCCTCCTCCTCTCCCGTCGGCGGGGTTGGGGGACCGCCCCCTTCCTTCGGCTTCGTCGCGGCTATCACGTCGTCGATCCTGAGGATCATTGATGCAAGCTCCGTCGCCGTCTTAATCGCCTGCTCCTTCACCTTCACGGGGTCGATGATTCCCATCTCCCTCATGTCAACGACCTTGCCGGTGAAGACTTCGACCCCCATGTACGGGCCGCCCTTCTTCTCGTGGGCCGCCCTCAGGGCGACGGTCGTGTCCAGGATGTCGTGGCCCGCGTTCTCGATGAGGGTCCTCGGCACCACCTCGAGGGCGTCGCCGAAGGCCTCGATGGCGAGCTGCTCCCTACCGCCTATCTTTACGGCGTATTCCTTCAGCTGCCTCGCCAGTTCTGCCTCCACCGCGCCGCCTCCGGCTACGACCTTCGGCTTCTGGTATACATCTGTAACCACTGAGATGGCGTCGCCCATCGCCCTCTCCGCCTCCTCGATCATCCTCTCCAGGCCCGCCCTGATCAGGATGCTGACAGCCGTCGGCTCCTTGCAGTCCTCGACGAAGAGCATCTTGTCGTCGCCGATCTTCCTCTCCTCAACGACTCCGGCCCACCCGAGGTCCTCTGCCCTCAGGTCATCGAGGCTGGTGACGATCTCGGCGCCCGTGGCCTTTGATAGGTTCTCCATGTCGGACTCCTTCGCCCTTCTCACGGCGAGGATTCCGGCCTTGGCGAGGAGGTGCTGGGCGACGTCGTCGATCCCCTTCTGGGAGACCAGGACCGTTGCTCCGGAGTCCTTCACCCTCTCCACCATCTTCTCCAGCATCTTCGACTCCTGGTCGAGGAAGGCCTTGATGTTGGTCGGATCCCTGATCCTGATCTCGGCGTCGAACTCCGTCTTCTCGACCTCGAGCGCTGAGTTGACGAGGGCGATCCTGGCGCCCTCTACTCTCTTCGGCATCCCGGCGTGGACGACCTCCTTGTCCAAGACGATGCCCCTGATCAGCTCGGTCTCAGCGAGGCCCCTTCCCTCCTTCTTCACGATCTGGATGTTGTCTTTATCCACGAAGTACTCCTTGCCCCGCTTCTGAGCCACCTGTTTGACGGCGTCGATGGCGATCTCCGCGAAGTGCTCAGTGGCGCCGCCCACGGCCTTGCTGCTCATCGCCGTCTGGGCAACCCTCTTCAGGGTCTCCCTCTCCCCGAGGTCGACGCCTATGCTCGTCTCTTCGAGGACCTCAAGGGCGCGCGTCAGGGCCTTCTTGAAGCCGCCGACGATGACCGTCGGGTGGATGTCCTTTTCGAGGAGCTCCTGGGCTTTCTGGAGGAGCTCGCCCGTGAGGACCGTGGCCGTCGTGCATCCGTCCCCGACCATGTCCTCCTGGGTCTTCGCCGCCTCCTTGATCATCTTGCCGATCGGGTGCTCCAGGTCCATCTCCTTCAGTATCGTGTAGCCGTCTCCGGTGATGGTGATGTCCCCGAGGGAGTCCACGAGCATCTTGTCCATCCCCCTCGGCCCCAGGGCCGTCTTCAGGGCCTCGGCGACGATCGTTGCCACGGTGATGTTCCTGCTGCGAGCCTCTCTGTTCCTGCTGCGCTGGGTCCCCTCCTTCAATATATAGACGGGCTGCCCGCTCAACGTATACGCCATTCACCAACGCCTCCTAATAGGGGGGCATCCCCCCGGGCATCTCGCCTCCTCCGGGCGGCATCTTCGGCGGCTTCATCTTCGATGCTGCGATTACGTCGTCGATCTTTAGGATCATCGTCGCCGACTCGGTGGAGGACTTCGTGATCTGCTTCTTGACGGCGACGGGTTCGTAGACCTCGAGTTTCCTCATGTCCTCGACCCCTCCACCGACGACGTCGACCCCTACCCACATCTCCCCCTTCTCGTGCCTGGCCTTGATCTCCGAGAGGATGTCGATCGGGTCGAGGCCGGCGTTCTCTGCGAGGATCGTCGGGATGATCTCGAAGGCGTCGGCGAACTTCTCCATAGCGAGCTGCTCCCTTCCGGGGAGGTTTACTGCCAACTCCCTCACGGCCCGCGCGACCTCGATCTCCGGTGCCCCTCCACCCGCGACGATCTTCGGCTCCTGCACAACGTCCCTAACGACGCAGAGGGCATCGTGGACGGACCTCTCGGCCTCGTCAATGATCCTCTCCGTCCCTCCCCTAATGAGGATGGCGACGGCCTTCGGGTTCTTGCATTCCTCTACGAAGATCATCTTCTCGTCGCCGATCTTCCTCTCCTCGACGAGGCCAGCCCTCCCCAGGTCCGCCGCCGTCAGGTTGTCCAGGTTGGTGACCGTGCGGCCCTCCGTCGCCTTCGCCAGCTTCTCCATGTCCGACTCCTTCACCTGCTTCGCCGCCAGTACCCCATCCCTTGCGAGGAAGTGCTGGGCGACGTCGTCGATCCCCTTCTGGCAGAAGAGGACGTTCGCGCCCGACTTTTTCACCCTGTCGACCATGGACCTCATCATCTCCTCCTCCTGCTTGAGGAAGGCCTCGATCTCATCAGGGGTCTCGATGTTTATCTTCGCCGTGAACTCCGTCTTCTTGACCTCGAGGGCGCTCTTGACCAGGGCGATCCTAGCTTTCTCAACCCTCTTGGGCATCTTCGGATGGGCCGCCTCCTTGTCTATGATCACGCCCTCGACGAGCTTCGTGTCCGTCAGCGACTCGCCCGGCTGCTTCTCCACCATTATGTCGTCGAGGTCGGCCCTCATGCCGTCCCCCTCCTTCTTAGCGACATGGAGGATCGCTGAGACGGCTATGTCCGAAAGCTCATCCTTGTTGCCCGCGACGAGCTTGCTCGCCATAGAGGTCATCGCGACCTTCTTGAGGTACCCCTTGTCCTCGGGGTCGACCGGGATTGCGATCTCCTCGAGCCGCTCGAGGGCTCTGGTCGAGGCTTCCCTGTAGCCGTCTATGACGACTGTCGGGTGGACCTGCTTGTCCATCAGCTCCTGGGCGAGCCTGAGGAGCTCCCCGGCCACGACGACTGCGCTCGTCGTCCCGTCGCCGACCTCCTGGTCCTGGGTCTTCGCCACCTCGACCATCATCTTCGCCACCGGATGCTGGACATCCATCTCGTCCAGGATCGTCCTTCCGTCGCTGGTGATGGTCACGTCGCCGAAGCTGTCAACGAGCATCTTGTCCATGCCCTTCGGGCCAAGCGCGGTCTTAAGCGCCTCTGCCACGGCCATGGCCGCCGCGATGTTGTTCCTCGATGCGCCCCGCCCGCGCTCCCTGCTTGTGCCCTCTTTCAAGATAAGAACTGGTGTACCGCTCATCTGTGGTGTCTCAGACAATTTATCACACCTCAAAATCAACGAGTGAACAACGATTTCTTAAAGTTTTCTCAATTAAAAAAGGAACCTCAAACGTTAAAAATTTCACAATGATAGGATAGAACAACATCACCTGAATTGATAGGCGAATAAGAATAGTGTCTATTTAACTTCAACACGCGCCCCTTCGGATGCGCCTTTTGTTCTTTTGATGACGACCGGTATGACCAGAGAGATAACGAGCGCCATCGCTGCGAAGAGCGTCAGTATCCAGAAGGCGGTGTCCATGTTGAACGTGTCGGCTAGGTAGCCCGCGACCGCCGTGGACACGGAGCCGAGGCCGAAGGCGAAGAAGAACATCAGGCCGTAGGCCGTCCCCATCGCGCTCCTCGGCGAGATGCTTCCGAGGAGCGCGGTCATCGCCGGCTGGTGGCCGAAGTAACCGATGCCATACGTTACCACGAATAGGGATACGCCGACTCCGCCGTATGGGAGCAGCAGGAGGCAGAGCATACTGGCTACCATCCCGAAGGAGGCCAGTATAACCACCCTGCTTGAGCTGTACCTGTCAGATGCCCATCCCGCCAGCAGCTGGCCCACGACACCGAAGAGAAGCACCGCGGAGTTCGCCATGGCCGCGAGCTGCCCCGAGAAGCCCCTGTTCTCTGAGAGGAAGGACGGGAAGAAGAGCTCGACCCCCCTTTGGTAGAGGCCTATGACGATGTTGAAGGCAACGATGACCCAGAGGTTAGGGATGGTCAGCACCTGAGCTATGGGGACCCTCTCCCTAACACCTGGCTCGACGGGGCGCGGGATCCTCCTCATCAGAATACCAGCGAGAACAGCGAGAAGGCCGAAGAACAGGAACGAGAGCCTCCAATCCACCCTCGTCCCGATGAAATAGGCCACCGTCGGCGTGAACATCTGCCCGATGCTCGCCGCCGCCCCGTGGACGCCCATCGCCCCGGCCGTGTTCTCTGTGAAGAGCTTCGAGATCAAGGTGTTGGAGGTCGGATGGTAGAAGCTCGCCCAAACGGCGACCAGGAACATCCCCGCGCTGAAGACGGCCAAGCTCTTCGGAAGGAGGAACAGCAGGGTCGAGGCCCCCGCCAGGGCGATGCTGAGGCTCGAAACGCTGATCTCGCCAATCCGATCCGACAGCGGCCCACCGACGAGGGCGCCGAGCCCGTAGAGCAGGAAGCTGACGGTCGCGACGGTGCCTATGGTGTTGAAGGACGCGCCGAGGTCACGGGAGATATCCCCGAGTAGGGGAGGCAGGACGAGGAACAGCGAGTGGTTGAGGGAGTGGGCCGCGCCCAGGAGCAGGAGCGTGCCCGTGCCCCACCTCTTGGAGCTCAATACGTACCAAGACACCTAAGCCTGATTAAAAAGTTGCAGTGCCTGGCTCAAGGGAGGCGCGCTGGAAACCCCCTCGGCTTCTCCTCAACCTCGGTATGAACATCGGCACTTTCCTCGAGTAATCCTCGTATTCGCTGCCGAACTCCCTAACCAACTCTTCTTCCTCCTTCCTCGCGATGAGAAAGGCGTAGGCGACAACCAGCGGGGTTGAGATCAGGGAATACAGCGCAGAGAGTAAAAATGAGAATCCAACATGGGCGAGCAGCCCGCCCAGGTACTGTGGATGCCTGACGATCGAGTAGACCCCGGTGGAGACGATCCTCTCCGACCTGTGCGTCTCGGCCACCCTCAGGGTGACCTCCTTCACACCCCCGATTCCAAACCAGGCGCCCGCCAAGAGGAAGGGTGTGGATATCAGCAGGTGTGTCAGGGGGATGGAAAAATCGGCATATGGTATGATAATCGTCTGCGGCTTAGGGAAGGGTAGGGCGAACCTCGGCTGCGGCGAGAACCACATGCCTGCCCAGCTTAGAAAGAAAAGATACCCCGAGGCGATCCCGTACGCCTCGCCGACTCTGATGCCCCTCTCCCTCCCATACTTTTCCTGAAGCCTGAGGTGCTCAACGGACCAGTAGTGAAGGGGGAACGAGCCGATCAAGCCAAGAACGCAGACGAAGAACAGATAATCCAGCTCACGGCACCGCTTTTGTTCCTTATCGTCTTTGATATATATCGTTAATTTCACAATTCAACCTAGCCCTTATCGATGGGAGTGTCAAAGAACCACAACTCTTTATTATCTTAAGTCGTAGGGGATTCTTGAAGGAGAGGATGGGGGTAGCCGACAAGGCCGTAAACAAGGAGGCCCAGGAGTTCCTCGGGGAGGAGATCGTCCGCCACGCCGATACCCATGGGTTCGCCTTCCTCCTAGACCAGGAGACGCTCCTGGAGAAGGTCATGGAAGCCTTCGGGCTGAGCAGGTCGGAGGCCCTGTGGCAGGTGACGGTTTTCATCCAGGGCAACTCGGGTCCGGAGGGCGACCTCGTCGTCATCGACAGAGACGGCCGCAGGTTCCTCCAGTGGAGGAGCGTCGAATGGCCGACGTGGTTGCCCCTGTACGTCAAGAAGCCGAAGTGGCACAAGCCGAACAGGGAGGGTAGCTTCTCGGTCCCAGAGATCTAACCGCTTACGTTTGCCATTAGCCACCTCTGTGAACAGGCTACTTCCGTCTCAAGAGGGTTATGTTGTCCATGCTCGCCCTCTTCAGCCTTCTGGCCCTATCACGCTCGAACCAACCCATGAACTCGTAACTCCCGTCCAGCTCGACAAGGGTCAGTAACTCCTAGGGGAAGACCATTCTCGTGTCCCCGCTCTCCCTGAAGACCATGCTCCTCCCGTGATCGTCCACCTCCAAAACCAAGGTCTCCGTGAGCGTCTGCGTAAGGGCGTCCTTCAGCCGGATGTCGTAGGTGGTCTTGACCCTGGCGCCATCCCTCTCCATGGTCCAGCTCTGGGGAAGGAAGAAGCCCTCACTCGCCAAATCTAGCCTGAGGTTCTCGATCAGGTAGAGCCCCCCACTCCTCATGGAACATGCGACGCAGTTCAGGTGAGACAAGAGTCCCTCCCCGCTATCGATCTCGCAGATCGTCCCCATCATCGTGAACGCAAAGTCCGCCTTCTCTTCGAGCCTGAAGTCGGTCATGTCCGCCCTGATGGTCTGAACCCTCACCCCTTCCTCGGCCGCCCTCCGCTCAAGGTAATCAAGCATCTGCTGGCTCATGTCCAACCCGATCGCCTCGTTACCCCTCCTAGCTATCTCCCTCAGCTGCAGGCCAGGGCCACAGCCGAGGTCTAGAAACCGCCTTGCCTTTATCCTCGAGTATTTTCCGATGAAGTTTTCAAACAGGTCTACCTGCTTCTTGGCGTCCACGAAGCCGAATGCGATCTCGTAGTAGAGGGGCTCTGAATACGCGGACATGGTTCTGAACAGTCTATTTGTTATCTCTTATTTTATACCGCTACCCCTACTTCTTCCTATTGCGGCATTCGTCCCCAATTGTTACGGGAATCGAAGATCGAGCGGAAATGTTAAGACTCGAGCCCGCTCAATTGTTAAGGAATTCGAGATGAGCATGAAAGACCGTTTCAGGGGCAAGGATTTCCTCACGCTGATGGACTTCACGCCTGTCGAGATCAGCTACATGCTCGACGTCGCAGAGGAGTTCAAGCGGAAGAGGATGATGAAGGAGCCCCACGAGTACCTGAGGGGAAGGACCATCGCCATGGTCTTCGAGAAGCACAGCACCCGCACGAGGTTCAGCTTCCAGGCCGCCGTCGCCCACCTCGGCGCCCAGAGCTTCTACGCGACACCCGACGTGATGCAGCTGGCCCGAGGGGAACCCATCAAGGACACGGCCCGGATCCTCGACCGGTACTGCGACGCCCTCGTCATCCGCACCTACGGCCAGCAGATCGTCGAGGAGTACGCCGAGTACATGAAGAACCCAGTAATAAACGCGCTCACCGACCTCGTCCACCCCTGCCAGGGCCTCGCAGACCTGCTCACCATAAGGGAGTACAAGGGCAGGATCGCGGGCAACAAGCTGGCCTACGTGGGGGACCCGTGGAACGTCTGCCACACCCTCATGATCGTCAGCAGCCTAATGGGGATGGACTGCTACGTAGCGGTACCGCGGGGATGGGCTCCTTCTAAGAAGATAGTCGACTTCGCCGAGGAGAACGCCGGGACGAGGGGCACCGAGGTGGTGGTCACGGACGACCTGGAGGAGGCACTGAAGGGCGCCGACATCGTCTACGCCAACACCTTCCACAGCATGGGGCACAAGGACATCGAAGAGAGGAAGAAGGCCTTCGCAAAGTACCAGATCAACGACGAGACGATCAGGCTGGCGAAGCCTGACGCCATCTTCATGCACTGCCTCCCGGGCTACAGGGGGGAAGAGATGACGGAAAGCGTCATCGAGGGGCCCCAGAGCGTCGTCTTCGACGAGGGGGAGAACAGGATGCACACCGAGAAGGCCGTCCTTGCCCTCGTGGTCGCCTGACGCCGGGGTCCACAATTTTTTTAGGCAACCGAGCCCGCGAAACCTGCATCTATGAAGTAAGCAGCGGAGTCCTGGGGGTTTGCCGAGCAAGATCAAGAGGCTTGTGGGAGAGCTCTCGTTCGTCAGGGGCAACCTCCTCGTCCTGATCGTGAGCTACACCCTCTTCAACACGCTCGGCTCCATCAGCAGCCCCTTTCAGTCCCTCTACACTAGGGCGCTCGGAGCCTCGCCGCTCATCCTGGGCCTCATGAGCTCCCTGGGCTCCATCCTCATCGCCATCGCCCGCGTTCCGGGGTCATACATAGCCGACCGCTACGGAAGGAGGACGGTCATCGCGATCTTCACCTTCGGCGGGATATCATCGTACATCTTCTACGCCCTCGCTCCAGACTGGAGGCTCATCCTTCTGGGGATCGTTATATCCAGCCTGAGCCATATCTACCTCCCTGCGCTGGAGGCGATAGAGGCCGACTCCATACCCTCAGAGAGAAGGGGGATCGGCTACTCCGCGATCAACATAATCCCGATGATCCCGGCGATGGCGGCGCCCATCGTCGGCGGCCTCCTAGTGGAGAGGCTCGGCCTGGTGCCGGGGATGAGGGTCGCCTACGCGGTCGCCTTCTCCGGGGGGATCGCGAACGCCCTGCTCAGAGCCCTCTTCCTAAGGGAGACTTTGGAGAGGCCAGAACAGTTCCGCTGGGCCGATGTGGGCTCAGCGTTCAGGTCTTCCCTAGGGTCTATCTCGGAGGCCTGGAGGGAGCTGCCCCGGGGAATGGCCCCCCTTGTCGTCGTGATGCTCATCGGCGCGTTCGAGGCCCCACTCCTACAGGTGTACATGGCCCTCTACGCGAGGGATGTCGTCGGGGTCTGGGGCCTGGAGTGGAGCCTCGTGGGCACGGCCTACATGATGGCGGGCCTCCTCGTGGGGTTCCCGGCGGGCAAGATGGTCGACTCCGTGGGAAGAAGGAAGGCCCTCCTCGCAGCCTATCTCTTCACGACGCCCATGATCCTGCTCTTCATCGCATCCAGGGATGTTCAGCAGCTGATAATCTCAAATGTCCTGTTTGCGGTTGGCCAGGCCATCCTCTTCCCCACCCTCATGGCCCTGCAGGCGGATCTGGTTCCCTCTGACAGGAGGGGAAGGATCATCGGGATCATCGGCACCCTCAAGACCCTCGCAGCCGTACCGTCAGCCACTCTCTTCGGGATCCTCTACCAAATCGATCCGGCGACGCCCTTCTTGCTCGCCATCCTCCTTGAGGCGATCGCCATTTTCATCGTGTTAATGAGAATCAGAGAGCCAATACCGTCACAGGCAAACGTCAACCTCTAGTATGAGAAAAGGACGAGCTAGAAAAATGATGTCCCCCAATGAATCTTCTCATGGCCGCACGATCCTCAAAAATTTGTTAACAAACCACAGTCAGTTCAAACAGCCCATCAAATTAGGTGTAAATCTTGATAATGACAAATCTTGATTAGTCGCTTATCTGTAAATTTTATCTAAGGACTTGATTTAATCCACGGTGTCCAATTTGAAGATAGTGGAGGAGGCCGCTGAGAGGATCAGAAAACTCCAGGTCCAAGGCGCGACCAATGTGGCGCTCACGGCCGTCGGAGCCCTCGTGGAACAGTTGAAGGTTTCAAAGGCGGAGGATAAGGACTCAATCCTAGATGAGGTGGCCTGTGCCAGGCAGATCCTGTTCCGAACTCGAGAGACTGAGCCATTCATGAGGAACGCCGTCAGGTACATAGAGACGGAACTCGGCAAGAGCGACTGCACGACCGTGAAGGAGCTTCAGGACCTCGCCGGCAGGGCGTCGGATGAGCTCTTTGATGAGTTCAACAGGTCCAGGGGAAGGACCGCCGAGGTGGGCTCCAGGCGCATCCGCTCAGGGTACACCGTCCTCACCCACTGTCATTCCTCCGCCGTCTCGATGGTCTTCGCCGAGGCTAGAAAGAGGGGCATCGACTTCGAGGTGATAATGACGGAGACAAGGCCCATGTACCAGGGGAGGATAACCGCCAAGGAGCTCCTCGATATGGGCATCAAAGCAACAATGATCGTCGACTCCGCCGTACGCTCCTTCATCAAGGGCTCGGACCTGGTGCTCGTGGGCGCGGACTCGATAACCTCGGAGGGGAACGTGATAAACAAGATCGGCACGAGCCACGTCGCCCTCGCGGCCCACGAGGCGAGGGTCCCGTTCTACGTAGTTACTGAGCTGCTCAAGTTCGAGCCCCAGACGGTCCACGGGGATTACGAGGCCATCGAGGAGAGAGGGGCAGAGGAGGTCTGGGAGGGTGCACCGAAGGGGCTACGCATAAGAAATCCCGCCTTCGACGTCACCAGGAGGGACTACATCCACGGCATCATATGCGAGGAGGGGATCATCTCACCCCACTCGATCGTCGAGGCAATCAGGAGGAGGTACCCCTGGCTCTTGAAGACCCCTGATCACCTATCCCCCTGACCATGTCCTGAGAGCGGCCGCAAGTTCCTCGTGGTCCCTTGCGAAATCCTTCAGGGTGCGGCCTCCCATCACGGCGGTAACGGCCTGCTTCATGGCAACGGCCCCCGCCCTCGAGCCCATCGGGTGGCCGTGGATTCCGCCGCCGGCTTGGATCACCACATCATGGCCGAATATGTGCATGAGCTCCGGGACAAGGCCGGGGTGGAGCCCTCCAGAGGCCACGGGCAGGACCCTCTTCAGGCCGTACATCTGCCGTTCTAGGACATCGACGTTTTCAAGGACCTCCTCCTTGGCTTCCGACATCTTGCCGACAGCGGCTCCAACGTGGAGCTGGTCGACTCCGATCATCCTCGCCACCTTGGCGATCACCTTCATGCTGATGCCGTGATCCACCATCCTGGTAAAGGCGGCGTGACCCGCCCTGTGGCCGTGTATGACGAGCCCCAGGTCATGTTTCCTGAGGGTTTGGAGGGAAGAGAAGCCGCACGTTATGATGTCCACCATCACATACGTCCCCCCTTGCTCCTTCACGTACTCCGCTCGCCTCAGCATCTCCTCGGTCTCGGCGGAGACGTTGACCATGTAGGCCTTCCTCTCCCCCGTCTCCTCCTCAGCCCGGTCCCCCATCTCAAGGGTCTCGGTCACCCGATCCTCGAAGGGGTTGAAGGCTTGGCTGCTGAGATTCTCGTCGTCCTTCACGATATCGCACCCGCCTAACCAGGCATCGTAGGCCACCTCGGCGTGGTCATGGGTTCTCAGCCCCAGCTTAGGCTTTATTATTGTTCCAACGAGAGGCCTATCCCTGACCCGAAGTAGCTCTCGAACCCCCTCGACGCCGTACCTTGGCCCCTTGAATCCCCTCACCAGAGCCTCTGGGAAACGCACGTCGTTGAGCCTGAGGCTCCTGAGGCCCTCCAGCCCGAAGACGTTCCCAGCGACGCTGCTGAGGATGTTCGCCACATTGCCTGGCTCGAAGAGTTCGATCGGATACGCTATGCTGCACTCATCTCCCTCGATCCTGTACACCGTCGCCCCCAGCTCCTCCACGTACGGCTTCACCGTCGTCAGCTCTGTCCAGGTCCCAATGGAGCTCTCCGCTGCTATGGCCCCAGCGGCCTCCTTGGACGACATGCCCTCGGAAACGAAGTTGAAGTCACAGAGAACATCGTTCTCGGACGGCTTGTGTCTGAGATCCACAAAATCGATATAACGCATCGCGATTCCTCTAGTGAAGTCTTGACTGGTGACTCACGATCTATTTAATCCGCAGTTGAAGTTATATGTTCGTGTTGCGGTGGGGGCCGGGTTGGAGTTCAGGGCGAAGATCTTGGATCTAGAGGCGTTCGGCAAGCTCATAGTCGTGCTGGGCGTTGAGGACGCGAAGAGGCTTGGGATAATGTCGTCCGACAGGGTCAGGCTGACGACAGACGGATCCGAGATCGTCGCGATACTCAACACCGCCTCGGAGTTTCACGAGGGGGCCCTCGGGGTCTTCAAGGAGGTGAGGTCAAAGCTCGGCCTCCGCGAGGGCGATAAGGTCCGCGCGAGGCCGGCGGACAGACCCGAGTCCCTGAGCTCCATCCGTGCGAAGATCATGGGGGAGAAGCTCGTTCCCTCCCAGATGGAGACGATCGTGAAGGACGTCGTGGAGAGGCACCTGAGCGAGATCGAGCTCGCCTCCTTCGTCACCGCCCTCCAGATCCATGGCATGAGCATGGACGAGATCGAGGCCTTGGCAAGGGCGATGGTGAGGATGGGGAGGACGATGGAGTTCAAGAGGAAGCCCATCCTGGACAAGCACAGCATTGGGGGCGTCCCCGGAGACAAGACCACGCTCCTCGTCGTTCCGATCATAGCTGCCGCAGGATATACGATCCCAAAGTCATCTTCCAGGGCCATCACCTCCCCGGCCGGGACCGCCGACAGGATGGAGACCCTCGCCCCGGTTAACCTGAGGCTGGAGGAGATCACAAAGGTCGTGGACGAGGTGGGGGCCTGCATTGTCTGGGGCGGCGCCCTCGACCTTGCTCCTGCTGATGACCTCTTCATCCACGTTGAGTATCCGCTCTCGATAGACCCGCTTCTCCTACCGTCGATCATGAGCAAGAAGAAGGCGATGGGCTCCAGCCACGTCGTAATCGACATCCCCATGGGAAGGGGGGCAAAGATGAACAATCTGAACGAGACCAACCAGCTTGCTCAGGACTTCATCGTCCTCGGCGCCCGCATGGGCATGCAGATAGAGTGCGCCGTAACGGAGGGGGAGCAGCCAATCGGCGAGGCCATAGGCCCGGTCCTCGAGGCAAGGGAGTCGCTTGAGGCTCTAATGGGGGGAGGGCCCCCTGATCTCATAGACAAGGCCACGACCCTCGCGGGCATCCTCTTCGAGATGGTGGGCGAGGAAAACGGGAAGGAGAAGGCAAAGAACATCCTCGCCTCGGGTGAGGCAGAAAAGATGATGCGCCAGATCATCGAGGCTCAGGGTGGTGACCCGGAGGTAAAGCCCGAGGACCTCAAGGTCGGGGAGAAGTGGCTTGATGTCGCTGCCGATAGGAGTGGTCGCGTGCTCGGCATCGAAAACAGGGCCATCGCCCAGATCGCGAGGGCCGCAGGCGCCCCGAACGACAAGGGCGCAGGATTGATGATAAAAGTGAAGCTCGGCGACGCAGTATCCGAGGGGGACACCCTGTTCACTGTATACGCCGAGAACGTCCAGAGGCGGGACCAAGCCTCCAAGCTCACCGAGGAGCTCCAGCCGATCGGCGTGGGCAACAGGATCGGCGAGACGATGCTGATAAAGCAGATCAAGGGTGTCTACCGTCCAGGTGCCAAGTTCATCCTGGAGAGATGAGGCTCCTACAGAACCTTCACGAAATTATACAGAACTTTTTCATCTAGTGTAGTGAATTGGTATTCGTGGAGCCCCTTGATACGCCTATAACGATCATCGGCCCCTTTAAACCACCCAGAACACAAGCCACATCCTACTTGAGCCCCTTGGTGACATTTTAGCCCAAAGATTAAGCCACAAGAGGACCCAATATTTGATACAATCTCAGCGCGAGTAGCAAAGCATAATTTAGCCATAGATACGAAGGTTAGGCGATGGTATATGAGCAAGGTTCCTAGAATCGTCACACCTCCGCCGGGCCCGAAGTCAAGGGCCCTGATGGAGACGCGCAACGACCTTGTCCCGCCGGGCGTATACCTTTATCAGCCGGTCACCATAATCGAGTCGAAAGGCGCCGTCATGAGGGATGTGGACGGCAACACGTACATCGACTTCACTTCAGGCATCGGCGTCACAAGCCTCGGCCATTGCGTCGACGAGATCGTCAAGACAATTAGCGACCAGGCGGCGAGGCTCATCCACAGCTGTATCCACGTGGTCAACAATGAGCCGTACCTGAACCTCGCAAAGAGGCTCACGGAGGTCACGCCGGGCAGCTTCAAGAAGAGGGCGATGATGCTGAACAGCGGCGCCGAGGCGGTGGAGAACGCGGTCAAGATAGTTAGGGCCTACACCGGGAGGCCGGGCGTCATAAGCTTCGAGAACAGCTTCCACGGCAGAACCTACATGGCGATGACCCTGACAGGGAAGTGGGACCCTTACAAGGTGAAGTTCGGTCCCTTCGTCCCTGGCGTCTACATGACCCCCTTCGCATACTGCTACCGCTGCCCATTCCACCTGGAGCACCCCGGGTGCGGCTTCGCCTGCATCCACCACATCGAGAAGTCCATATTGAAGACCCAGGTTCAGCCCGATGATGTGGCAGCGATCATCTCGGAGCCCGTCCAGGGGGAGGGTGGCTTCATCGACCCGCCAGCCGACTTCTTCAAGGAGCTGAAGGATGTCTGCGACAGGCAAGACTTCCAGCTCATAATAGACGAGATCCAGACGGGCTATGCCCGAACCGGAAAGATGTGGGCGATAGAGCACTACGGGGTCGAGCCCGACGTGATGGTGATGGCCAAAGCCATCGCCTCTGGCCTACCCCTGAGCGCCGTCGTCGTCAGGGACGAACTCGTGAGGGACATCTACCCGGGCAGCCTTGGCGGAACCTATGGGGGCAACCCCATCGCCTGCGCAACCGCCCTCAAGGTCCTGGAGATAATGGAGAGGGAGAGGGTCGTAGAAAGGGCGGCCAAGCTTGGGAGAAAGCTGAGGAAGAGGCTCGACGAGTTCTACGACGAATTCGAGGTCATAGGCGAGGTCAGGGGGAAGGGGCCGATGCTCGCCATGGAGCTCGTCAAGGAAAGGGCGACGAGAGAGCCCAACGCCGAAGCCGCTTCGAAGGTGTTGAAGGAGTGCCTCAACTCGGGCCTTCTAACGCTGAAGGCCGGCCTCTACAACAACTGTGTCCGGCTGCACCCGCCCCTCACCATCGAGGACGAGCTCCTAGAAAAGGGGTTAGCGATCATGGAGGAAGCCTACAAGAAAGTTTAACCCCTTTTTTCTAGGCCGCTCTTTTAACCGCCCGCTGGGCCTGCTGCATCTCTGCGTCAAGCGCTACTTGATGATCTGGCTGCGGCTCCCTGATCTTTTCTGGTGAGTGGATAAGGTCCGGCGGTGGATAGGGGGTCTCCAACAACGTTGAGAGGATGTAGAGGGAGGCGAATATCCGCTGGTAGATGGTCTGGAGGACCCTGGGAACCTTGTACTTCTCGTCCACCGCTAGGGCCGCATCGAACGATTTTCGCCCCCCGCCGATCACCGCCTTACCCCTCGCCTCAAACTGAACGATGTTGGGTTTTGTGGTTATTGTGATGGTGTAGCTGATCGTGAGCTCATCGTTCGTCCGGCTCTCCTCATCCATCTTGACATCCACGTCGAAGACGACGGCGGCCGAGACCGTGGCTGAGTCATTCCTCACTCCTACTAGCTTGTCAAGCATAACCCGGATTGGCGCCGCCCCGACGTTGGACTCGATGGCGAATTCCCCCTACTTATCACTATATCAGCAGAGCCTCTTCCGACCTTCTCCCCAGTTTTCCACGGTGAAAATGGTTCTGAGGGGGTATTGTAGATATGTATGTATCCCATGAAGACAACCTTCGGACAGAGGCCGAGGGAAAGGACCCCGCCATCGACTGACCCCGAATATCCCTCTATCCGACGGTTGTCAGGGAGTCTGCGATGGTCTGGAGCTCCCTAGTGATATCTGACAGGAAGGCTATCCGTTCCTCAATCTTGCTCCTCCGCTGGGCGATCAGGGCGTTGAACTTCGGCACCACGTTGCTTACAACGATTATGAGGAGGTCCCTGTTCTCCGGGTCCTTCAGGTTCACCGACACCATCCGCCCGTCACGGAAGAGGACAACGAGCTCGCCCTTCGGTATGATGTTTGCCTTCTCCATGGCGCCCATCTCGCGGGGCAGGATGGAGATATCGACGGCCAGCGTCTTCGTCAGGGGCTCCATGGTCTTCAGGAAGGCGAGGGAGAAAGCCGCCACGATGTTCCCCTCCTCAGCGCTGAGCTCGCTGATTTGCCCCACATCCTCCCTGAGCTTCCTCAGGGTCGCGACCACCTCCTCCGAAGAGGCGGGGAGAACCACGCTTGGTTCGATGGAGGCCGCTGGAGCTTCTTCGCCCTCTGGTTGTGCAACATCGACGGTCGCATCTACTGTTACATCAATCCTTTCCATAGACGCCTTCTCGGAGAGTTGCTCGCCTTTCCCCGGAGCACGATCGCTCTTCTCGTTCGCTGGCTCAAACTCAGCATCTTTTCTCCTGATAATCGCCTCAGCGGAAGTCTCCGTCTCCCTGTCCAGTGTCACTTCTGGGGCAATGGGTTTTTCCGGGGATGGCTCCACCGTTTTCGTTGCATATCTTCTAAGAATCTCCTCTTCTAAGGACCTCTCCGCCTTCCTCTGAACGCCCTTTTTGGGCTTGGGGGTCTTATCCTTCTCTTTTGACTGTTTTACCCCTTTTGAGGGCCTCTTGGACATCCTAGTACCCCCTCGGTCCCCTGGGGAATAAACGCGGGCGCAGTTCAACGATAAGATTATGTGTGTATCTACCCCCCACACCAAGAGCGCCTGGCCAAATGTCGTGCTCTACGAGGGCCTTTAAGCTGGTGGACGGGGTGGATACAAAACGTTTGACGATATGCCTTATCTTAAAGATTGAAAATACGACAGTATCCTAGCTTAAGAATCTATTTATAGACACCTCAGAAGTTAGGTTAAAATCCCTCAATCGTTAGAGGACGGACGCCGGCTGAACGCCGATGCGATAACTATCGTGGAAGGAGATGGCGTGAATAGTGACTGAGGCTCAGTCCAAGCAGGAAAACAAGAGTTTAGGGTACGGCGTTCAGGGCCTCAAGGACATGGGCGTCGGTAAGGTAGAGGAGGTCGTGTCCTCCAAGGGCGACAACGGGAAGATCACCGTCCGCCTCTCGAAGCAGAGGGCGATAACCACGTCCCCGCTGTACTACAAGTACGAGATACAGAAATATGACCTTCATCCCAGCTACTATTTTGACAATGTCAAAGAGATGATACCCCGCAACGTCCCCGAGTACGTCGACAGCGGGAACCAGTTCGTCGAGCGCATCGTCCGGTCGCTTTACTATTTCAAGCAGTGCGCCCTCATCGGCCCGAGCGGCACGGGGAAGACCCACATCGTATATCTCGTCGCAGAGCTCACCGGCCTGCCGGTCTGGGAGGTCAACTGCGGCCTTCAGACGAGCAGCTACGACCTCATCGGGAGGTTCGTTGGCCTCGGTAAGGAGAACTGGATCGACGGACAGGTCACTCTTTGGCTCAGAAACGGCGGCATCCTCTACCTCGATGAGGCGAACATGATGAAGCAGGACGTCGCCACAAGGCTCAACCCCGTCCTCGACACCAGAGGCCACCTCGTCCTCACCGAGAAGGACAACGAGATCGTCCCGAGGCACCAGTATGCATACTGCGTCATCTCGATGAACCCGTTCTCCGCCGAGTTCGCTGGCACAAAGAAGCTGAACGCCGCTTTCCGTAGGCGTATGTCCGTCTGGATCAACTTCTCCTACCAGAGCATAGGGGACCAGATTTCGGCCCGCGAAGCGGAGCTCATCATGAAGCGGTCGAAGGCGGACGAGGACACCTCGTATAAGATCCTTAGGGTTGGCGCCGAGATGAGGAGGCAGTACCAGGCGGGAGACCTCCCGTACGGCCCAAGCCCCGGCGACCTCATCAACTGGGCGGTCCTTGTCCACGACGGCGTGGACCCGAAGAAGGCCGCCGAGGAGACTATAGTCGCCTTAACAAGCGACAGCTTCGAGGTGCAGGAGGAAGTGAGGAGGATCATCGAGGGCGTCTTCAAGTAAAATTAGAGACTGCCCTTTTTCACAGCTGCATCTAGTCAACGTTCAGGCTCGTTTCGATGTACATGTCGCCGAACTTGTTGACGAACTCCTTCAGCGTGAAGGCCGCGCAGTTTGAATTGAACATAAACTCCATCCGCCCGCTCTGGGCGCCTATCCCGATGACCACGACCTCCCCCGCCTCAAGCCTGTTTATCGCCTCCTTAGCCGCGGCGTATATATTGGGATAGCCGTAGGGCCAGCCGTCCGAGATGACGACTATGATCTTGAGCTCCTCGCCCCTGTCCCTCAGGATCCTCCCGGCCATCTCCACGGCGTCGGGCATGTAGGTCAGCCCCTCGAACTTCAGCCCCCCCAGCCTTGACCTCACCCTGGTGTTGTACTGCTCCGTGAAGTCCTTTATCACGTAGAAGCTGTCGTTGAAGGCGAACAATCCCCAAGACGTTATGTCGAAGAGAACCTTGCTCGCCGACTCCGCCAGTATGATCGCCATCTCAAGGACGTAGTCCCTTATGTGCCTCATGCTCGTGCTCGAGTCTATCAGCACAGCCCAGGCGTAGCTCTTCTGTATCTTCTCCTCGAGGAGGAAGACGTCTGTCCTGTCGCTCTTGCTGGCTATGACCTGGATCACGTCTGCGAGGTCCAAGACGCCGTACATCTTCCTTATGTCCTCCATGTAGGAGTTCATCGCGTTGAGCAGGTTCTCGGTCAGCCTGTTGATCTCCTTCCTGCAATTCGCCTTCGCCCTCAGGTAGCCGGTGTAGTCCTGGTCCGGGAACGCCATCGACCTGAAGCGGGAGAAGGGCATGAACTCATCGTATTGGGAGAGGATCTTCCTCTCCTTCCCCTTCTCGATGACGTGGGACTCGAAGATCATCAGGTCCTCCGCCCGAGAGGCCTTGCTGCCCGACTTTAAGGGTTCCCCTGCCTGGAAGACGCCCATCCCGACCAGACACTCCCCCAGAAGACCATCGATCGGGGCGGAGGGGTCCACCTTCGCCGGTGGGAATAGGGAGCAGGGCCCGAGATCCTCGGTGAAGGGGATGGAGGGGAACTCTATCAGGGGCCCATGGCTCATTATGGCATCGTAGATGCAGCCTGCGGCCTCCAGCTTCTCAGCTTTTATGCCTTTTTTATCGACGATGGAGGCGCGTACCGCCACCCTGTACTCGTCCATCTTCTTGAAGGTATCGTAGATCAAACCTGCCTCTCTTTGAGACGTGAGCCTTTTCAGCCCGATGTTGGCGTATATCGTAAGCAGCGCCATGACCCGCGTGGCCTGGATCCTGACGTTCTCCAGGTTCCTCAGCCTTTTCAGCGCGAGTGCGCATGCGAAACCGAGATCGGCCATCTTATCCGGGGAATACGTCGCGATGAACGAGTTCACTGTCATATCCTCAAGCAGCGACGAGACGAACCGGGAAAGCTGAGGGTTCTTGACAGCGGCCCAGTCGCGGTAGTCGCCGTAATTTGAGGCGAAGGCGTGGGCGCTGAGGTGGTAAACGGATGCCCTGAAGAGCTGCGCGATCCGATGCTGGCTCTCGACGTTGTTGGGAAACTCGTAGCCCAGGAATGAGATCGACTCCTCAGACAGTTTTGGCGTGGGCAGCACAGCCGTGAAGCCGACATCGTCCTCGTAGAGCTTTGGGTACGTCACGGCGTCCGTGGATATGAATTTCAGCTTGAAAAGGTCCTTCTCGAAGGAATTCGCACGCGCATAGTCGATAAAGCCCACTATGAGACCCCATGCCTGATTTTGACTGCGTATTTTTCTCAGATCGGATGAATAATAAAGGCTAGTCTGTCGATCGGAGAGACCAACAACTTCTAATCTTGGAATAGGATTCGGCGCTGGTCAAGGGACCTCGCTACAGCATTGACTGGATTTCTTTGACCGCAGTGAGGCCGATGGCGAACCTGAATTTCTCTGCTTCTTCGGTTTCGGTTGATTTAATCACGATCTTTTTCACCACCCCGTCCTTCAGGAAGCAGATGTATTCGACATCGTTGCCGAGGCCCACGTTCTTCAGGTCCTCCATCGATTCCTTCGCCTCTTCCAGCTCCTCGAGCTTGGCCGCGACGCCTTCTATGGCGTCGAACATGATCTCGGCCTCGCCCTGGATGCTGGACGAGATAAGAGTGCCCTTGAAGGGGACCCAGCCCTCGGGCTCCCCCTCCTTCTTCCCCTTCTTCTTTTCGCCCTTCTTTTTCTTCTGCTTCCCCCCTCCCTTTCCGAGCCTGTCGAGGGAGAGCTGCTTGAACCAGTCCTCGTCGCCGTACTTCTCCTCGGCCTCCCTGAGAAAGTTGCCGAGCTGCTCGCTGTACTCATCCCTGCGGGAGGTGTAGTAGGAGATCTCGGCTTCGATCATCGAGGTCAGCTCATGCAGCGATCGGAAGCTAACTATCTCGGTCACGAGCCTGCCTGTCATCCGGATCATCCTCCTCCAAGGCATCTAAGCCCTACAGACGGCTTACCTAGACTCCAGTATCGTCGCTTGCCCGCACTCCATTGAACCCCCGAAATCTAAATAGGATTTGTGAGTGGCTCCAACTACACACTGGCCAGAGCGTGAGCCATCACCCGATGGCCCTGCTCAGCAGCGACAGGGCGACGTCTCCGACCAGGATCGCAAGGACGTAGCCTATCGTGATGAAGACCAGGAACGGCAGCGTGCTGGAAACCCAGACCTCCTCGACGCCCTCCCTCCTCAACTGCGTGAACACCTCCCTCGCAGCCTCGTCGTCGTTGATGTCCGGCAGCAGAATCAGCCTCCTGTCATGATCCCCTTCCTTTGGCGTGAACTCGAGGGGATACTGGAATGGCGGGCCCCTCACAGAGTCGAGGCCGACCCTGGCGCCTGCGATCATCACGATGAACTTCTTCCACGGGGAATCGGATTCGTGGCCCTCAAAGAGGGGTTTGCCCCTAAGCATCCGGGAGAGGTTTTTCACGAGCAGGACCACAGCGAATGAGGCCCCGACGAGGGCGGAGTTTGAGAACAAAGTCAGGGGATATACAACCGAGACGACCCCTAGGATAGGTTTAAGGGAAATAGGGGGGACAGGGTGGATCAGGGAGAGGGCGATGAACGCCCCTACGTCGGCGCCTCCGAAGAGCCCGAAGCGCCCCAGAGCCAACGAGAGAGCGACAGAAAAGGCCGCCGGGAGGGTCAATCCCAAGATCGAGATGTCGCCCACGTATACCTCGTAGATAGCTAAGAGTAGACCAATGGCGCCGAACACTATCCAAAGCAGGTCGTGTATTTCGCGGGTCCTCAAATCCTTCAAGGAGGCGTAGCCGAGCATGGCGAGGCTGAGCGCGATCCTGACGACGTCAATTATGTTCAGTGTCGACATCCTTAGTCCCGGTTGGCCTATCATAGGCGATTTCGTTTAAGGGGATTTCCGTCATCCCTCCACCAAAGTCCGCTCTGCCTGGACGAAGACCCCCCTACGGTCAGTGACCTGCGCCCTTACCTGTACCTCCGCACCCGCCACGCTCTCTGTGAAAACATATCGATATGTTCCGTTCCCGTAGTCTGTGAAGCTCTGTATCTGGGTCGGTTCCAGCCATTGGCCCGGGCTTTCAAGGTACTCGAGGATTATGGAACCCAACAGCGCTGGCTCGGCCTCGTTCAGGAGGCCCACGAACACGGTGATCTCTTTGTCGTCGTTTTCAATCGTCGTATAGCTGCCGAATATGATCACCCTCGTGGTCACGTTGACCGCGAACCCGTCGTCTACTTCAATACCCATCCCGCTAAGGTTCATGGTGAATTCGGCGCAGGCGCTCGAAACACCCTCCCCATCGATGCCCCAGTCGAGCCAAACGCCCTCGGCATACGGCGGCTCCGATGAGGGAGTGGCGTTCAGCCCGCATCGACCAAGGCTGTAATCCTTTGCAACGAAGGACTCCCACCTTTCCAGGTTTGCCCCCAGATTCGAGGCGGCCCCTCCCTGCGACACGTTGACGAGGGAAGCCATCACGACGTGCCTTGATCCCTGCTCGATGCAGAGGACGTAGTCGCAGATGTGGCCATGCTCGGGAGAGATCCGGGTTCTGCTCAACCTGTAGACGTAGGCCTGTGTCGACAGGATCGTCAATGCTATCGCGAGTGCCGCGACCACGAGGACCTGCCCCCTTCGGCTCCATTTGGTCAACTTGTCATCCTCCCAGCTGCAGGCGAAGCCTGTAGAATGGACACGTGCCGGAAACCGCTGCGATTGGGTATTCGATGGACTTTACGGTCCGGCCACTGAGCCCGCCATTGGAAATGGGGCGGTCGTTTAAGCACGAGCCGAGCTCGTCGAACACGGTGGCGTTGAAGGAAATACCCACTGGTATCACGACCCGAAGGGCGCGTTCTATCTCCTCCCAGCCCTTGGCGTCCACAAGCCGACCAAGGGTGCCGTTCCTGTCTAACTCGACAAGGGCCTGAACTCCCCAGGCTTCGAGGGGCTCGTCCTCCAAGTATCCCCGCTCTCTCGGGATCCCAGTGGAGTAGAGCAGAGCCGCGGCTATAATGGCCGCCGCGAAGAAGGCGTCCAGTGTGTGCACGGCTCCTCTCCTACTCATATGAGGCAGGGCTCCTGAAACCGATTTCGAACCTGTAGAGGGCTCCGTTCACGTCCACGAGGTATGAGGCTTGCGCCACATCCGAGGCGACGTATTCGTCGGACATGTCCGCGCCTATCTGGAGGGGAACCTGCGGATATGCCACCCACTCGGCCCAGTGATCGGAGGCGTTGGACCCTGTAAGAACCAAGATCATGGGGCTAGCATCCTTCAGGTAGGGTATAGCGTAGTTTGCCCCGGCTGATGTGAGGTTGAAGCAGTAACCCATGGAAAAGACTGCGGCGTTCCAGGCAGTCACATTAGGGGAGAGCTCGATCTCCAGGACATGGTTGCAAGGGCTCAGGGTCGCGTATATTCCAGACGGCCTTGGCGCGTCTGAATTGTGCGCGAAGGGCAGTACGCCGTAGCTGACAACCGACTCCGTCGTCCTCGCTATCACAACGAGCAAAGCCGTCCCATTTTTAGAGTTGGGCAGGGTGAACTGGACGGAACCCAACCCGTAGCCATCGGTGGATCCCGAAGCGGAATACGTAGAGTTCCTGGTTGCGATGTAGCAGCTCAGATCGGCCTGGACCGGGTACCCCTCCCTGGTCGTCTTGACGGAGAACGTGTAGCTGGCGTTGTCCGGGTTTTGCTGAGTGGATGTCTGGTTTAGGGCGACGTCGAAGAGGGGCTCAACGGCAATCACGAAGGAAACGTCGTCGACCCCGAGGGCCTCCCAGAGGATGGTGTAGTTGATCGCGTAGGCGTTCGAGGGGTTCAGGCGGGTCACCTTGTCTATGTCCAGCTCGTAAGGGCCTCCCCCTGATGCGAAGCCGAGGCTCGTTGGGAGACCAGCGGCACCCCAGTCGATCGGATCGCCGCGTGAGAGGAGAATGTGCCTCCCCAGCTGATCGTAGCGTTCTTGATCGTGGACGGAGCCCCCCAAGAAGGGGCTGGCAGCCATGTTGGCGCCGAAGATCGCGCCCATCACGACGACAATCATCGCAAAGGCTGCCAGTGTGAAGTCTATGGACGCGGTCGGCAATTAGATCAGCCCTCCGAAGAAGCTCGCCACGAGCCCCCTGGAGAGCATTAGGGTTGCGAAGGCCGCTATGGCTAGGAAAGCCGCGTACTTGAACCCAGATGCGAAGTTCCCCTCGCTCACCTTGCCGATGAAGAAGCCGGAGAGCCAGCTGTGGAACACCATCCCTGCCTCGATGATCCCGATGTTCGTGTTGGTGAACTTCGCGATTATCTCCTCCGTCGAGGCTGCCCCCAGGGCTATGGTTGGGATCTGGGCGAGCGTCTGGATCGTGAACGTGACGGTGAAGGCCATGAGAATGGTCCAAACGAAGGGCAGGATTATGTAGGGCTTCAGCATGTCCCTCTGGCTCTTCTCCACCGTCTGGGTCCTCTCGCTGTACTCCGCGAGGACGCCCAGGGTGTTGGCGTCGCCGCCGCCGATCTCGATGGTCTCCACGAGGATGTAGAAGTCAACGACGACCGGCCAGCTCTTCACGAGCGCCTTCAGGTCGGAGAATATCTTCCTGAGGGAGACCCCCCACTCGATCTGGTTTGTCATCCGCCCGAGGTCCTCTGTGAAAGGACCGTACCCCCTCCTGCCCGCTGCGTGGACGATGCTCTTCTCGGGAGACAGCCCTGTGCGCCTCGCCTCCGTCACATCCCTCATGAAGCTCGGCATCGCCTGCTCGGCGGAGAAGTTCTTTCGGGCGATCCTGTGGTACGTGAGAGCTGGGGGTACGCAAGTGGCCACGAGGCCGGCCGTTAGGAGAAGAGGCGTGCTCACTAGCTCGTTCACGAAGGAGAGCTGGGGCAGGAAGTTCGTCGCGGCGAAGAGGGCGACGAAGATGCCCCCGGGAACGGCCCACGCCAGGTACGGCTCGCGCATCCCCCTGAGGGTTCCTGGCCTGATGAGGTTCGCGACGTACATGAAGAACATTGAAAATAACGGGATCACGAACAGGACCAGGGGGTAGATCAGGTTCGAGGTGTCAGGCAGGCCTCCTGTGCCCATGAAGCTCGTGGCCGGGGACATGACGGATGAGAGTATGTAGAAGCAGAAGATGACGATCAGCATCACCATGTACGCCTCGACGAGTGTCTCCAGCCTCTCTATGGCGTTCCTGGCCTTCGCCGCGTGCTCGTCGAAGATGCTCCTCAGCTTGCTCATCAGGTAGTTGATGACGCTACCACCGCTCTTCACCGAGGAGATATACCCCTCGAGGAAGTCGGCGTATGTCCTTGAGATCGTCGTCTCGGCCCGCTTTTCCATGGCCGTCAGCGGATCGTATCCCAGCACCTCGACCAGCCTAACTATCTCGTCCCCCTCGACCCTGAACTTGCCCAGGACATCGACGCTCCTCATCCTCTTGAAGCTCTCGTAGGGGGTGACACCGCTGGCGGCCATCAGGGTGATCATCATGGAGGCGAAGGGCAGCTCGGCCTCCAGCTTCGGATCAGAGTCCCCCTCGATGAGCGCCCTCAGCCTTGCCCTGATGCCCGCTTCCTCCATGGCTCACACTCCTATATGCTCTCGGTCACTTTCGCGTACAGCTCCTCGGGGCTGTTGTAGTACTGGGTGAGGACGCTGTTCACGCTCCTGTAGTCACGGATGTTCCTGTTCGCCATCCAGAGGAGCACCCCCCTCCGCCTCTCCATCTCCTTCATCAGGAAGTCGACCGAGAGGTCGAGGCCCAGGGCGAGCTGCTCGATGAGGTAGCTCTTACTGAAGTTCTCAACAAACATGTCCGACGATGGGGCCCACTTTGAGACGTCGTTCACCGCCCCGCTCTGCCTCACCTCGGCTATGTGCACGAACTTCCTGCTTGAGATCCGCCTCTCCCCCTCAACGAAGATCGGCGCCCTCACGTGCTTCACTAGGATCAGGCAGTTCATCAGAGGGAGGATGGACAGGGGGATGTTCATCGGCGGCTGAGTAAGCCGCTTGAGCGCCAGGTCCACGCTGTCGGCGTGCATCGTGCAGAGCCCGCCGTGGCCGGTCGCGAGGCTCTGGAAGAGCACATAGGACTCCTCACCCCTGATCTCCCCCACGGCCATCAGGTCAGGTCGGTGGCGGACCGCCGATTTGATGAGGTCGTAGAGGGAGATCTCGCCGCTCCTCTCCATCCCGAAGCCGGGCCTGGAGATGGTTGAGACCCAGTTCTCGTGGGGTAGGTTGATCTCAGCGACCTCCTCGACGGTTATTATCTTGTAAGACGGGTGGATGAGGCAGGCGACGGCGTTGAGGGACGTGGTCTTTCCGGCGCCCGTGGCGCCTATGATCATGACCGAGTTCTTGTTCTCCATCAGCATCCAGAGATAGGCGGCCGCCAGGTCGCTCAGGGTCTCCATCCTGATGAGGTCGATGATCGTGAGGGGGTCGGTTCTGAATTTCCTGATCGTGAAGCTCGTGCCGGACGGCGTGACCTCCTTCCCGTAGGTGACAGCGAGCCTGTGCTTCCCCGGCAGGGTCGCGTCAACGATGGGGAACGCGAGGCTGACGTGTTTCCCGGCCTTGTGCACGAGCTTCATGACGAAGTCGTTGATCTCGTCCTCACCGAACTGGACGTTCGTCCTGATGTTCTCGTACTTCCTGTGCCAGAGGAAGAGGGGCTTGCCGAAGCCCGTGCAGCTTATGTCCTCGATGCCCAGGTCGAACATCATCGGGTCTATCTTGCCGAAGCCAGCGATGTCCCTCTCCAGGTAGTACTGGATCTTCTGCACACCGACAGGTGTGAGCCCGGCCAAGAGCTTGTTCTCCTTGAGTATGGGGGAGAGCTGCTCGTTCAACGCCTCCTTCAGCGTTTGACCCTCCCTTGGCGCTTCGAGCTTCTTCTCGAGCAGCTCGCGGAGGTTGATGAAGGCCTCCCGCTCGGCCATGTCCATCGGCAGCTCGTCGACTATGTATAGGTGCTCTGAGGTCTGGTCGTTGCGGGCCACGACGCAGTAGGAGAATGGCGCCTTAAGGGGATAGCTCTCCACCTCGCTGTAGCCCTCAGGCACCCGCCAGCGCCGCATGCCGAGGGCTCCGAGGAGCATGTCCTTCGGCACGCCATCGTCCTTCTCCTCCTGCGGCCTCCTCTTTTTCCCGCCCAGCACCATCTCCTACCCCGCCTCCCATCGCCCTAGTGCTAACACCGTATCCGAGCCCTGGGCTGTGCAGTTCAACGCCAGGGTACCATATCCCCCTTTGTAGGTACCAGAGGCAGACACATCCGATGGCAGGTCCACCCTGAAATCCGGTTCTCCGACCCATGGCTCCCCGAAGCCGCCCTCCACCCAGGCTGCCGAGGCATCGGACCTGAGGCGGACCCAATAGCTCTTGTCCCCGATGTTGGTGGGTAGCCTGAGGCCGATCCTCGCCGATGCTCCTGTGGCCTCAGTCAGGGCGACAAGCTCCGAGGCCTCCGAGGCAACGGCCTCAAGGATCCTCCTCAGCTCCTGCCTCTCCGAGACCGCTCGGAGACCCGTGGCCCGGATCTCGAAGGCGTTCGTTAGCATCAGGGCGACGAAGCCCATGGCCAGGAGGGTGTAGAAGTAGTTTGTGGCCTGGGACGGCATTAGATCCTCACCGCCTCCACGTCGACGCTGCCGATGACGACCTCAATCCTCGCCGTGGATCCGGCGGGCCCAACGGTCAATGGCACCTCTATCGTGCCCACGACTCCGTCGAGGTCGGCCCTGACGACGACGGCCGTAGCCGATGGGTTCAGGTCGTAGCTGTGGAGCCGGGAGGAGACGGCGTCTCCCACGACCTTGACGTTGAACTCACCGCCCGGTTGCATGGATTGGGAGCCGTTGAGGTTTATTATGCAGATCCTGATGTTGTTCACCCTCCTGCCCCCGATCAGATCCCCCACGGACGAAGAGACCAGCGGCCTGTAGCACGCCGTCAGCTCCTTGTGCTCTTCGCCAGTCTCTATCCTCATCTGGACTTGATAGGAAGAACTCTGGTTGACGATCGCCCTCCGGTCGCCCCGGAGCCAACTGCTGTATTGACCAGCGATCGTGCTCGGGAGCTCGTAGACGAGATGCCCTGTGTCGCTGTCGAAAAGGGTGTCGGTGGAGTTCCCGGCGGTGATGTTGAGTTGGAGGTGATTCGCGCCGGGCTCAACCCTCAGCTGCCCTCCGTAGTCAGAGAATGCCAGGGTTCTCGAGCTGCCGGGGGACCAGGCAACCGCCGAGACTGCGTCATCCATGTCCAGCATCTTCTCGTGCGCGGCGACGAGCTTCAGGTCCTCTTTCCTGCCCCTTATCTGGCTGAGGGAGTAGGAGTACGCGACCGTCGAAACAAGGGTGAGCGAGAATAGGATGAGGAGCATGCTGACCGGGGTTGCCAAACCCCGCCTAGCCTTGAATGCCCCGAAGGGCCAGCACGCCGTTGATCCATACATCCCTACCACATTCCATGGATGAAGGGTTTTGCCAGGGCTAGCCGAGCGTTTTCTAAAGGACCGCAGTACAACAGGCTCCAATTTGGCACCATATTCCATACCTGATCGGTGTTGATGGCGAGCGTACGGACCCGCAGGGTAGTTGTACCGTCGTCTATACGGATGTCGTGTGGACTGTTTTTTGCCGCGAACGATATGCCTATCTGCATCTTCGTCGAACGACCTCCCAGAGCCACCTTTTTAGGGGGTTAGATCGATTCTTTTTCTCATTCCCTTATCCGGGGAGAAGTCAATATGTCGATTTGTATGTAGTTCAGATCTACATAACTAATCAGTAAGCCAATCATGATGATTGGGATATGGATTCTGAGACCATCCTCAGGGGGTCGTCATGGCCCCCACGTTCGACATCAAGCTGGCGGGTTCCTTCCATATCATCGCGAACAACAGCTTGAACGAATTCACTAGGGTTCCGTAGTTCGTCCACATCGCGAAGGGCTTCCCCTCCTCCTCGTCGTCGCGCTCCATCAGCAGGAGCATCTGGTCGCTGTCGGAGAGTATGAAACAGGGTGCGCCCTCCAACTCCATGTACGCGAAGTCCCCCTCCCCGAGGTTCACCTCGTCCAGCACGTAGGTGCTCGTCGGGGAGTAGTTGGTAAGCACGCGGATGTCGATCCCCCTCTTCTCCGCGATCTTCTCCATGTCGTCGAAGAAGGGCGAGTTGAACAGCCAGAGGAGGTTCTCGTCCGATAGGACCATCAGCAGCTCTTTGCTGCAGCAGTCGAGGAGCTGCGTGGCCTTTACGCTCACCTGCCTCCGCCCCTCGAGCACCTGGAACGTCTCCTTCTTTGTCTTCCTCGCCTCGGGCACCGGTAGGGACTGCCAGGTCTCCATCAGGTCTTTCTTCCACTGCTCCATCTGGTGGATCCGCTGTCGCCTGACCTCGATGAGGTTCCCCAGCGCCTTCTCGAACGGCACAGAGACGAACTTCATCGGCCTCTCGAAGACGCATGAGACGAGGCCCTGCTTCTCTAGCCTGCGCAGGATCTTGTACGCCTCGGTCCTGTGGACGCTGAGCGCCTCGGCGATCCTCTGAGCCTTCTGGGCCCCGAACCGGGCCAGAAACAGGTATACCCTGACCTCGTTCTTGGAGAGGTCGAACCTGCTCAGGGCGTCCTTTATCTGCTTCAGCGCCTTGAGGTGGCCCGCCTCCTCCTCAGTGACCCTCGTGCGGCTCGTGTTCCTGCTGTGGACGGTGAGAAGCTCGATATCAGACTCGGGGTCGTTGTCATCGTCAAAATCCCTCTCCTCGAGTCGGCTTGGGTGCCCCACCTGCATCTGCCAGTCCCGAAGATGGGTTGAGGGATTGCTTAAAAGAGAATTATGGAAGTAAAAGACATATCATCAATCCATTAACGGGTGGAATGCTTGAAGGGGGCCTCCGAAACGCCTTTTCGGTCGCTCTGCCTCTATCCGTTGTGTAAGGGGTGATGGCCGTTCGTGGTCAAGCTCGGATTCCACGTCTCCATCTCGGGGAGCATAGACCTCGCAGTGGACCAAGCCATCAGGCTCCGATGCGACACTTTCCAGATCTTCACCCGGAACCCGCGCAGCTGGGCGACGAGGCCCTTCAGGGATGGGGAGGTTGAGGCCTTCAGAGAAAAGAGGATCCGGGCCGGATTAGAGCCAGTTTACAGCCACATGCCCTACATCCTGAACCTCGCGTCCCCGGACGACGAGATCTACAGCCGCTCGATCGACTCGCTTTCGATGGAGCTCGGGAGGTGCGCCGCCCTCGGGGTCCCGATGCTGGTCACCCACCTCGGCAGCCACATGGGCTACGGACTAGAGAGAGGTATCTCCAGGATCGTCGGGGCGTTGAACCGCGCCCTAGACGCGGACGATTCTGACGTCGTCATCCTGCTCGAGAACGGCTCCGGGTCTAGGAACGGCGTGGGCTCCACGTTCGAGGAGATCTCAGGGATCCTCGAGGGGGTTGAGCATCCAGAGCGAGTCGCCGCCTGCCTCGATACATGCCACGCCTTTGTAGCGGGCTTCGAGATCAACGAGCAGAAGGGGCTCGATGAGGCTCTGAGCTCCTTCGACGACACGATCGGCCTTGATCGCCTGAGGCTGGTGCACCTGAACGACTCCGTCGGCGGGTTGGGAACTGGCGTGGATCATCATGAGCACAT
>CAZPMB010000006.1:19868-39753 GCA_964587735.1 uncultured Candidatus Bathyarchaeia archaeon | reverse complement strand
GCGTAGAACGATACCCATTTGTTCGGCGCATCTCTTTCCCCGACCTTCCATGGGGACTGCGCTGGCGTCCAATCCAGGTAGTATCTCCCCTTTTCGTCGATCTTCGCGTCCAGAACATTCCAAGCCCTCTCAAGCCTATTGTGCCTTCCATAGCCCATTCTGCTCAGGGCTAAAAGGACTTCAAACACGTTTGCTCTCCACGTTATCGGATAAGAAACCCTCTCCATGTCCTTGTTGACAAACTCGTTCAGCTTTGTTTTTTTGAATATTCCGTCACGAAGGATGAAGTAGTCCACTAGCTTCCCGACCCTGTCGTGCTTCCAGTACCGTGGAAGGTGCGAAAAGGCAAGCAGGGCCTTGACGCTTCCACGGACGCAGCTCTTCACAAGCTTGGTCTTGTACTTGTCTTCGTGCATGTCGCAGAGATATCCGCCGTCAGGCCTTTCGGTGTCGAGCAACAGGTCTATGCTCTTCTTCACCCGTGAATCGTTTTCGTACCCCAGCATGACGAAGGTCCTTATGTTCAAACCCAGAAGGCATGAAAAATGCCGATAGAAATCGCCGTCCTCCTTCTGGAGATCCAGGTACCTTTCTGCTGCCTTAGCCACTTGAGGATTAGTTTTATCCATGCCGAGCTCGGCCAAGTACGACAGGCAGTAGTGGGTTGTACCAAAGGGCCCGTACTCAACCCCATCGCCGAGCATTCTACCCGTTCTCTGATGTTTTTGAAGCCAGTATCCATCGGGGTGCATTTCGCTTAACAAGACCTTTACCGGAATAGATTCGGGGATTTGTCTCTTGCACTCCATGGCTTCAGGGCCCTTTGGAGGCTTGCCCAATAATTCAACCAGAGTTCGGTATCGCAGCGAGGGGTTTTCTGGTTCAAGCAACCACCTGACCACGTCTTCAGAGATCAAACTGTCCAACCCCTCTCAATATCTTTGAAAGCGAAGGAAATATAATTATAAAGCTATATAGCGCCTGCTTTTGGCACTTCCACGTGATAAATGATAAATTGGGACGCCCCCCGGTTCTTACCGGCCGTCTCTTATGGCTGGATACGTCAGGAGGACTGTTTATTTTCAGAGGTCGGGCAGGGAGAACACAGACGAGACTCTGAGGCTGGCCAAGGAGAGAGCCGAAGAGCTTGGCATCAGAAACGTCGTCGTGGCTTCTTCGTCGGGTGAGACCGGCGTCGCCGCTTCGAGGGTCTTCGGTGGATACAACCTCGTAGTGGTCACGAGCGTCGTGGGATATTTGAAACCGAACGAGGTCAGGATGAAGCCCAGCAGTCGGAGGGAGATCGAGTCAAACGGGGGGATCGTCGTGACCGCGGCTCACGCGTTCGGGGCCCTCGGAAGGGCGGTTCACAGCAGGTTCGATGCCATCCAGATCGACGAGATCATAGCCAGCGTCCTGAGGCTTTTCTCCGAGGGCGTTAAAGTAGCTTGCGAAATCGCGTGCATGGCTGTCGACTCCGGGCACTTCAGGACGGACGAGGAGGCGATTGCCATCGGCGGGTCCGGCGGCGGGGCCGACACGGCGATCGTCGTCAAGCCCAGCAACACGCACACCTTCTTCGAGACGAGCATAAGGGAGATAATCTGCAAGCCCAGGTGACACGCTTCTAGGGCGCGAGCTCAAATCCCGAGGAGCTTCGCCGGGTTCTCCTTGATCATGAGGTCGACGTCACCCTGAGCGATACCGAGGTGGAGCATGGTCTTCACGAACATCCTGAACCCCTCCCTTGGAATGGGGTTCACCGGCTGGCCCATGTCGCTGGACATGACGCAGCGCTCCGCCCCGACGTACTCGATGGCCTCGATTATCCGTCTAGGGTCAAGCCTCTGCCTTAGGTGGGTGCACGGGGTGAAGGAGTGCTCGATGTAGGCGCCCATATCGGCCATCCTCCTCTGGTCCTCCTTCGAGACGGAGACGACATCCAGCTCGGCGTGGGTCACGAGGACCTTTTTCACACCCGCCTCCTTAGCCTCCTCGATGAGCGCAAACATCTCGGGCACTGTGAGGTGGCCCGTGCAGAGGATGGCATCATGGGCGGCGACCAGCTCCGCCACCTTCCTAATTTCGGGGATAAGCTCACCCTTGCCATCAAGTATCGTGATGCCCTCAGTCTCCGGGAGCTTTATTTCGCTCCAGGGGTAGGTCCTCCCGAGTTTCTGAATGTGCTGTTTGGAATCAACGGTCGGCATCTCTACCCTCACGGCGCCCAGGTTGAGGGCTGAAAAGACAGCCTCCGGGTTGATCCCGCCGACGCTCTTGTTCAGGACTACGGAGCCGTAGAGGCCGACACCTTGAAACCTCTTCCTCAGCATGTAGACCCTGTCGGCGTTCGTCGTGAAGTGGCTCTTGAAGAGGACAGCCCTCATCCCAATCTCCTCGGCCTGCCGTGCGACGTCTTCCTCGTCCAGCTCCCTCGGGAAGAGGTCAGGCCCAGCGTGGATGTGGAGGTCCACCGCGCCCTCAAGAATCTCGTATGGCTTCATAGTTTCAGCCTTCCCGTGAATTTGGGGCGTTCTCCATTTAAAACGTTTGAAGCAAGTTTAGGGGATTGTCTCTTACTCACTTAAGTTAAACACGAGAGGACTTAGTAGCCCATTTCAACGTTTGTCCACTTGCGTATAGGCTGCATGTATGCATATTTTTTTGAGTAGAGACGAGATATGAGTGGATCATGGCGCATGCGAGAGAACAGAGACATCAGTGGAAACGCGACGGCGAATGGGCGGTATGCACGCGCTGCGGTTTAAAGGTGGAGTCGAAGCGAGTTAAAAGAGGCGGTCTACCGAAATGCGCCGGAGTCCTCGAGTCTAAGCCCAGCCCGCCTCCGAAAGCTAAGGGGCCTACTCAATATTTCCGAGATTATCTGAACAGCTACCGAAAGGGATGCGAGCGGTTCGGCATTTGGTGGAAGATATTCACGGCTTCCATGATCGTCTTCGCAATCACTTTCTTTACGGTGGCTATCGGGTTGATCTTAATTTATCTAATATAATTATCGAGCGGGTATGTGGCTTTGGTATAAACCACCCTATTCTACGGCGAAGATTTCAAGAATTTCTGACACGCTGTTATTTCTCTTTGTTAATTAGTTCAGTTTTTGTTGATGTCGTCGCAGTGAATGGTGACGGGTCGCCCGCATCTCGACGTTTCTTTTTCAGGAATCGGGTTACCCGATCTTCGATGATCTACGTTCTTTCACCAGAAATACTGAGAGGGCTGCATTGAAAACGAGTATGGCTGCGACCGACAGCACCGAGGACACTGGGCCGAACCCATCGTAGACAATGCCAAGCAAGGGGGAAGCCGCCATCCCCCCGATATTCTCCGACTCGAAATAGATCCCCATAACCATCCCAGTCCTCCCCTCCGGCATGATCCCCATCAGGTGCATCATCATGCCCATGTCCGCCGCCTCCTGAAAGACCCCCTGAAATGCGCCCAACGCGTAGACGAAGGGCATCCCGCCGAGGTATGCCATCCCGAGGTAGCTGAACCCGATCAGCCCGACGCTGGACGCTACGACCCTCCTGCTACCCACCCTGTCGATCAAGCTGCCAAGGAACGCCTGTGAGAGGGCGCTAGTTATCCGGGCGACATCCATGTAGGCCCCGATATCGGCCTCTGAGGCCCTGAAGTTCGGGCTCTCGTTCAGGTAGATCGGCAGGAAATGCTCATGGAAAAGCAGATTGAACATGAACAACATGCGGACTGCCAGTATGCCGATGAATGGCCCGGTCATCAGCCTGTTCGTCCCGGAAGTATCCTCCACCTTTGGCTCTTCAACTACCGGCCTCGGGTCGTGCTTCATCATCAGCACGGCAGTCAAGCCAACGATCCCGATGCCCACAGATACACAGAATGGGATCGTGTAGCCGACCGTCGCCGCCAGGAAACCTCCCAGGAAGGGGGCGATCATGCCTCCCATGGAGATGACAGATAGGTACCTACCGTAGGTCTTCCCCCTCTCCTTGACTGGTAGGAGCTCGGCGGTCATGGCCTTGACCGAGATCGCAAACGCAGACAGAACAGAGGACATGGAGAAAGCCAGGAGGGCGAATTGCCAGATTCCGCCGGCAAAAGGATAGGCAGCGTAAACGATGGTGGATGATATAATGGCGAAGACTATCATGTACTTCTTCCTGACCCGGTCAGCAACCACGCCGGAGAGCGGCTCGAAGAAGAGCCACCCGAGCATCCCCGCAGTACCCAGTAGACCGATCTGGGTGATCGTCCGCCCCTGCCTCCTGATGAAGAGGGAGAGAATGGGCGAGATGACGCCGCTCCTGAAGTTCTGGCTCAGCTGAACGACGAGCAAGAGCCTCAAGGAGCTCAGCTTCTCCTCGCCCAAAGAGCATCCTACATACCCGCGTCAACCCAATTACATAGTTTTCAACGAAAAATAGGTAGAACAAGTTTCAGACGCCAAGACACAGGGCCCCTCCTTTGTATAGCATTGACCGATGAAACCCGCTTTTACCGTAGCTGTAACAAGATGTTACAGGGGGAGGCATGTATGAGGACCGGACATCTGTGGGCATTGAGCTCGGTTCAGAATCGTGGCGCAACGATTAAATGAATAGGTTACGCTCAAACCTAAGGCCTGAACCACTTATCCAAAATGGTCCTCTCCCTCTCCTTCGCGAACCCTCTGCCAATCTTCTCAACGGCCTTAAGCACCCTCCCCCTTTCAAAGTCCCGCTCGCCGCAGAGGAAATCGGCTATCCCCTTGGCGTCAGGGGGGCACCACTTCAGGTCGTAGTCGTCAGTTGTCTCCGGCTCGAGGAAAAGCCTCTTTATCTCCTCTACCGGGTGGGGGAACTCCGCGTTCTCAATGTGTGGAAGCGCCTCCTCCAGGCTTCCGTACTTCTGCAGGAGCTTTAAAGCGGTCTTGGGCCCGACGCCCTTGATCCCGTCTGGGTTGTAATCGGTGCCTATGAGGATGCCGAGGTCGATGAGCTGCTCCCTGCTTAAGCCTAGCCCCCCCAGGGCGTCGGCAAGCTCGATAATCTCTGGCTCGATCCTTATGTAGACGTTCTTCTTAGGAAGCCGCCTGCGCCCCGTTATGGACAGGTTCCTCACGAGCCTAGGGGTGCCGTAGAGCAGCGAGTCGAAGTCTTGGCTCGCGGTTCCCCAAACGTCGCCCTTGATCGCCATGTACGACGACTGGGCTTCCCCCTCCCCCGGGGCCTGAACCCAAGGAAGCCCCATAAGCGTGAGGAGCCTCTTCGCGTCGGAGACGATATCCGTTCCGACAGTGGCCGCCCGCTGAGCGTACATCCTCGCCTCCTCCGCCCTCCCCTCCCTCAGCGCGACCTCGTATTTTATCCTCGCTTCCCTCCTCACCTCCCCCCTGCTCCTTAGGACCTCCATCTTGAACTGGTGGGGCTTCCCATCGAAAACATACGCTATGCGTATCCCGGCCTCGATCAAGTTCGAGTTCCTGTATATCAACCCACTCAGGTGGCTCGTCACCCGGCCCTCCCTGTCCCTCAGGGGCTCCCCTCCGCGACCGCGTATGATGGCCAAGAACTGGTAGAGGATGTTGTGGCCGTCGAAGGCCAGGATCCGCCCGGCGAGGTCCTCGATGGCGACGCTCCTCGTTTTTACTAGATCGCTGAGCTTGACCCCCAAGGCTCAACCCTTTGCGAGCTCGACCCTGCGCTGGTCGCGCGCCATGCTGTAGACCGTGACCAGACCCTGGAGTTCTAGGGCCATCAGGCTCTCATCGAAAAACCGCCTGTCAAGGTCCCCGTGGAACTTTTGGACCTGCTTGAAGAGCTCGTCCACCCTCTGGGCACCGTTCCTCCCCAGGGCTTCTAAGATTGTCGTAGACACAAGTCTGTTGTTCAACTTCGACACCTAAGCGATCGCCATCGGCGGCTTCTCCTGCTCCTTGAACCTCTTGGAAGTTTCAAGGTACCACTTCTCCATCTCCGGCGTGATCGACGGCGTCGTCTCCGCCATCGCCTTCTCAAAGTCCTTCAGGGCAACCTTCTGGGCCTGATTGTCCTTCCTGAGGGCGTTTATCGCGGCCTCCCTGCAAACCGAGTCGATGTCAGCCCCGGAGTAGCCGGCCATCCTCTTCGCCAGGTCCCTCAAGCTGACGCCAGTATCTAGGGGCATGTCCTTCGTTTTGATCTCCAATATCTTCAGCCTGGCGCCCTCGTCGGGGGGTGGGACATAGACCCTTCTGTCGAACCTTCCCGGCCTCAGGACAGCCGGGTCAATGATGTCAGGCCTGTTGGTTGCGGCGATGACGAGGACGTTCTGTAGGGTGATCAGGCCGTCGATCTCCGTGAGCAGCTGGCTAATGACTCTCTCGGTGACCCTTGAATCCCCAGCACCGATCCCTCTACCGGGGACGAGGGAGTCGAACTCGTCGAAGAAGACGATCGACGGAGCCGCCATTCGGGCCTTCCGGAAGATCTCGCGTATCGCCTTCTCGGATTCGCCAACCCACTTGCTGAATATTTCGGGACCCCTGATGGAGATGAAGTTCGCCTCAGACTCCGTGGCAACCGCCATCGCGAGGAGCGTCTTTCCACATCCAGGTGGCCCGTGGAGCAATATCCCCTTCGGCGGTGAGATCCCGAGACGTTTAAACATCTCCGGGTTCTTAAGAGGCCATTCGACGGCCTCGATTAGGTTCTGCTTCACCCCCTCAAGGCCTCCTACATCCTCCCACTTCACGTTCGGGATCTCGATGAATACCTCGCGCATCGCCGTCGGGGTGACCTCCCTGAAGGCTCCCAGGATGTCGTCGTTGGAGACGACCATCTGGTCGAGCACCTCGTGGGGGATCCTCTTCTCCTCGAGGTCGATCTGGGGCAGGTACCTCCTCAACGCCTTCATCGCCGCCTCCCTGCTCAGTGCCTGGAGGTCGGCGCCCGTGTACCCATGAGTGATCTCCGCCATGTGCGTGAGGTCCACATTTTCCGCCAGAGGCATCCCCCTCGTGTGGATCTGGATGATCTCGAGGCGGCCGTCCCTGCCCGGGATGCCGATCTCGATCTCCCTGTCGAACCTGCCGGGGCGTCTTAGGGCTGGGTCGAGGCCGTCGGGCCTGTTCGTCGCCCCGATCACTATGACGTTCCCTCGCCCCTTGAGCCCGTCCATGGAGGCCAGTATCTGGGCGACTACCCGGCGCTCCACCTCCCCCGTGACCTCGCTCCTCTTTGGGGCTATGGCATCGATCTCGTCGATGAATAATATGCTCGGAGCATTCTTCTCGGCGTCCTCGAACATCTTCCTCATCCTCGCCTCGGATTCCCCGTAGAACTTGCTCATGATCTCGGGGCCGTTTATTGCGTAGAAGTTGGCCTCAGACTCGTTGGCGACGGCCCTTGCCAGAAGCGTCTTCCCGCACCCTGGAGGCCCATGCAGCAGAACGCCCTTCGGCGGGTCGATTCCCAGCCTCTGGAAGATCTCCGGGTGCCTGAGGGGGAGCTCCACCATCTCCCGTATCCGCCTTATCTCCTCGTCAAGGCCACCGATGTCCTCGTAGGTCGTCCTGCTAGGCATCTCCAGCTCGGGGACCGGCTCGCTCATTATCGAGATCTCGGTTGTGGGCGAAATCTTCACTATTCCATTCGGCCTGGTGTTCACCACGAGGAATGGGACAGAGTGGCCGAGCATCATGATGAGCAGGGTATCGCCCCTCGTTGCGGGCCGGTCGATGAGCCTGTCCTTTACAAATCGGATGAAATCGCTGTCCACGCTGATACGGATGTCAACTGGGGCGAGTTTTATGGAGGACGCATAATCGGCCTCTGCCCTCTTCACGGTGACGAACTCGTTTATCGAGACCCCGCAGTTCTTTCTTATGAAACCGTCTATACGTATAAAGCTGAGGCCCTGATCCTCGGGGTAGGCCGGCCAGGCCTTAGCGGCCGTGACCTTCTTCCCATTGATCTCGACGACATCGCCTACCGTAACGCCTAGGGCCTTCATCGTCTCGGAGTCGATGCGGGCGATGCTCCTTCCCACATCCCTCTGCTGCTTCGCCTCCGCCACCTTGAGCTGAACGGCACTCAAAGGATATCCACCGGTAATAATCTCACAGAGATTTGGAGCCAGCCTTTTATAAATATTAGTTTGTTTCTTGAAGCCTCCTAAATACACGAGGTTATATGACTTCACATTCCTTTGCGAGGCATCTAGCCCCATCCTCTGTGAGATTGGCCTTGTTGAGGATCGTGTACCGCTCGGGCCTGATCGTCCTCGCCTTCACCAGCGCCTCGACTATAGTCCCCTCTTCGATGCCCAACTCCTGAGAATTGGTGGGCGCCCCAATAACCACCAAGCTCTCCCTGACGGTCCCCCAGTCCAGCCCGTGAAGGTTAGCCATCATGATGGCTCCTACACCGCACTGCTCCCCGTGGAGGGCAGCTTCTGGCGCAATCATGTCCAGGGTGTGGCTGAAGAGATGCTCCGACCCGCTACAGGGCCTGCTGCTGCCTGCTATGCTCATAGCCACGCCGCAGCTGACGAGGGCCTCTAAGAGCGTTCTGTACCCCTCCTCGCTTCGCTCCCGTATCAGTCGTGCGTTCCTCATGACGAGGTTGGAGCTCATCAGGGCGAGGCTGCTGGCGTACTCTCCATAGTACTCACCATTCTCCTCGTAGGCTAGCTTCCAGTCTTCGACGGACACGACCTTCGATACGACGTCCCCGCATCCGCTTGCCGTGAACCTGTATGGCGACTCCGCTATGATGCGGGAGTCGGCGAGCACGGCTATAGGGGCGTTCGCCTTCATCGAGTAGGGCCTTCCAAGGCCCTTGATTGAGGCCAGGCAGCTGGCTATGCCATCATGGGCCGCAGTTGTAGGGACACTAATGAAATGGATACCGCTCTTGCTGGCGCTTAGCTTAGCAACATCGATGGTTCTTCCGCCGCCGACCCCGATGACGGCGTCTGCGCTGATTTTCGTTGCCTCATTCCGTACATTATCAACTGTATCTAGATCGGCGTCGGCGACAAAAACTGCATCAGCTCGAAAGCTTGCTTCTCTCAACATCTTCAGGGCCTGCCTACCTGCGATCTCGTACGTCTTCCTCCCAGTGACTATCAGCAGCCGTTTCAGCCCGAGCTCGTCGCACACTTCTCCAAGGGAGCCTAGAACCCCCCTCCCCACGAGCACGACCCGCGGAAGATCTATCCTGTGAACCTCGTTCAACCCTGCACCAGCCTGCTTGCAGCTATCCCGCTATGAGATGGAGCCTCTTCACTTATTACCATTTAATGACATTGTCTAAATAAAAGAATGATTACCACTTTCCGCTTGAGAAAGGTTTTTAAAGAACACATTTTTATGTTACTTGATATTCCTTCTCAGGATTATTGCACTTTACTCTTGATCCGAGGAGCAGAAGATGGAGAAAGATATAGCAGGTTTTAGAGGGACAACCACAGTTGCGGCTGTCTGCAAGGATGGCGTTATCCTCGCCACCGATACCAGGGCCACCATGGGCAACTATGTCGCCAGCAAGCAGGCGAAGAAGGTGTACAAGATTACCGACAGCCTAGCGATGACGATAGCCGGCGGAGTTGCGGTGGCGCAGCGCATAGTCGACATCCTGAAGGCGAACGCCCAACTGTTCGACCTCGAGAAGGGCCGGCCAATGCAGGTCTCTGCGGCGGCGAGGCTGGTCTCCAACATTCTCTTCTCTAACCGTGAAGTCGGCATGCCCCTCCCCCTCCAGGCGATAATCGGCGGCTTTGACGAGACGGGCCCACACGTCTTCAACCTCGACCCGTTCGGGAGCCTGACCGAGGAGAGGGTGGTTTCGACTGGCTCCGGCTCCCCATTCGCATACGGCGTCCTAGAGGACAGGTACCGTGAGGACTGCTCAATTAAGGAGATGACCTCGGTTGTTGTCAAAGCCGTAGACTCGGCGATGAAGAGGGACGTGGCGAGCGGCGACAGCTTCGACGTCGCAATAATAACTTCAGAGGGATACAAGGAGCTATCCAAGGAGGAGAAGCGAACCCTCCTAAGCTAATGAGTAGATCCCAATGCAGAAAACCCAGGCTCTGTCCTACGCGGAGATAAGGAAAACCATAGTCGAGAAGATACCACAAGAGGTAGGCATCACTAGGATCGAGTTCGAGGGGCCGCGCCTTGCCATCTACACGCAGCGGCCAGAGATACTGCACGAGAGCAGTCACATCGTGGCCGAGATCGCCGGGCTCATAAAGAAACGGATCGTGATCCGGCCAGATCCATCGATCAGGGCTTCAGAGCTCGAGGCCGAGAGGACCATAAAGGAAGTGATCACCGACGACGCCGGTCTTGTCCAGAGCTACTTCGACCCAACCATGGGGGAGGTGGTCCTGGAGGTTCAGAAGCCGGGCGTCGCAATAGGCAAGGGCGGGTCTAACCTCCTAGAGATCGTGAAGAGGACTCATTGGAACCCAAACATCGTCAGGTCGCCTCCGATCCCAAGCCTCACAATAAAGCAGATCCGGGGATACCTTTACTCCAAGAGCAAGGAGAGGGAGAGGTTCCTGAGAGAAACGGGCGAGTCGATCTTCAGGCCCATGTACAACTCATCAGGCGATGTGCGCCTCACGTTCTTGGGGGGCAGCAGGCAAGTCGGCCGTTCCGCCATCCTCATACGCACCCGGGAGAGCAACGTGCTGCTGGACTGCGGCGTAAACCCTGGCACAAACAAGCCGATTGGGGCGTACCCGAGGCTCGATACAGAGGAGTTCGACCTGAGCCGTCTCGACGCCGTGGTCGTCACTCACGCCCACCTCGACCACTGCGGCTTCATCCCCTACCTGTACAAGTATGGGTATGACGGTCCTGTGTACTGCTCCGAGCCATCGGCCAGCCTGATGACCCTACTTCAGGGGGACTACCTCGATGTTATGAGCATGGAGGGGAGAGTCGCCCCGTACGGCGCCGACGACATCCGCGAGGTCATCATCCACACCATCCCCCTCGCCTGGGGAGAGGTCACCGACGTCTCCCCCGACATCCGCCTCACGCTGCACAACGCCGGTCACATCCTCGGCTCATCCCTAGTCCATCTCCACATAGGAAAGGGACTGCACAACATCGTCTATACCGGCGACTTCAAGTACGGGTACACCCAGCTCCTGGCGCCTGCCGCCTCCCAGTTCCCGAGGGTTGAGACCCTGATCATGGAGAGCACCTACGGAGGGCCAGATAACATCTCACCGCCGAGGCTAGAGACTGAGGCTGAGTTCGTCGAGATCGCCAACCACATACTGAAGAACGGGAAGGTCATCATTCCGGTCCCGGCTGTCGGCAGGGCGCAGGAGATTCTGATGGTGATTAACAATTACATGGAGAGTGGCGAGCTCACCGAGGTGCCTATCTACATCGAGGGTATGATCTCGGAATCCACGGGCATCCACACAGCCTACCCAGATTACCTCTCCTCGGAGCTGAGGGACCAGATCCTGAGGGAGGGGAGGAACCCCTTCGAATCCGACTATTTCACGGTGGTCAAGCAGCAGGACAGCCGGGACGAGATCGCCGAGGGGGGACCCTGCATAATCATGGCGACGGCCGGCATGATGGAGGGCGGCCCCGTTATAGAGTACTTCAAGCGCCTCGCCTCATGGGAGGAGAACGGGCTGATCTTCGTAAGCTACCAGGTGGCAGGAACCATGGGGCAGAGGCTGCAGGCCGGGCTGCGCTCGGTCCAGACATTCAGCCACAACGGGAAGATGGAGGTCACAAACATTAAACTGGGCATCCACACAATTGAGGGCTTCTCGGGCCACTCCGACAGGCGCCAGCTGCTCAACTACGTCAGGAAGCTGAAGCCGACCCCAAAGAGAGTCTTCCTGGTCCACGGCGAGGACTCCAAGTGCGACGATATGGCTAGGACAATCTCCCGCTTCCGAGGGGTGTGGGGCTTCTCGCCGAATGTGCTTGAAACCTATCTGCTAGCGTAGAAAGATGTTTGGCTAGCTAAGCCCGCCAGATCTTGATGCTCTTGGGGGTGAGGATGACCCTCTCCTCCCCAAGGCGTGCGATGTCGCCACTTATCAGAACCGCGTATTCATTTAGCTCGTTTATCGCCCTCTTGACGTCCTCGATGCTGTGCTTCGCCAGGGGGGAGACATTGGTTATGACGATGTTCCCCGACCTCACCTCAGATTTAATAATGTCAACGTCCTCATACGCCCTCAGCGGTATGGCCTTGACGTACGTCTCTCCTGACGACTCGGTTGGAGTCTCGGTCTTTCCGATGATCTTGTCGATCATGCCTCTCAACGGTGTCCCCTCGGTCAACGATCCCCGATCAAGACTTGGGGTGTTCAATGGTTTATTGCTCCCCTTTGCTTATTAGCTTTATTAATCGGTGTACATCCATGGGAGAGAAATCGGGGTCAAAACTTAGCAAGAGGCGCGTGCTCCGCAGAAAAGAGGCGAGGAGACTTAAGGAGGAGGCCGGAAAGCTCCTGGGAAAGACGGAGCCTAATACAATTGACGAGGCCGAGATCGAGGACGGCACGGTCGTCTACATCGTTGACGGCGATGTCCAGCTCGCCCGCAAGGGGGGTCTTCTCTTTCCCACCCTCACGAACTCCAATATCTCGCAGCTACCGTCGGTTTTCGTGGACAGGGGTGCGATACCCTATGTCTGTAACGGAGCGGACGTGATGGCCCCGGGAGTCAAGGAAATCAGAGGCGAGTTCGAGGAGGGGAGCTTGGTCGTCGTAAGGGACATCGAACACTCTAAGGCGCTGGCCGTGGGAACTGCTCTCTTCACTTCTGGAGAGCTGAGAAAGATGAACAAGGGTAAGGCGGTAAGGACCCTTCACTTCGTGGGCGATAAGCTATGGAAGGTTGTCGGATAGATTCAATTCATACTGGGGATTAAAGTTGATGAAAAGGGCATAGACATACATGTCATCGGAACATTTGCGTGCTCTAATAGTCCTCAAGGAACTCAAAATGCATCCCCTTTCTACAACATCCTATGAGCATCTTTGAACAGTTCATTAATTTCAACGTTAAATACCGTCCCTAATCACATAAAATTTATCAGCCGAATGATCTTTTTCAGAGGAGCCGGTGAACCTGATGGGCATGCTCGACGACATTAGGATCCTCGACTTCAGCCATGTTTACTTCGGCCCGTACGCTACGATGATCCTCGGGGACATGGGAGCCGACGTCATCAAGATCGAGCCACCATGGGGCGAGATCGCCCGAATGTACCCGCCCCTGATAGGGGGCATGAGCACGGTTTTCCTCTATCTCGACAGAAACAAGAGGAGCCTGATCCTAAACCTGAAGAGCCCGAAGGCGGTTGAGATAGCCCTCTCCCTGGCAGAGAGGAGCGATGTCGTTGTGGAGAACTTCAAGAGGGGCACTATGGACAAGCTCGGCCTGGGGTACGATGACGTCCGGAAGGTGAGGCCGGACATCATCTATGCCTGCCTCAGCGGGTTCGGCCTCGATGGACCCTACATGAACCGCCCCAGCTTTGCTCCGATCGCCGAGGCGATGGCGGGCTGGCTGAGGCTGACCGGCGACAGCGTCGATCCCGAAGGGCCTCCCCTAGTGCCGGCAGAGTGGCACGGCGACCTGGACCCGGGACTCTGGGCGGTAATCGCCATCTTGGGTGCCATACGGCACAGGGACAGGACCGGGGAGGGGCAGCTCATAGACGTTCCTCAGCTTGACTGCATGATAGCCCAGACCGGGGTATCGATAACGCAATACACGATGTCAAAGGAGCTGCCCTGGCAGTCCGACAGGAAGTACATTAGTCTTAGCACCTTCGGCAAGTTCAAGGCCAGCGACGGCTGGGTCTACATCGCAGCTGAGCCGAACATGAAGGAACGCCTTCTAAAGGGCTTGGGCGTTGAAGCCCTCGAGACGACGGATGAGCTGAGGAGCTGGGCCTCCACACGCAAAGTCGATGAGATTGTCAAGGCCCTTTCTGAGAACTCGGTTCCCGTCGCCCCCATATACCAGATCGACAAGACTTTAGAGGACCCCCACGTGCGGGTGAGGGGCATCATCCAAGCCACAGAGCACCCCACGGCGGGCACCGTCAGGTCCCCACGATTCCCTGTAGTAATGAGCAAGACGCCTGGCAGCATCCGTCGTCCGGCGCCTCAACTCGGACAGCACAACAACGAGATTCTCACGCAGATCCTCGGGTACACCGAGGAACAGGTCTCCAACCTGAGGAAGGAGGGCGTCACCGCCTAGCCTCTAAACCATTAATAACTCTTTGCCGCCATTTCTTTATGGGTGTCCATGCGGGGGTTCTCCGAGCAGAGGGAGCAGATGGTCCACCAGTACAGGAGAGCAGGCTATATTCGTTCTGAGGCCATGGCGAGGGCTGTGCTCAAGGTCCCCAGAGAGGAGTTCATGGACCCCTCATATGTCGAGTATGCCTATGTTGACCAACCCTTCCCCATACCCGGCGATGGAGGACAGACAATCTCGGCGCCATATATGTACCCAATATTCTATGAGCCTCTTGAGCTGAAGGACGGGGACAGGCTCCTCGAGATCGGGACGGGCTCGGGATATGGAGCCGCCCTCGCCAAGGAACTCGTAGGTCACAACGGCATAGTTGTCTCCATCGAGATAAACCCTATAACCCATCGTTTCGCACTCGAAAACCTAAAACGCACCGGCTACGAGGACATCCTCCTCGTTCTCGGCGACGGCTCGCTAGGACACGCGGAGATGGCGCCGTACGATGCAGTCTGTGTCACGGCCGCATGCCCCGAGATACCGGAGCCGCTGATCGACCAGCTTAAGGCCCCTGGAAGGCTCATGGCGCCAATTGGAAACAGTTACAGCCTCTTCGGCCAAGACCTCGTTCTCCTCACGAAGGATGAGGATGGCTGCATGAGAAGAAGCACCCTGATGAAGGTGTCGTACGTCCCCCTTGTAGGCGAGTATGGCTGGGGTCGAAGGCGGGGGCACTGATATCAGTTTTAAGGTGGAAGAGAGACAGCTACGGTGATAGAAGTTGAAGGTAGGGGTGGTCTCTAGGACAGACAAATCGAAGGTGGCAGAGGTGGTCCGCGGCATCGTTGGGCACCTCGAATCAAGGGGCTCCGAAGTCCTCATCGAGAAGGAAACCGCCCTTTCTCTGGGGATCCCAGGCAGAAACGTCGACCTAAAGGAGTTGAAAGCAGACCTCCTCGTCACCGTCGGGGGAGACGGCACGATCCTCAGAACCGCCATGCTGATCCCCGATCCCGGTACATTGATCCTTGGAGTCAACATGGGTAGCAGGGGCTTCCTGACAGAGGTTTTACCCGGGGACGTGAAAAAGGCTCTCGACAAGGTACTGAACGGCGACCACGCCGTTGAAGAGTGCATCAAGCTCTCTTCGAGGGTCCTCAGCCTGGAGGCGACCTTCCCGGATTCGCTCAACGAGGTCCTCGTGGCTTCGTCGCGCCCTTCGAAAATGCTGGATCTAGGCCTAAGCGTCGATGGCGTGCATCTCATAGACATACAAGCAGACGGAGCCATCGTAGCGCCTCCGACGGGCTCGACTGCTTACAACCTTTCCGCAGGGGGATCCATCCTTTCGCCCGGCGTCGAAGCCATGATACTCACAACGACGTGCCCCTACAGCTACTTCCGCAGCATCGTAGTCCCTGCATCGAGCAGGATCTCAATCAGGCTCCTCAAGCCCAATGTTGAAGCCCTCGCCATCATCGACGGCCAAGATTACAACCCACTCAAGCCTGGGTCCACCGTCGAGGTTTGGAAGAGCAGACACAAGGCCCGATTCGTCAGGTTCAAGCCATTCTACGAAAAGCTGGAAAGACGGTTAACGTTCCGCAGAGTCCAGTAGCCCAAAAGCATCCCCCGAGGGACTGATATGCCGGAGAAGCACAGCGAAAGTTTAAAAAAGAACCCTAGAGGTCTAGCAATTCTACTGGACACCTCCGCATTCATCTCCGGCTACGAGGTGTACAGCGTTAAGGCCGAACATTACTCCATCCCATCAGTGCGCGATGAGTTGAAGGAAGGTGAGCTCGCCAGGCTGAGGTTCGACAACGCAGCTCGAAGCGGGAGACTCAAGGTGCTGAGCCCAGAATCCAGTTACTTGGATGAGGTAAGAGCCGTCGGAGCCAAGATGGGTGAAGAAGGAGCCCTCTCGGACACGGACGCTCAGCTTCTGGCCCTAGGCATAAAACTGAAGGCTGACGGCCTAAAGCCGATTGTCGTTTCAGACGATTACTCCATTCAGAACGTCGCTAACAGGCTGGGCCTAGGTTTCAGAGGCCTTTCGACCAGGGGGATCAAGAGAGAGTTCGAGTGGGTGGTTTATTGCCCAGGTTGCCGCCGCACCTTTCGCACACTCCAGGCCGGAAATACCTGTCCCGTGTGCGGAACCCTACTGAAGAGGAGGCCCGATTCGAAGAGGCCGATCCGAGAATAACGGGTTCGACAAACTGCGATAGGCCAACATATACCAGTTCTCAGTAAACTTAATGTGTGCTAAACGGTAGGAAAAATAGATGGTGACTGGTTTTTGACCGTCGACTTGGTCGTCAAGGGCGGTAAGTTCTACACACCGTATGGCCTCTTAACGGGAGATATCGCGGTAGACAGTGGGAAGATCGCCTCCCTCGGCGAGGGGAAGGCGATGCCCAGGGCCGACAGGGTGGTCGACGCTGGGGGCAAACTGGTTCTGCCGGGCATGATAGATATGCATGTCCACTTCAGGGATCCCGGCTTCCCAGATAGAGAGGACTTCGAGACCGGGACGCGGGCGGCTGCTTTCGGAGGCGTGACGACGGTCGTTGACATGCCTAACACCGTGCCATCAGTCACCTCGGCGAAGGCGTTGGAGGAGAAGATAGAGATCGCCCGTAGAAAGGCACTGGTGGACTTCGCCCTCGTTGGAGGCGCCGGGGAGCTCAACCCAGAGGCTTTGATCGAAATGGCTGAAAAAGGCGTCGTGGGCTTCAAGACTTTCATGATATCGAGGTTCAGGGAGCTTGCGGCCTCCGACGGTCAAATGCTCGACAATTTCACGACCATAGCCAATACGGGCCTACCATGCATGGTCCACGCCGAGAACGAGGACATCGTCTCCCGCTGGGGGGAGAAGGCGAGGGCGGCCGGAAGGCTCGACCCCCCAGCCCACTGCGAATTCAGGCCACCGATCGCCGAGGACGAGGCGATGATGAGGACGATAATGCTCGCCGGGGAAACGGAGGCTCGCCTGCATATCTGCCACATGACGACAAAGGGGGCGGTGAAAACCCTCGGCTGGGCGAAAGACGATGGCAGAAAGGTGACCGGCGAAACAGCTCCGAGTTATCTCCTTCTCACGGCCGAAGCGATGAAGAAAAACGGACCCTACGCGAAGATCGACCCGCCCCTTCGCGGGATGGAGGACCAGAGGGCCCTCTGGAGGGCCCTGAACGGGGGGGTCATAGACGTGATCGCGAGCGACCACGCCCCCTATCCCAAGGAGGAAAAGGAGAAGGGTTGGAAGAATATCTTCGAGGCGCCGTCAGGTGGAGTCGGAGTCGAGACGAGCCTACCGCTAATGCTCAACTGTGTAAACCAGGGCCTAATGACAATCGAGAGGCTCGTCGAGGCCTTCTCAGTCAACCCCGCGAAGATCCTGGGCCTGTATCCGAAGAAGGGGGCGTTGATGCCCGGGGCCGACGCCGACATGGTGATAGTCGACATGAAGAGGGTGTACGAGATAAGGGGGGAGATGCTCCACTCAAAGCAGAGGACCACCACATTCGAGGGGTATAGCGGAAAGGGGTTGCCCTCAATCTCGATTGTGAGGGGAGAAGTCGTCGTCGAGGACGGGGAGGCAAGAGGCAAGCCGGGATACGGTGAATATCAGCGTCCCGTCCGCCGTGCCCTATAGGAAATACTTTTTTCACCGTCCGGTTAACGATGCCAAATCGTTTTACGTGGAAAACTACTCCTCCATTATACATGTACGACATCCTGATAGCGGGCGGAAGGGTTCTAGACGGCACGGGCAACCCTTGGTTTAAGGCCGATGTGGCGGTTATCAATGGCGAAATAGTAGCAGTTGGTAAACTCGACACAAAAGCCGATACCGTGATAAACGCCGAAGGGCTCATCGTCTCGCCGGGCTTCATAGATACGCACAGTCACTCAGACTTGATGCTCATGGCCGAGCCTGAGGCGAGGCAGAAGATAATGCAGGGGGTCACGACGGAGGTCATCGGACAGGACGGTCTTGGGGAGGCCCCGATGAGGGAAGACCTCGTAGAAGATTGGCGCAGATACCTGTCCGGGCTCAACGGTGATCCAGACCTCAAATGGAATTGGAGGAGCTTTGGAGAGTACCTGAATGCCATTGAAAGGGCGAGGCCGGCCACCAACGTCTTAGCCCTAGTTGGGCACGGGAACCTCCGCCTGCTCTCGATGGGGATGGAGAACAGGCTCCCAACAGCTTCAGAATTAGAGGAGATGAAAGTCATCCTCTCGGATTCGATGCGGGATGGGGCTTATGGCATGAGCACGGGCCTGATATACCCTCCGTGTATCTCAGCAGACGCTCACGAGCTGACGGAGTTGTGCAAGATCGTCTCCGCCTACGGCGGCGTCTTCGCCGTTCACATGAGGAACGAGGGCGACGAACTCTGGGAGTCTATCAAAGAGGTCCTGGGCATAGGCAGGAGGTCGGGCGTGTCAGTCCACATCAGCCATTTCAAGGCGAGCGGCGAGAGGAACTGGGGAAAGGTTGTGGGGGGCCTAGAGATGCTGATGAAGGCTCGGGAAGAGGGGATCGACGTGACCGTTGATCAGTACCCCTATGAGGCTGGCAGCACCTTCCTCAGCAGCCTCCTCCCGGCGTGGGCGCACGAGGGCGGCGTGAGGCGAATGATGGAAAGGCTTCGGGACGCGGGCGTCAGGAAGAGCCTGGCCGCCGAGATGACCGAGAGGGGGAGGGGAAGCGAGTGGGGATGGGACAACATCCTCGTCACGTCGGTTAAAACAAAGAAAAACAAGAGGTTCGAGGGGAAGACGCTTGGGGAGATCGCCGGGGAGAGGGGGCAGACGCAGCTGGATACGCTGTACGACCTCCTCCTTGAGGAAGACAACGCCGTGGCGATGGTGAGCTTCAGCATGTCCGAGGAAGACATCCGAACCGTGATGCATAGCCCGCTGCAGATGGTTTGCACCGACGGCATCGTCCTCGGGAAGCCTCACCCACGTGCCTACGGGAGCTTCCCTCGTGTCTTGGGGAGGTATGTCAGGGAGGGCGTCTTGAGGATTGAGGAGGCCGTGAGGAAGATGACGTCGTTACCCGCTCAGCGTTTCGGCATACCCGACCGAGGGATTCTCAAACCAGGTATGCGCGCAGACATCACAGTATTCAACCCAGAAACCATCATAGACACTGCAACATACGACAATCCAATACAATTTCCCAGGGGAATCCAATACGTGATAGTGAATGGCAGAGTGACTATAAAAGCCGGCGAGCGCACAGGCGCCCGGGCTGGAGAAGTTCTGAGGCGTTGTGAAAACAGTTAAACCAAAACTTTCAGCAGGGAAAATCCGGTCGCCTTAATTTTTTTTCATTTTTTCAAGCGGATATAAGGTTATTAAAGGATTCTGGTTCTCATTGAAGGAGTTGAAAACGATGGCAGCGGCTATAGAGGCTGAGGGCCTGGTGAAGAACTTCGGCAACGTCGTGGCGCTCAACGGAACCAGCTTCACCGTTAGGGACGGGGAGATTTTTGGCCTCATCGGCCCCAACGGCGCGGGAAAGACAACGGCGCTCCGTATAGTTGGGACCCTCATCAAGCCCACTTCCGGGTCTGCGAGGGTTTTCGGCATCGATGTCGTTCGTGGGCAGGAGAAGGTCAGGGAGATCATCAGCTACCT
>CAZPMB010000006.1:0-19768 GCA_964587735.1 uncultured Candidatus Bathyarchaeia archaeon | reverse complement strand
TGGCCATCCTCGACGAGCCGACCTCAGGGTTGGACGTCGTGCACGCGTACCATGTTAGGCAGATGATCAAGGACTACGCGGACACCAAGGGCGTCACGGTGCTCCTTTCGAGCCACAACATGTTGGAGGTCGAGTACCTCTGCCACCGGGTTGCCCTAATTAACAAGGGTGTGGTGATAGCTGAGGGGGGGCCAGACACGCTAAAGGAAAAATATGGCGCAGAGAACCTCGAGCAGGTCTTCATGGAGGCGACGAAGCTTGGTTAGCCTCACGCCCCTCGTTGTAAAGGAGGTAAAGGAGCTTCTCCGAGACCCCAAGATACTGATCGGCGTCGTGCTGATGCCCCTCCTCATGTTCCCGATCATGGGTGCCGCAATCGGCATCTCACAAAAATCCGTCATGGAGGCCATGATCTCAGCCTCATTTGCCGTGTACAACGAGGATGATGGCCCAGCCGTCGTGACCTTCTTAGATTATCTAGACGAGAATAATACGGTTATCCCCATAAAGGCACCCTCCCTTCAAGAGGCCCTCGTCACATTCCAGCAAACAAACGCCTCCACGCTCATTTACGTGAGGAATGGGTATTCCCAAAACGTTTCGATGGGCATGAAGGGAAACCTGAAGATCTATTCAAACTTGAAAACTCTGACAATCGCAGAGGTGGGGGGATCCGACACCATCAACAGCATTATAAGCTACTATAACTATGACCTTTCGATAAAAAAGATCCAAAAACTGCTCTCGGACATCGGGAATCCGTCGGATCCGAACGCTATCCGAAATCCTCTATCGATCTCCTCGGCGTCGATCATAAAGGGGAATGTCCTCGAGGTGGCGCCTTCTTCCATCGTCAATCTTGTAATGTCTCAGAGCATCATGCTCCCAGTGCTTGTCATGGTGATGCTCATGTTCGCCATCCAGATGGCGGCCACCAGCATCGCCATCGAGAAGGAGCAGAAGACGCTTGAGACGCTGATGACTCTACCCGTGAGTCGGCTGACCATCCTCGTTGGTAAGCTAGCCGGCTCAATCATTATTGCGATAGCGGGCGCGATCGCCTATATGATAGGCTTCGGGTACTACATGACCTCCGCGTTCAGCTTCGCCCCCCAGATGACGAGCATGACGACCGGAGACGTGGGCCTAGGCCTAGAGCCTCTGGGGGCGGTTCTGCTCGGAGCGAACATATTTATAACCCTTGTCTCCGGACTCGCCCTTGCCATCTCCCTCGCCGTATTCACCGACAACGTCAGAAGCGCCCAGAGCCTCACCGGCTTCCTGGTGATACCCGTCCTCATCCCCTCCATAATACTCATGTTCAGCGACCTTTCCATGCTGCCACAGGCCATACAATGGGTGCTTCTGGCCATCCCCTACACCCACAGCATCATCGCCTCCAAGGCAGCGTTCCTAGGTAACTATCCCACAGCCATCGGTAGTATCGCCTATATCACCGCCTTTACGGTTGCAGTTCTGTACATGGCCGCGAAGATCTTCTCGACCGAGAGGATACTAACGGCTAGGCTCACCTCTATGAGCCTCAAAGACATCCTCAGAAAGCGACAAAACACATGAGTGCTAACGGACACTTCAAATGTCGATGACGACTGATCCCATCTTCGGATCATGAACTCGGGGAAAAATCCAGAATAACAAGTAGCTTGTTATTTTAGCTCCACAGAAAACATGGTCTTTACCCGCGATATGAAATCGATCAACCGATATAGTCCCTGTTCACCTAGAGATATCGTTCATCTAACACTTCACTCCTCCACCATAATCGTTAAATCCGCCTAGGCTCATCATCACCGATACCTCCAGGACTTGAGCGCCATGGCCCCGGAAGGAGTCAAGGGGGTCATCTTCGACCTCGATGGAACCCTCATCCAGTCCAGCATAGACTTCACAAAGATGAAGCGACGCATGATAGAGATCCTCGAGGCCAACGGCGTGTCAAAGGGCGTGTTATCGCCAAATGAGACGACCGTCGCCACCCTCGCAAAGGCCGAGAAGATTTGGGATGAGCAGGGCAAGCCGGAGAAAGAGAGGGATGCTGTCAGAAGAGACCTCGATGAGACTATGGACCAGGTCGAGTTCGAGGCGATCCCGCTCGTGACCGAGGTGGCCGGAGCTGCTTGGGCCATGAGGAAACTTAAGCAGATGGGTTTAAAGCTGGCGGTCCTTACGAGGAGCCATCACGCATACGCGGTTGAGGCGCTGAGAAAGATAAATGCGGATACTTACTTTGACCTCATTCTTGGTCGCGGGGAGACCCCCAGACCTAAACCCTACGCCGAGGCCCTTCAACACGCCTCCAAGCTGATGGGGCTCACCTTGAAAGAGGTAATTTTCATCGGAGATCACCACATAGATTCCACCTGCGCCCAAAACGCCGAATGTAGCTTCGTGGGGGTCCGAAGCGGACCGAGGGGCGAGGACTCCTGGGAGAAGAACAGGCCCGAGGTCCTGCTCGATAGCGTCGCTGATCTGCCAAACTACCTTTCAACTCTCTGACAAACTAAAATAAGTGAAGGGATGTGCGACCCACTCCGTGTTCATTGCATATTCCATCCACATCGGTTTCATCGGGTTACTGCTCCGAACGCCTCTCTGGGAGGGATAGGTTTTTATCGAAACTGCTGGGATGTATTATCTAACTTCCAAATCGAATTGTCAAGATCAATGTGCAGGACGTGATTCGATGTCTAAGAAACAGGAGGAGTATGCGCAGAAGCTCAACCAGGCCATGGCGATACTTAACAGGGTCGCCGAGGACAACACCACCCCCAGGAACATTAGGCGGATGGCGAAGGAGGCCTCGGATATGCTCATCGATGAGGCCCTCTCCTTGGGGGCGAGGGCTGCGAACGCTATAGACATCCTCGACCAGGTCTCTCAGGACCCCAACATGCCGATGTACACAAGAACCAGGATATGGAACGCGATAAGCATACTAGAGGGGATTCGAGACTAAGCAAAACGGCTCAGTCATCTTCAAGGCTATCATTTTTAATACGGGCAAATAAGGGGAAATCTATTCTGACTAGACAGTATATATCGTCGTCATCCCTTGATCCTCGGCGTGATCCCTCATTTTTATATCCCTTTATTCCCCTCTAATTGAATGAAGGTTTGTCCGTTAAGACGCTGTCTGCGCCCTGGCTCGTAAGGCTCAACTGGGATGAGCTGATATCCCTACTGGTATGTGTCAGCCTTGACCTGTTGGAGTTTGTTTTTCCTCCACTCTTGGTTCCCCTGGTAGGAGACATCCTCGACTTCGCCGGAATCGTGTTCTGCGTTTACTTTTTCAACTGGGTAGGCCTCGTCGCCCTCTTCGAGTTGTTGCCTGGGCTGGACATTCTCCCCAACTTCACCATCACGTGGCTCGTCTGGTACATTCTGAAGAGGAGAAGCTCTCAATCGAGGATGGAGGAAGAGCTGGAGAGATGGAGATAGAAACCGAGATGCATCGCGTTAGACCCCAGGTTTTTGCAGGGGGTAAAATAACAAGCCATTTGTTATTCTAGATTTTCAACGATAGAGAATCATGGCTTCGAAACCCTTAAAATGGCCACGTTCGAGGGCTTATCTGACCACTTATTCGAAAAAGGTGAGACACGCTGAAGGGGCTTATCGACACCCATGCCCACCTCAGTGATTTGGAGGACAGGGAAGGTGTGGTCAGGAGGGCCATGGACATTGGTATTGAAGCCATCGTCTCAGTCGGGGCTAACCTAGAAACCTCAGTGGCCACGATTGAATGGGCGGAGGATTATCCAAGATACATCTATCCGGCTATCGGAATCCACCCCACTGAGTGGGCCAACGACGACATCCCCACGACCATCAAGTATATAGAGGGTAAGATCGCTGACGTCGTCGCCGTCGGTGAGATCGGCCTAGACTACTGGAATGCGGGAGCAAGGAAGGACAGAGGGGTCCGAGAGAAGCAGCGCCAGATCTACGTCGATCTGCTCAAGATGGCCAAGGAACACTGCAGGCCCGTCTCGATCCACGGACGAGGCTCATGGCGCGATGCCCTCGACCTCGCCCTGCTCCACGGCCCAGATCAGGCTGTCTTCCACTGGTACAGCGGCCCACTTGACATCCTCGCCGAGATCCTCGACCATGGCTACTACATCTCAGCCACGCCCTCCGCAGAATACAGTCGGGATCACAGGGCCGCCCTTGCCAGCGCACCCCTCGAAAGGATAATGATAGAAACCGACTCGCCCGTCTACCTCAGGAATCGAGGGAAGCCTTCAGAGCCCGCCGATATCACAATCACCGTGAATGCCCTAGCGAGGTTGAAGGACACGACCGAAGAAGACATCGCATCGGTGACAGCTAGGAATGCCAAGCTTTTCTTCAGGATCCCTTGACGGGGCTGACGGTTAAAAATAATATATGGTTTTGCGCTTCTATATCTGTAGGAGGGCCTTGGCGCCGTCGAAGTACTTCAGGACGTTCATGCCCTTCTCCGTGATCTCGTACCTCTTAGTGGACCTCTTGCTCTCTGGATTCTCCCTCACCGTGAGGAAGCCCTGCCTCACCAGGTCGGCAAAGATCCTCTGCGTCAGGTTCCAAGACATGTTTGAGGCGTACATTATCTTCGTCGGCTTCTGCTCCCCCTCGCTGATGGCTTTTAGCACCGTGAGCATTATGTCCAGCTTCGACCTGCGAGTCGTTACATCTCTGGCCTTATTCATGCTACTCACCCCTACTGGAGTGTCCCGGACTCTACAATGCACTCAGTGATATACTGAGCGTTGTTTGTGGTTACGCTGATGCTCACCGCGGTGCCTATGTCATCCTGCTGTATGTTCTGAGGGCCCTTCACGTATACGAGGAGCTCTCCGCCGGAGATGAGCGGTATGTCCGAGACGGCCTGCGTGTAGTTGCGCCCATCGATTAAGACCAATGTTGCATTAAATCTTGATGGGCTGGTCATGTTCAAGTCTCCGACCACCATCTGACCTGTGGGTATCCTGTAGTACCAGATGGTGGACCAGTGGCATTCGACGCTCCTTACCGAGAACTTGTCTATGAGGATGTCCCTGCCGCCAAGGTTCTGAAGCATGAATCCGGCGACGGGTCCGGTGGTGTTAACCCAGACGTGCTCCTTGCAAATGCGGACCTCCTCCATCTGCGTCCTGGTCATGGTGATGTTCGTGGCGTAGTATGTCACGACCGTGGCGAGCAGGACCGCTACAACGAGGAGTATGAGGGTTGTCACCACGACGCTTAGACCCTTATTCCGTTTGCCAAGTACTTTGATCAATTCTTCATTCCTCAACCTTTTTTTCGTACCCATACTAATGTCCATATATTTAATAGAGATTTTGCACCTAGGTACGATGTTTTATATATCTATAAAAAATATTTATACATACCAACTTATCCTTTTTCCATATGATTTTTCAGGTTCTCAGAAAAATCTCATATCTATTTATCACATTAATATATGTCTGATATGGATCACAAAAATTACATTATCCCATAACTAATCGTAGCAATTTTGAGCATGGATACGCTTTAAAACCCCCCAAAAAACGACGAGATTTTGGCTCCCTTTAATTAAAATCCAATTCATTGCCCTTCTCAGCATATCATAATTAGAATAGGGGGTGACAGGTTTTTCATCGATAAAGATTTACTCTAGAGAGCCCAATCCCTCTTAGCCGGGGTAGCCAAGCCAGGACAACGGCGCCAGTCTTGAAAACTGGTGCTCCACGTGAGCCCATGGGTTCAAATCCCATCCCCGGCGCTAACAATGTTCTCTATTTTTTAACCGTATGAAAAAAGCAGTCACTCGACATTTTTGATATATTCAAAGTGTCTCTTCTAGCATATCGATGAACTCCTTGGCCTGCCTGATGCCCTTCTCCCAGAAAGCCTCCTGCGTGATGTCGAAGCCAAAGTCAGCGGCGAGCTCCCTTGGGGACCTGCTCGAGCCCGCGGCTAAGAGCCTCTTCACCTTTGGGACGAAGTCCCTTCCCTGCTCCCTATAGAGCCGGTAGAGGGCGTAGACGAACAGCTGGGCAAACACGTATGGATAGTTGTAGAAGCGGTAATTCGCCAGATAGTAGTGCTCCTTCATCGTCCACTCCCAATTCATCGCGTCCAACCAGTCGACCGAGCCGCCATAGATCTTGTCCCTCGCGGCTGTCCAAAGCCTCGAGACCTTCTCGCCATCTAAGAATCCCCCTTTCGTTATGACATCGTACATGCTCTGCTCGAAGAACACCCTAGCGGAGACCTGGAAGGCGGACATGCCGAACTCGTCGAGGACATTGGCTAGGATGGCCCGCCTCTCCTCCCTCGTCTTCGAATTCGATAGCAGCCTCTCCGTCAGGAGCAGCTCGCCGAAGACACTGCCGCACTCCGCTATACAGCTACCTATCTCGTAGTTGCTTGGCCTCTGCGCCCTCGAGCCAAGGTAGGCGTGGACGGCGTGGCCGAGCTCGTGCGCCTGGGTGTAGACGTCGCCCATCCTCCCGTTGAAGCTCTGCAGGATGTAGGCGCTCTTCCCGGTCATCCAAGACTCGCAGAAGGCACCGGACATTTTACCATTTCTCACCTCGCCGTCTATGCGCCGCTCCTCATACATCTCATCGACCCAACCACCCGCCTCCTCGTCGAATCCTATGTACGCCGCGACCACTTCCCTCCGTGAATCCCTCCATGAATAGACCCTCTTGGGGGCACCAGGCAGCGGGGCAACAATGTCGTAGTTGGCCAACTTTTCTAGGCCCATGATCCTAGCCTTAAGCCTGAGGTACCGCTGATATAGGCCAATGTTCTTCTCCATGGTTCTCATCAGGCTGTCGATCGTCTGTTGGTCTACATCGTTCGCCATCAGGCTCTGGGTCATCGGGTTAGGGTACCTCCTCAGCTCGCACATCTGCAGATGGTCTGCGCATACTGCCCGGATTGCGCTCGCCCACAGGATCTCGTCTTTCCCAAGGCCCTCGTAGACCACCTGATTGGCCCTTTTACGCAGATCTCGATCAGGGCTCTGAAAGAAGCCGATTATCTCGCCGTAGGGGAGCGTCTTCTTCTCCCCCTCTATCTCGATTTCGAATCTTCGGGTTGAAAGCCAGTCGCCCTGGAGCATCTGCCATGCGTTGACTCCGTTCCTGTCCTTGATTATGACTAGGCGCTCCTCGGTCTCTGAGAGGAGATACGGAACCCTCCTCAAGATCCTCTCGAGGTAATGCTTGTACTCGGCCAACGCCGGATTCGAGACCAGAGAGGGATTACCCTTGAGAAGCTTTCCCACCTCTATCTCTATGAATGCCAGCGCCTGGCCGACCATCATTAACGCGCTGCGTGAGGCGTCGTTGAGCTGCTTTGCGGTTTCGTCCAATGAGTTCGCCGAGTACAGGAGGCTGCAGTACAGATTCACGCCCTCGAACTCGAGGGAGAAGGCGTCCTTAGCCTCCAAGAGCTTAAGCAGGCCCTTTTCGTCGAGGTCACATATTTTCCCACGATACCCCTCTCGAAACGTTTCTGCTACGGCAACCATCGAATCTAGCTTCTCACGAATAGAAGCAGGGTCCGTGTCCTCAACAAGCTGAGATAGATCCCAAACCATACCTTTATCTGCCATGATGGTCAGCCCAACCAGTCTCGACTTTAACTTACATCTTATAAAAATTAGTACACACCGACAACATCGATGGTAAATTGGTTCGCACTTTGCATTTACTCAAGGTTAGACTCGATTCGGAGGCTTGGTGAAGAAGCCTTTAATGTAATCGGTGAAGCCTTGGTTCTTTAGCATCAAGGCTAGTACCAGACCCATCACGACCATCTCAAAGAGGGCCTTGACCAAGATTTGCACAGTTATTAATTTCATATAATCGATAGGTAGCCCAAAGATGGGTGGCAACATGTAGAGGAAGAGAAAGGCCGTGAACGCCCCCTCCGGGACGTATGCTACCACAGTGGCCAGGACCGCCGAGAGCTTGTGCCTATTCAATAGGCCATAGGATCCCATTATGTAGCCTGCCCCGATGCCCGTCATGGCCTTACCTATCGGCAGCCCAAACCCTGTGATAAAGTTCCCCGTCGAGAACCCGAACCTGTACGCAGCGACCAATCCACCGATCATCCCCGTCAGGCCGCCTACAACGGGCCCTCCGAAAACCGCGGCTACAAAGGTGGTCAAGTGGGAGAGGTCGAGAGCCATTGAAACGCTTATCGGACCCAGTGGTATCGACGGGATGAGTGGAGAGACCGTAATGGAGAGAGCTGAGAGCACGTTACCCAGGGCGCTCATCACGGCGATAAAAACGACGTTCTTGGAGGACGCCAGTTTAGGTTCCATGGAAACACCCCAGAAGCTTAGAAGATTTACTAATAAAAGAGTTATTACTAATAAACTAGTAGAGTTATTATTTTCCCCTCGCGTGGAACCTTTTTAATGTTGAAGAGTGTAATTAGGATGTAACAGTCAAGCAGTTGATGACTTTATGGGGCATGTTTGGGTAAGGGCGAAGATGATAAACCCCCTCAGCGGAGTCGAGATCGAGGAAGAAGCATTAGTGGACACGGGCACAACTTATACCGTTGTGCCCTGGGAGATATACGAAAAACTTGATCTCATACTGGTTGGCGAGAAGGAAGTTGAAACCGCGATGGGTTTGACCCGTCTCGACGAGAGCTTCGCTACTATTGAGATCGAAGGGAAGCGGGGCCTAACCCCCCTGCTCATCTCGAAGAACATGAAGGACTTGCTGATAGGGGTTCTTACACTAGAGGCCCTCGGCCTGACAGTAGACCCAGTCACTGGTAAACTCAAGGAAACGAGAATACTGCTGCTTTAAGACCAGAAAATCAAACAGCATCATAAGAGAAGCGCTGAATGAAGATTGCACCTCAAATAATTGGTCTATTTGGTGCGGCCGCCGGGATTTGAACCCGGGTTCTCAGCTCTCCCCGACTTGCGTCATGGGGGGCTGAAGTCTTACCAGGCTGGATTCCGCCGACTCGCGTCCACGGCCGCCTGATTCGCCAGCCGCACGTATGCAGAAGACGATAAAAAACCACGCTCTAATAAGCCTTTTCAGGGCGGCAGATTATGCCTTTATATTGTATGATTTCCCCTTACATTTTTGACCTAAAGAACTCCGGAAGACATAAAGGCTTATCCGATAGGTGGAGGGATACTTACGCGATTAAGGCCCTTTTTGTGTCAAAATTAACCAAATAGTACAAATCCCTAAAACGTTAAATACACTGTTTACCCAAATGGGTAAACGAATCACGGCCTTGGGCCTGTAGCTCAGCAAGGCAGAGCATCGGGCTTTTAAGACCTCGGTCGGAGACACCCGGTGGTCAGGGGTTCAATTCCCCTCAGGCCCGCCATCTGCCAGGCCATGAGAAGGACGGATGGACTTGGAGACCAGAGTCAGGGAACTGAAGTACAGGATGATGATCACGGACCTACTCAAGGTGGCCAGCGAGAGCCATACCTATCAGGAGCTCTCGGACTACCTCGGTCTAAGCCCCCCAATCCTAAGCAGGTACATGAGGGGGCATGTCCTCCCGAGCTATGACAGGGCCCAGGGCCTCTACGAGAAGCTCATGGAGATCACAAACATCAGGGAGGAGCTGAAGAAGCGGATAAGCTTCGACGAGGAGGGCTACTTCGATAACACGCCACTGGTCTCGGAGATCACATGGCTCAAGATAATGTCAAACTACGCGTTAGAGAAGTTCGCGGGCCGCAGGGTGACCAAAGTGCTCACCGCGGCCGTGGACGGCATCCCGGTATCCACGCTTGTCTCGAACCTCCTCGAGGTGGACCTAGTTGTGGCCAAGGACAGGAAGGAGGTTGGGATCAACGACTTCGTCGAGCAATCCTACATTCCGAAGGGCTCGGCGATCAGGCAGACGCTCTTTGTCCCCAGGGCCGCCATCAGGAAGAGGGACAGCGTCCTAATAATCGACGATGTCGTCCGAACGGGGGAGACTGTGAAGGCCCTCGTCGACCTCGTCGTCGACCAGAAGGCAGACGTCGCCGGCATTTACGTGTTAGTCACTGTAGGAGACGAATGGAAGCAGTATCTGAGCGAGTTCATCAGCAAGTACTCCTTTGAGACCCTGATAGAGCTTTGACCCTGGGGGGAGGGTGCTCATAAAGACTTTTATCTACGGATCAAGGTCTAGAAGAGGCGAACTCGCCCATGTTTAATAAGATCATGATGAAGGATACGATACGAATCGATCCAACGAGCTTCGGAAAGCCCCTCGAGGACGCGGCGCTCGCTGAGCTAAAGGCGAAATACGAGGGGCTCGTGGACGAAGAGCTCGGCTACGTCATAAGCGTCATAGACCTCAAAGTGAACCCAATCGGCCGGATAATCCCAGGCGACGGCGGGACTCATCATTCAGTAACCTTTTCGATACTCACATTCTTCCCAGAGGTCCAGGAGGTGATAGAGGGGGAAGTTGTGGAGGTTGCCGACTTCGGTACCTTCCTCAGGATAGGCCCCGTGGACGCCCTCCTCCACGTCTCCCAGCTCATGGACGACTTCATATCCTACGATGAGAAGCAGGGCGTCCTCCTCGGCAGGGAGAGCGGCCGAATAATACAGAGGGGAGACGTGTTCAGGGTCAGGATAGTCGCGGTCTCGTTCCCGCGGGGGAGGAGCTCGGGTAAGATCGGGGTGACGGCTAGGCAGCCATTCCTAGGAAAGCTTGATTGGATAGAGAAGGAGGTAAAGGAGTCACAACCCCAAGCAGCCGAAAAGGAGGCAGAAGAATCTTGAGTCGAGCATGTAGGGTCTGTAAAGCCGTGACCGAGGAGAACGTCTGCCCCATTTGCAAGAGTACGGATCTGAGCGACGACTACTCTGGTCTCCTCATCGTCCTAAACCCAGAGGGATCGCAGATCGCGCAAAAGATGGAAATAAAACAGGAGGGCTATTACGCCCTCAAGATCCGGTAGAAGTCGCCTACGTTTCAGGCGTAAGAGGGCTACCCTCACTCTACCAGAGGTAATGAGGGCAGAGCTCAAAGAACCTCTCGGCCAGTTGTTAACAGGCGAGCCCTCGCAGACAGCTCTAAGACTTAGGGAGATCCTAAATGAAAAGAAACCTCCAAAGTTTGCCGTCGTCGGCGATTTTACGACGAGAAACATCCTCACAGCCGGTCTTGAACCTGATATCGTTGTTGTCGACCACAGGATTATGAGGGTCAATGTCGAGCCCATGGATCTCGATAGCAGGCAGCTCTTTAGGACCAAAAACCCCGCGGGAGAGATCGAGGCTGAAATATGGCCCGTCTTCAAGAAGGCGGTAACCCTTAATAGAAGGGCGGCGGTTATCGTTGAAGGCGAGGAAGACCTCCTAGTGCTGCCCCTAATCTCTATGATGCCCCTAGGATCGGTGATCGTCTACGGCCAACCCGGGAGCGGGTTGGTTGTAGTGGAGGTCTCAAAGGAGAGAAAGGGGTGGGCGGAGGAATTCATGGCTCGAATGGAGGAGTGCTGATCTGAAGACTGAGCTAACAACGACGAGGGTGAACCCCTTGATTGGGCGAAGAGAAGTGACCTTTGAGGTAGAGGAGCCTTCAACTCCCAACAGGTCAGATATGAGGCGGGAGATCGCGGTCATGCTGAAGGTCGACCTAGAAAGGGTCTGGATCAGGCGATTAGAGACAAAATCAGGGACAAAGAAGACCGTCGGCCTCGCCCACGTATACGACGACGCCGCGAGAGTCATTCAGTTTGAACCGAAGTATATCATTAAAAGGAACCAGCCGCCCGAGAAGCCGGCTGAGGAGGCTTAACGTTGTCCGAGAAGAAGATACACGAGCTCTATGAGGTAAGGGATGGAAAGCTCGACAGGAAGCGCCCCTTCTGCAACAGGTGCGGGAGGGGTTACTTCATGGCCGATCATGGAGACAGGTACACTTGTGGTCATTGCGGCTTCACGATCTTCAAATCGCAGAGAGAATAGTCATCCACCTTTGACTACGCACATCCGCCCCCAAATGTAACACATGGTTGAAAGGGAGAGCCGCGCTCTTGAGAGTGGAGGGGATCGTCTTTGATCTCGACGCCACCTTGGTCAACCTGGGCGGTTTCGTGGAGTGGATGAAAGCTGAGAAGAGGGTCGTCGACATCTATAACCTCTCCGGATGCCCGGGTGAGTTGATCAGAAGCTGCAGTGATAAAGGCCTTTTCAACCTCCTTAACCGGATGAGGGACGAGCTTTCCCTGACGATGCCCTCAATCGACGTGGCGCGCATCCAGAATAAAGTCTTCAAAGCCGTTGAAGAATGCGAAGCCGAGGGCATCGGCAGTTGCCACTTAATGCCAGAGTGCATCCCCACTCTCGAATGGCTGAAGAAGAACAACATAAAGATGGGAATCGCCACATCTAACTCCCAAGATGTCGCCGAGCAAACACTGAGGATCAACGGTATTCACAAATTCTTTACATCTCTGGTCGGACGCCGTGTGGACCTGAGGATGAAGCCCTACCCGGATCAGATCCTTGTGTGTTTCAATGAGATAGAAGTGGATCCCATACACGGCGTAGTAGTGGGCGATAGCGCAAGGGATGTCAAGGCGGCGAAGTCAGCCGGTGCATACGCAATCGCGGTTCCTTCTCATTTCACAAGGCTCCGCTCGCTCAAGGAAGCCGGCGTTGACAAGATCATCGAGCATCTTGGTATACTCCCATCCATCATGCAGGAACTCAACTCTGAGAAGGGATTAGGCCGAAGTACACGCCCAGATAATAGATTACGGCGAGAACGATCGCAGCGATCAGCAACCCCCTGACGGCCCTCTTCCTGTCGATGAAGAAGGAACACACCCCGCCCGTTATGAAACCGGCGAGGTGGGCGTCGTGGGCTATCCCGACATCCTGAGCCATCCAGAACGCCGATAGTTCTACAACGCTCAATATGATTCCAACGATGACCGATGGAAGGGGGATTATGAGCGCGAAGTTGATCTTGAATGGCATTAGAAGGAAGAGAACGGAGATCACACCGAAGACCGCTCCAGATGAGCCGATGATGGGGACGATTGAAGACGGGTTGAGAAAACAGTGGGCGAGGCCCGCAATAACCCCGGAGACGAGGAACACCATAAGGTACCTTAAATGGCCGACTTCCCTCTCGACTAAGCTACCAGCTGCGTATAGGGCGATTCCGTTGACGATCAGGTGCGCAAGACTCCCGTGGAGGAACATGTAGGTGATTAGGTTATCGATGCGATAATACCTGAACAGGTTGAAAGGTGAGAGGGAGTAGGTTTCAAAGATCTTTGTTGCATCAGATGGGCGTAGCAGGAAGATGTAAATCTGGATTAGAACTGTCGCGATCAGTAGCAAGTTCGTCACGATCAAGATCGGCCTCTTCTTCTTCACCTCTACTTCCATTTCAAACGTCATTACAAGAAACAAGGGTTTAAGTCTGACGACTCGCAGCAAAAAACCACCCTGAAAAAATCGAGATATCAAACAGACTTACTCGATCCATGTTTTTGATAAGCTCTTCACCACCTTCAAACCGCTGTTTTAACTGATAAATTTAAAATCTTCAAAGGTTCAATATGAAAAGTAATCCCATTGCCTGAGGTTTGCCCTCGGAGGCTCAACTTAATTTGATCCCAACGATTCCAGTGAACATCTACGTAATGCTGTTGATATTCATGCTACCCTATAGCTACCTCTGTTACTTTCTAGTTTACGGTGCAATAAAATATAAAGTGAAAAAAACGGATAAGTTGAAAGAACATCCGATAGTTACTGTTCAACTCCCAATCTACAATGAAAAACTCGTCTTTTCACGGCTTATAAAGTCCGTCTGCGAGTTGAATTGGCCGATATCAGCGTTGGAGATCCTAGTTTTGGACGATAGCTCAGATGACACATCAGAGCTGATAGACTCGGAAATCAAAGAATACCGCTCCAGGGGATTCAAAATAGAAGTCGTGAGAAGGAAGGAAAGGACGGGGTTCAAGGCTGGCGCGATGCAAAACGCCCTGGGTCACTCCCACGGTGAGTGCATAGCCATATTCGATGCAGACTGCATCCCTCAACCCGATTTCCTTCTGAAAACCATTCCATACCTTGAGGAAAACCCCCGACTTGGATTTGTCCAGGCTCGTCTGGGCCACGTGAACAGAAACTTCAACAAGATCTCGGAGACGGTGGCCATAGCCCTTGACTGCCATTACCTAGTTGAGAAGACTGGGAGGTATTCAATATCCCTTGCGACCAACTTTGATGGCTCGGCCGGCGTCATAAGGAAGAGGGCGATATACGATCTGGGGGGATGGAACCACGAGACCCTGACCGAGGACATGGACTTGAGCTACAAGATGCGGATCAATGGCTGGGAATCGCTGTATCTCCGTGACGTGGTTGTGGAGAGCGAGGTGCCCATCACCTTATCGGATTTTAAGAGTCAGCAGGCCAGATGGGCGAGCGGGTGCGTTCAGACCGCTAGAGAACTCCTCAGAAGGATTTGGCTTTCCAAAAATTTCTCATTTCTACAAAAAATTGAATCCACCATTCATTTAACGAACTTCTTCGTCTTCCCCGCTATACTCCTGTCCTTCGTATCCCTCGTCGTGATCGTCGTCATGGGATACGACCCTCAGCGCATTTTCTACTCTGTTTTGGGGGTTACCTCTTCCGTGGGCTCCCTCGGGGTATCGATCATGTATTTTTCTTCGGTGAAATTTCAGAAGATCAGGCTCAGGGATAAAATTCCCTATCTGGGTCTTCTTGGGGCCATAGGGGTAGGATTGTCCGCGCACTACACGATCTCTATTTTTAAGAGCCTGTTAAATAAGAAAAATAAGTTTGTACCTACGCCAAAATACAACCTGAATAACAATGATAGACCATCCACCCTTAAAGTGCGTAACAGCAAGAGATCTTGGCCTTACATAGAGTTTGCCTTGGTGATTATTTCCATTATAGGTATACTTTCTGCGGTGATAAATTACAACTATGTCGCTATTACTTCCCTATTTGTTTATTTCATATGTTACTCTCTAATAACATATTATACGATAAATGATTCGGTTTATTTTAAAGGCAAATATTATGACTGACATAATTTAAGCAACTTGATATGTTGAGCAGTTCCTAGGATTAGTGTATTTGAGCAAATGGTTGATGAGGCTTATGCGGGTTTTCTCTATGCAAAACGGTAAAAAAGACGAGCCTTGATTTAAGGTATTGTAAGCCAATAGATGTGGCCTGAAAAATGAATAAAATGGGACACAGCTCTAACTCCGACATCATCGGGCTCGGCACATGGTATGACAAGGCGGCAGCTGAGCTAGTTAGGAGGGAGGAGTCGCTTGACCGTAGCCTGGACCTTATCAGGACCGAGAGCGGCCTCGGCGCATCGGGCTTCCCCCACATAGGCAGCCTCGGAGATGCTCTTAGGAACTACGCGGTCGCGATGGGCGTCAAGGTCCAGGGATATGACGCAGAGCTCGTTGCCTTCAGCGACGACAAGGACGGCCTTAGGAAGGTGCCCGCTGGCATGCCGGTTGAGATGGAAAAGTGGCTCGGATACCCAGTCACATCCATCCCAGATGTCTTCGGGGGCTGTCACAACAGCTTCGGCGAACACATGTCATCCCTACTATTGGAGGCCTTGGATATCAGCGAAGCCGAGTATCACTTCATGTCCGGCACGGAGGTATACAAGCTCGGAACCCTCAACGATGAGATACTCAAGATAATGGAGAACGCGGATAGGATAGGGGAGATCATAAAGGAGGAGCTCGGCCAGGAGAAGTACACGGAGACCCTGCCGTACTTCGCGGTCTGTCAGAGCTGTGGCAGGATATACACTACAAATGCGTACAGGTACATCCCGGAGGAGCACAAGGTGCTCTATCGGTGCCAGGGTATGGAGGTGAAGGGCAGGTGGCTCGGGGGCTGCGGCCACGAGGGAGAGGCGGACGTCCTCGCCGGGGAGGGCAAGCTCACCTGGAAGGGGGAGTTCGCTGCGAGGTGGAAGGCACTTGACATCAGGTTCGAGGCATACGGCAAGGATATAGCCGACTCGGTCAGGGTAAACGACCGCATCTGCCGCGAGATCCTGGGATATGAACCCCCGATGCACGCCCAGTATGAGCTGTTCCTCGACAAGGGCGGCGCTAGGATCTCCAAGTCCGCAGGCAACGTCTTCACCCCCCAGGTCTGGTACTTGTATGGCTCTCCCCGGTCACTCAACCTGCTACTCTTCAAACGGTTTACTGGGACCAAGACCGGCTCGGTCGACAGCATACCGCCCCACATGGACGAGCTCGACGACCTGGAGGACATCTACTTTGGCAGGAAGAAGGTGGCTGATGAGTCGGAACGGGCGAAGCTCGTCGGCCTATATGAGTACTGCTGGATGCTGAAGCCACCGGATGGCCCGAGCGCCCATGTCCCCTACAACCTCATGATCAACCTCGCCCAGGTCTCCCCGAAGGGAGACGAGGCCAAGTACATCAGGGAGAAGCTGGAAGCATACGGGTATCTGCAAAACGGAGATTCGGGTTTGGATCAGAGAATCGCCTATGCCATAAACTGGGTCAGGGACTACGGTGAGGTTAAGTCAAAGACCATCGAACTGACGCATGTCGAGGCGAAGGCGGTCAAGAGGCTTATCCAGTTCCTGGAGCAGGCCAAGGACGAGGATGGTTACCAAGGCTCTGTGTTCGAGGCGGCGAGGGCGGAGGGTATGCGACCCAAGGCTCTCTTCCAGCTGATCTACAAGATACTAATAGGCCAAGATCAAGGGCCGCGATTCGGACCATATGTCACCGCGATGGGCAAGAAAAAAATCATATTGGAACTGAAAAAAACCTTGAAGACCATATAATAAAAAAAAAGTTAGGTTGAAGGTTTTCCGCCTTTGCCCCATGACGCCTTTTCTATATCCTGGATGATTACGGTGACCGCGTCAGGGGAACATCCACACCCTTCGCAGATGGCTTTCGTCACCAGTTCGATGGTCTTTGCCTTGGTGGCGTCGTTCCTACCCTTGAACCATTTTATCTCAACGAGTGGCATCAGAGCACCATGAGATGCTTACTTAGGTTGGTTATGAACTTTTCCAGTAATTCGATTATGGAATGAGGATCTCGATTTTTTTGGAAGAGGGATATTCAAATGGCACTTTCAATTATTTTTTTGATTTTTTCCTTCTGTCCTTCAATATCGTATTCCCATTTGCCGTCCTTGAAATGCTGGTAGGGGATTGTCTCTCGCCAGCATTGGAACATGTCCTGTATTACATACCTATAACCTTTCAGAGCGCCTATCTTGATGAGGGTGGATAAAGTCGCTATGAACTTCCTGAATTCCCATTTGGGTAGGTATATGTGAGTGGTCAGGGCCAGCTCACCGATGACCTTGCCTATATGGAATGGAAAGGGCTTGTCTTTTAGGGACAGCGCGAATCTACGCAGCTTGTCGTATGAGTCAAAATCAAATTTGAAGAAGAGATACTCGGATGCGAGCGATGGAAAGCGATATATTTCCACCTGGTACCCCTCTATGATGTTTCCTTTAGAGACGTGTTCTCGAAAGTGATACTTCAGCTTCTCCAACGGGATATTCAGTTTTTTAGAGATGCTGGTCAGAGTAGCCTTTCCGTCTATCTCAAGCTCTTTTATTATGAGCAGATCCTCGTAATCGACTTTTATTGGCCAGCTGCTTGGCTCAATCAAAGTCCAAGGCATATCCCCTTCAATTGTTTGTACTTCCTTTATCCACTCTTCCCAGTTAAAGGACCAGATCTTTTCGTTTGCGTTGAACCAGCGGTCACTTACGGGGATACCCTCGTGACAAGTGGTCCAGTTTATTTCAATGGACTTGGCTACTTCGATATCCATCAAGTGTTGAAGGAACTCCTTAAACTCCTTTTCCCTTCCCATCGGTATGGTCCATACGCCACCGCACCCTTCGTAAGGGCCGTATATACGGCACAGGAATAACCAGTAATCATTCACTTTGAGGCATTCGAGAAGAGCGTCCTCAAACCCCGGTACAGCTTCAACAAAAATCAAGGCCTTCTTGAGGCCCAAATAAGTGTGGTAGGGGTTGAGATGGAGAAATAGAACTGAATCTTCCAGCATACATCGGACACGGTAGCGAACCGTTGTTGTCGGCATGCTAAGGTGTTCAGCAATAAGAGCGAGGTTCCTCGGTCCGAGAAGCGAAAGCCCCTCCAGTATGTCCACATCGATCCTGTCTACTCTCTTCCAGATCGAAAACGATTGGCGAACTTTAGCATCGATGTCTGCTATGCTTTTGCTCTCCATCGGCGTCAAGATTGTTTGAATCCCTTTTTATTAGTTTTCTGATCTCTTAATTGTCAACCACCTGAACCTCCTCCTCCTGGAACTGGATCAGCGTACGCTATGGCTGTTTTGCCAAAGGCTTCGATGAAGTTGTATAGGCCAAAAGGCTCGACGGGAGCGGTAGTTAGCGTTTCAGAGACGACATAGAAGGCGTTAGCCATGACTACCAGAAGAACCAAGAAGGCGACCGTCTTCTTCCTCAACACGTTACACCTCCTGCTCAAAGAGCAAAAATAACAAAACAACAAAAATATTAATAATTTGTTGTTGATTTAGTTGTTTAAAAAAAGTTGTCAGGAGGATGTGTTGGGGGCAGATGATTGGTGTCTTCGGTAAAGGGGGATTCGAAGAGTTCATCAGGTCCTTAGAGAGGGACAGCAAAATGAGCCCTTTGGACCTCAGAAGGATGATTCTTGAGAGCATCAGGGAGATTCTCGAGATGGTGTTCGGCAATCAGATAGCACAGGTCCTAGAGAGCTCGCTCGAAGTCGACACTAAGAACAATACGGATTTCGACCCGGTTTACTTCACAGATAAGCTTGAAACCCTTTTCGGTAAAGATGCAAAATGCATCAGGATGATGGTTGAGGGAAAGATAATAACCAATTATTACTATCAGGAATTCATGAAAAACATTGGACTGCCAATCACTCGCTAGCCTGAAGCTCGCTGCACATTAGCTTAGGTCCCATGGATTCCGGTGAGGAAAATCAGGTTATACCTAAATATTATCGTTTATGGCGGGCTCTAAACTCAAGATCCTCATCACAGGTCAGAAGGGCAAAGTCATCATCGCCCGCCAATATTTACTTGTAGGGTGCTCTGAAAAGTATTTCGGAGGAGTTCAGTGTAAAATCGGGTTTATGGATATTAGCACTCACTGCCTTTCGTCTCCTCCAGAGGCGTAAAACAGGAATGCGGAGCCATAAGTGTATCCCTGGAGAGCTATACCAAGCCAGAAGGGGCTTTGGAAACCGGAAAACTGTGATAATAGGAATAACGCAGTACACTGGAGGACTATCATAACGAATATTCTCGTCGCCCATGTGTTAAGCCATTGGGGAGAACCTCCCGCCAGACCTGGCGTCGGTTGGAGATAAGCATTGTTCAGCTCGAAAGAAGCCATGCTGTTGAGTTCAATATTGGGGGTAGCTCGGCCTTCCATCTTACTCCACCCGAGACTTCTTCCGACCAACTTGAAGGATGTCATAAAGAGAGCGAACAACAACACAATGAGCACAGTGAGGCTCACGAGCCCAAGAACCCACCACGGATAGGGCCAAAGCTCCAGTTTTCAGCACCTCAGGAGAGTGAAGTAAAAATCTGAGGTGTAAAATGAATAAAAGATGTTTATGGAGAATTATGCAGTCTTATATTAAGAGATATAATAACTAGAATAATATTCAATATTTAGCTATA